>CAZPSL010000219.1:0-22450 GCA_964589145.1 uncultured Anaerolineales bacterium
ATGCACCCCAAAACCCTCGCCACCCTCGAATACCCCAAAATCCTCGAAAAACTGGCCGGATACTGCGCCTTCAGCGGCTCGGCGGAAAAAGCGCGCGCCCTGCGTCCCACCGCTGACCTTGCCGAAGCCCGCCGCCGACAGGCCGAAACCGCCGAAGCGGTGCGCCTGCTCACCGAGCGGCCCTCCACCACCGTCGGCGGGGCGCGCGATGTCCGCGGGGAAATCGAAACCGCTGCCCGCCACGGGGTGCTGGAACCCGCCCAAATTCTGGAAATCAAATCCACGCTGGTGGCCGCCCGCGAAATCCGCCGCTACTTCGAGCGTCAGGAACGCGACTTCCCCCTGCTGGCCGAAACCGCCCGGCGGCTGCCGCCTCCCCTCGGGCTGGTGGATGCCATCTCCCGAACCCTCTCCGAGCGCGGCGAAGTGCTCGACACCGCCTCCGAAAAACTGGCCGCCATCCGCCGCGACCTGCGCATCCAGCACGACCGCCTGCTCACCCGGATGCAGCGCATGTTGAGCGACCCGAAAATCGCCCCCTACTTGCAGGATTCCATCGTCACCCAGCGCGATGGCCGCTACGTCCTGCCCCTGGTGGCCGACCACAAAGGCAAGGTCAAGGCCATCGTCCACGACCAGTCGGCCAGCGGCGCAACCCTGTTTGTCGAGCCGCTCTCGGTGGTAGAACTCAACAACGCCTGCCGCGAACTCCGCCTCGCCGAGCGGGACGAGGTGCGCCGCGTGCTGGCGGAACTCTCCCGCTTCATCGGCGAGCACGCCGAAATTCTGCTGGAGATGACGGATGCCCTCGCCGATTTTGACCTCGCCCTGGCGCGTGCCCGCTACGCCGGGGATTTGACCGCCACCGCGCCGGTGCTGCATCCCCTGGAACCGGGGGAGGGCCGCCACCCCGGAGTGGTGATCCAACTTCGGGGAGCACGCCATCCCCTGCTGGCCCCGGAAACCGTCGTCCCCATTGACGTGGAACTCGACCCCCAAACCTACGCGCTGATCCTCACCGGCCCGAACACCGGCGGCAAAACCGTCACCCTCAAAACGGTGGGCCTGCTGGCGCTCATGGCGCAATCGGGGCTGCACATCCCCGCCGAACCGGGGTCGGCCATCAGCGTTTTCGGGCAAATTTTCGCCGACATCGGCGACGAGCAATCCATCGAGCAGTCGCTTTCCACCTTTTCAGGGCATATCACCAACATCATCCGCATTTTGCAGCGTGCAAACCGGCGCTCGCTGGTGCTGCTGGACGAATTGGGCGCGGGCACCGACCCGCAGGAGGGGGCTGCGCTGGCGCGTGCCCTGCTCGATTACCTGCTCCGGCGCGGCATCACCACCCTGGTGACCACCCACCACCCGGAGTTGAAAGCCTACGCCCACGGCACGCCCGGCGTGGTCAACGCCAGCGTGGAATTTGACCTGGAGACGCTGCGCCCCACCTACCGCCTGACCATCGGCCTGCCGGGACGCTCCAACGCCCTGGCAATTGCCGAGCGGCTGGGGCTGCCCGCCGAAATTGTGGAGGCCGCCCGTGCCGAAATCCACCCCGCCGATTTGCGCGCCGACGGCCTGCTGGATGAAATCCACCGCCAGCGTGAACTCTCCCGCCAGGCGCGGGAGGACGCCGAGCGCGCCCGCCGCGAGGCCGAAGCCCTGCGCGCCGAACTCGCCGAACGGCTGGAAAACCTGGAAGACGAGCGCCGCGCCATCCTGGAGGAAGCCCGCCAGCAGGCTGAAGCCGAGGTCGCTGAACTGCGCGCCGAGTTGCGCCGCCTGCGCCGCGAGATGCGCAAACTGCGCCAGCCCGTGGAAGCCCTGGAGGAGATTGAAGCCCAGGCCGCCGAACTGGAAGAGGCGGTGGAGCAGCCCGTGGAACGCCGCGCCCCGGAGGTCTCCGCCGCCGAATGGCCGATCCGCCTGGGGTCGAAGGTTTACCTGCGCTCCCTGGGAGCGGAAGGTGTGGTCACCGCTCTGGGGGAGGAGGACGCCGAGGTGCAGGTCGGCGTGCTGCGCGTGCGGGCGCGGCTGACGGAACTCTCGCGGCGGAGCGATGCAGACGATCCCCCGCCGGCCGCCGCGGTCAGCCATCCGCCGTCAGCGGCTGCCAACCCGGCCTCTCCCGGCATCGAACTGGATTTGCGCGGCAAGCGCGCCGATGACGCCCTCGACGCGCTCGACCGCTATCTGGAACGTGCCTACCTGGCCGGGCTGCCGTGGGTGCGCATCATCCACGGAAAGGGCACCGGGCGGCTGCGGGACGTGGTGCGCGAAGCCCTGCGCGGGCATCCGCACGTTGCTTCGTTTGAGGGGGGCAAGCCTGCCGAGGGCGGGGAAGGGGTCACGGT
Source organism: uncultured Anaerolineales bacterium (assembly GCA_964589145.1). Classification (GTDB taxonomy): domain Bacteria; phylum Chloroflexota; class Anaerolineae; order Anaerolineales; family UBA11858; genus UBA11858. Next base: position 2,358 of record CAZPSL010000219.1, read on the forward strand.
GGCAAAGTTGCGGATGTAACCGACCAAACAGCACGAAAACACAGACAAAAATGGCTCACTCAAAAAGGCGCAAATCTGGCAACGCTTTCCCCCCGTTCTTCAAACACCGCCTGGAACTTTCCTTCCTGACCAGCGGGCTGATTTACCTGGCCTTTACGGTACCGTTTCCACTCGGCCGGTACTATGCTGTCAACCCGCCGGTGGATTATGCCAAATTGACAGAATACTCCATATTTGGTTTTGCGGCTTTTATTGTCGGGATTTTAGTGCTTTTTGGGATGTACGTTTATATTTTGCGAGTGCTGGTTTCATCTTCCGGGCAGGCAGATTTTTGGACTCTGCTGGGGATTGGAGGGTTGTTTGCTGTTATTCTGGCATTTTCGTACCCCCAGATGGCAATTGACCTTTTTGTATACGCCCTGCGGACGCGGGGCTGGGGGTTGTACCATTTATCGCCGTTTCTGACTGCGCCAGAAAATTTTCCGCCAAGTGATCCATGGCTGGGGCTGGCCGGTGAGTGGGTTGATGCGGCATCACCCTATGGCCCCGTCTGGGAGCAGATTTCCCTGATTGTTTACCGTTTCGCCGGAGGGGATTACCTGGCCCATCTCTACGCGCTCAAGGGGGTTGGCGTTATCGCTTATTTGGGAAGTATGGGGCTGATTTACCGCATTTTGTGCCTGACGCGCCCGCGCTGGGCACTGCCAGGAACAGCGTTTTTTGCGTTCAACCCGCTGGTGCTGTTTGAAAGCGCTCAAAATGCTCACAACGATATTGTGATGGTGTTCTTTTTGCTGGCTGCGGTTTGGGCTTACTTTTGGCTGGCAAAAAACGGCCGGGAGGCGGCCGCGGGCAGCCGCAATTGGTTTTCTGCGCTTCTGCGTTCGCCGCGGGTCATCTGGCTGCTATTCGTCGCTGCTTTTGCACTCTCTATTCTGGTGAAATTTTCCTCCGTGCTGGTGCTGCCGTTTTTTCTCATCGGCCTGATGGGAACAGCGCACACCCGACTGCGGCGGATTCTTCTGCCTGCGGGAACAGGAATCGCTATCGGGATGCTGGTTGCTGCCGGGATGATGCCCTACTGGCCCGGCCTGGAGAATTGGGCGGTGCTGCAAGCCAGCAAGGGAGCGGGGCGTTCCCTGTTCGCATTGCTGGTGCTGACTGTGCGCCCGCATCTGGGCAGTGTGAATGCTGCGTTTCGCACTACCTCGCGGCTGATTTACACTATCTTTGGCGGAATTTATCTTTGGGCGTTGTGGCGGGTATTCCAATCCGGGTTGCGCTTCCGCTTCGAGAAGAGAAACCGCCAGAAAGCCGCGTCCGAGGCCCCCTTGCGGGCAGGATTTTATATCTTTTTCTGGTATGTTCTGCTGGCAGCAACAACATTCCACGCCTGGTATCTGCTGTGGTTCCTGCCTTTTGCCGCTTTGCTTCTCCCTGAAAGGCGGGTCATCGGCAGTGCGGTGGTGTTTTCGTTAATGTCGCTTCTGCTGATTCCGTACTACGAGATTATACGGGTATGGTACCCCTACTTGAACATAAACCATCAACTGGGCCACCTGGTGGGTGTGACACTGCTGTTTGTGCCTGTATTGCTCGCATTGTGGAGGCCACCAAGCGTGCTGGGGGAAAACTTGCAGCCAGGATTCCGCTCTGAATGAAAGTTCCAGCAGTAACGTTCAGGGGGTGGCTATTTGTCGTCAGGGATGGTTGCAAATTGGTTGCGCCCCTGCCTTTTTGCGGTGTAAAGCGCCCGGTCGGCTGCCTGGATCAGCGTATCCGGGGTGGTGGCGTGGTCCGGGAAACAGGCTACTCCGGCTGATACAGTGCAGTGAAGTGTCTGTCCTTCGTACTCAACCTGCAAATCATCACAACGAGCCCGGATCGTTTCTGCACGAGCCAAGGCCACATCCAGGGCTGCTTCCGGCAATACAATCAGAAACTCGTCTCCTCCGTAGCGGCAGGCAATATCGGCATGGCGTACTTTCAAACGGATCATCCTGCCCAGCGTTTTCAGTATTTGGTCACCTGCCGGATGTCCATAAGTATCGTTGAAGTCCTTGAAATTATCAATATCAAGCAAGATGATACAAACCGGATACCGCACCCGCTCGGCGCGTTGCAATTCGTAGGCAAATATGCTCCACAAGTAATACCGGTTATGCAAACCGGTCAGCGGATCGCGGATTTTTTCCATTGTTTCGCGCTGAACAGCATCAGATGTATCTCGCAGACGGGTGCTTAACAAGCGCATGATCTCGCGGCTGAAGGTATCAGAGGTGCGCAACAATTTGAAAAAGTTTTCTCGGCTGATTTCAAGCAAGCGTGTCTTTTCCAGGGCGATGACGGTTGCCGAACGGGACGAACTTTCCAAAAGCGCCATTTCTCCGATCATCTCGCCGCTGCCCTGGCACCCTAAAATCACCGGGCTGGTTAACTTCCCCTTTACAACTACTGCCTTGCCCGATTGGATGATATACACGGAATCGCCCGGAACATTCTCCCAGAAAATGATTTCACCGGGTACACAGTGCCGCTCTGCAAACAACCGTGACCATTGCGAGTGCTCTTTGGCAACCAATTGTCCAAGTTGCATTAGTTCTTGCGGAACAATGTGCTGAACGCAAGTTTGCTCAATGGCAAAAAACAACCGCTCCAGTTCATCGGGGGAAAGAATTACGCTTTCTGCTTCAGTTGACATCTTCGGTCTGTTCCTCTACATCTTGTGTTTGACTTGCAGTGATTTGCCGCACCTTGAGTTCCGCCTTGTCGAGCAGGTCGGCGCAATGTTTGGCGAGGGTCTGGCCGCGCTCAAAGCGGGCGATGGCTTCGTCCAGGGTGTGCTCCTCGCTTTCCAGTTCGGCGACGATGGCTTCCAGTTCGGCAAAGGCTTGTTCGTAGGTCAGGGTTTCCACAGGGGGAGGGGATTCGGTCATGGCATTCCGTGAGGCGGGGGGGGTGGGGATTGGTAATTGGGAGTTGGGATTGGGTCACTTTGTTACTGTAACACCAAACTCGCCGTCGCGGAGGCGCACGTTGAGCGCGTCGCCGGGAGTGACCTGCGCCGCGCTGCGGACGATGCCGCCCTCCGCGTAGGAGACGATGGCGTAGCCGCGCGCCAAAATGGCTGACGGGTTGAGGCTCTCCAGGCGGCTCTGTGCCCCGGTGAGATGGGCGCGTGCCAGGGAAAGGCGGTGCCCCAGGGAACGCTCCGCCCGTCGGGTGAGTTCATCCAGCCGCTGGCGGTCGTTCTGGATGCGGGTGAGGGGGGTGTGCCGCTCCAGGCGGCCCTGCAAATCGTTGAGAGTCCAGCGCAGGGCGGCGGTCTGCCCCAGAGCGGCGCGCGGGAGCCGCTGGCGCAAATCGGTGAGGGCGGCGCGCAGGTCGGCGCGGTCGGGGACGGCGAGTTCAGCGGCGGCGGTGGGCGTGGGGGCGCGCAGGTCGGCGACGAAATCGGCGATGGTGAAATCGGTCTCGTGCCCCACGCCGGAGATGACCGGCGCATCAGATGCGGCGATGGCGCGGGCGACGCGCTCATCGTTGAACGCCCACAGGTCTTCGATGGAGCCGCCGCCGCGGGCGACCAGGATCACATCGGGGCGGGCGATTCGGTTCAGGGCACGGAGCGCCGCCACAATGCCGGGCGGGGCATCCGCTCCCTGGACGGGAGTCGGCGCAAGGATGACTTCCACCAGCGGGTAGCGGCGTCTCAGGGTGTTGAGCATATCCCGCAAAGCCGCGCCCGTCGGGGAGGTGACAATCCCGATGCGCCGCGGCCAGGGGGGAATCGGCCGCTTGCGGGCCTCATCGAACAGCCCTTCGGCCTCCAGTTGGGCTTTCAGCCGCAGAAATTCCTGGTAGAGCGCGCCTTCCCCCACCGGGCGGATGGTGTCGGCGTAGAGTTGGTACTGCCCGCCCGCCGGGTAGATGCTGATGCCGCCATGAACTTCGACCGCGTCGCCGTCGCGGGGCTGGCAGCGCAGCCGCTGCGCCATGCTGCGCCACATCACGCATTTGAGCGCGGCGCGGGAATCCTTGACCGTGAAGTAGAGATGCCCGGAGCGCGGGCGCGAGAGGTTGGAGATTTCGCCGCGCACCCACAAATCCGCCAGGTTGTGGTCGGATTCGAGCAGGTCTTTGAGGTAATCGGTGACCTCGGCGACGCTCCAGGCGGTGGGGGTCAGCAGGGGGAGTTGGGACATATCAGCGGGGAGCAGATAGCGGATGGCGGGCGGCGTGCCGGAACATAAAACGCCGGAACACCGTCCTCAAGTATACCTGATGTGGGAAAAACGCGGGAAGCGGGAAATGATATAATCGCGCCGGTACAGCCCGCCTCAGGACTGGCAGTGCTGGCAGCACTGCCAGTCCTTCACGCAAAGGAGAGATGACCATGAAAGCGTTGAAAATCCTGACAATTTTGCTGGCGGTTTTACTGACTGCCACAGCCTGCAAGGGAGAGACAACCCCGGAAGCGACCGCCGCCCCGACCGAGGCACCGACCACCGCGCCCACAGAAGTTCCCACCCCGGCGCCGACCCTGCCGCCCACGGCGACTCCCGCGGCCGCCCCGGATGAAGTCCCCGTCCTGGAACTGGTCGCGCCCGCAGAGATCACCGGCATCGCCTGGCAGTGGACGGAATGGACGCAAACCAGCCCCGCCGCCCAGGCGGCCATCCCCGACCCGCAGAATTACATCCTCACCTTCCAGGAGGACGGCACGCTGTTCGTCAAGGCCGACTGCAAGGGCGGCGGCGGGACGTACACCGCCGAGGGGATGCAGATGACCCTCACGCTCGACCCGATGAGCCAGCAGGTTTGCAGCGAAACCTCCCAGGCGGATACGTTCATCACGCTGCTGGGGCAGGTCAACGCTTTCGGGATGCAGGAGGGCAAACTGGTGCTGCTGCTGGCGGAGAATGCCGGGCAGATCGCCCTCGTCAACGCCGGGCAGCCTGAAACCGCTCCGCCCGCGGCGGATGACGGCACCTGCGATCCCGGCATTGACCCTGCCAACGTGTTCATTGACACCTTCAAGGATGCCTTCGGCCTGCCGGATGACACCTTCATCAACTGCGTGGCGGGCACGCCCTACGATGCGCTCAACCCCACCGGGCCGAAAGGACTACCTGACCACATCGAGGTCAACTTCAACACCCCTGACCCCGCGGCCAAAGCCCCCGGCGACCCGGTCATTTACATCATCCCCATCGCGGATTACGTCTCGCTTTGGGAGCAGAACGGCGATCTGAGCGTCAGCGAGGCGTACACCCAGGTGGTGCAACTGCTGCGGGTGCGCCCCGACCCCATCCCCACCGCGGGGATGCCCGTGCTGCCCTTTGAAGAAGTCCCGGCCAAAAACGATCTGGTGACGCAGTACAACTACGTGGATACCGACTTCGGCTTCGGCGTGCGTTTTGTGGGGCGTTTCTCGGATGATCCTGCCCCGGTCACCAACGACAACCCGCAGATGTTCTACATCTTCCAGGGTTTGAGCGATGACGGCGCGTTCTACGTCTCGTTCTTCTACCCCGTGCGGACGGACGCGCTGCCCGACAGCGACACCGTCACCGAGGAAGAGCGTCAGCAGGCTGCCAGCGGTCCCGCTTACCTGACGGGCAAGGTCGCTGACCTGAATGCGCTGGCTTACACCGACTGGCAGCCCACTCTCGCCACCCTGGACGCGGTGATCACCTCCCTGAAGTTTCCGCCGCCCATCCAGGGGCCGGGGCTGACCGATGCGCTCTGGGCGTGGAACGAACTGATTTTGCCGGAGGGCAATTCCCTGATTGAAAATGCGGATGCCTACACCCTGCGGTTCCTGCCCGACGGCACGGTTCACATCACCGCCGACTGCAATACCGGCACCGGTGCTTACACGCTGGACGGGAACGCGCTCTCCATCCAGGTCGGCGCGATCACCCGCATGGCTTGCGGCGAAAACTCCCTGAGTGACCAGTTCCTGACCTATCTCTCGCAGGTTGCCAGTTACGAACTGCTCCCCACCTACCTGGGGCTTGATCTCGCCGAGGACGGCGGGCGGCTGGGATTTTACATCGGCTCGCCTCTCGCAGAGACCCCCGACCTGCCTGAAGATGCCCCCGTTGCCGAGGCGGTTGACACCATCAACGTGCGTTCCGGCCCCGGCACCGACTACCCCAGTTACGGGCTGGCAAAACCCGGTGCCCGCGCAAAAATCATCGGGGTCAGCGCCGACGGCGCCTGGTGGGTGATCGAACTGCCCGATTATGTCGCCCCCGACGGGCGCGGCTGGGTCAGCGCCGATTATGTCACCGTCAGCAACGCGGAGGGTGTGCCAATCATCGAAGCACCGCCGTTACCGTAATCGTTACGCGACGAGTGGCAGTCCTGACAGGACTGCCACTCGTTGTGCCGCAAGGGTACGAAAATCCTGGATTTTTGCTCTGGCGGTGTTTTGTGCCATTCGTCCCAGTTGTGGATATTCGTGCTACAAAACAGGCACCCGGTATCTTATCCGAATTTCAGGTTGATCACGTTTCCTCCGCGGGAGGAAGGCCCCGGAGAAGAGGGGCTGGTTTCTTCAACTTTCAGGGGGAACACGCTTTCCGTTTCCCGAAATCCTGCAATGCTCCCGTAATAAAACCATCTGCAATTTCAAAAATACGCCGGTTGGCAATGCTCTCCGCGATATGGTCTGTGATGTGGCGCGGCACCAGGCTCAGTGCTTTGGGTGTGGGAAGTTCCCCTTTCAGGTTAAGATGATAATACACGCGGGTGCAATCCCCCTCGGTTTTGAATTGAGAGATACTGGTATAGTGCGCCATGCCCTGCAACGAGTGCAGACCGGCTTTTGGACGCACCGGTCTTTTCCCTTTCAGCGGGCCGACGATGATAGTCTGTTTGTCCGAATCCAGGAGCACTTCAATATCGCTATAAAGCCGAATCTGGTAAACTCCCAGTTCAACAGAACGATACAGCACACGAAACTGGGTGCGGGAATAGGCTTTGAGCAGTGTGATATGCGGAAGATATTTGAACAATCCGCGCATATCGGCAAAGTAACGCAACGCTGTTTCCAAATCGCTGGGGAATAAGAACGAGCGTTTTGCGGAACCTGCCAGACGGATCATTTTGTATCACTCTTTGTAAAAGTAATCTGGTTGATTTTTTGGGAAAGCGTCTCAATTTGCGCCATCAGTTTTTGAAGATCCTCCCGGCTGGGGACTTCCCGCGCTTCGAGAATACGCTCAATTTTCTCATCCTCACGGGGGAGGGCGTCTGTTCCGAAAGGTTTGCGCGTCAGCAGTTGATCCCGCAGATGCCGACCGTGCTCCTCTGCCAGTTCCCCGCGCTGGATCAGCACCTGAATGCGCTGCTCAATTTCCTGATCAACCTGCTTCAACAGGTCCAGCGGGGCTTCCAGTTGCTGGCGCAGCGCGCCGAGAGACTTGCCCCCCGCCCCGACCAGCGCGCTCAACACCGAACTGGGCAGGAAATCCCGCTGCTTTTTCTCCTGTTCGAGGATGATTTGCGAGAGGGTGAGCGCGGTCAGGTCATCGCCGGTAGTGTTATCAATTACCTGAAGTTCCACCCCGGCGCGCACCAGATCGGCGATTTCATCCAGGGTAATGTATTGCTTGGTCTCGGTATCGTACAGTTTGCGGTTGGCGTAGCGTTTGATAATGCGCATGGGAGTCGGGAGTCGGGAGTCGAGAGTTGGGAGTCGGGACAGGTTGACTTTCATTATAAGCGCGGCAGCGAAAAAGAAAAAGGGAGAGACGGAACGAGCCGTCCTCTCCCTTTGGGCTGTGCAGCACCTCGCCTGGCAGGACTGGCATTCCTGACAGGAATGCCAGTCCTTATGCCGTTTTTTCAAGCCGCCTTGAGTTCATCAATCTTCTTCGTCAGCACGGTGATTTTCTCGCTCAGGTCGTCAATATCCGATTTGGTGGGAACATCCAAGCGGTCCAGAATTTCAGCAACGCGCTGATCCAGTTCGTCCTCGGCCTCCTGTGCCTTCGCCTTGCGCTTTTCCTTGAGGTCGTTAATCAGTTTGCGCCCATCCTGCTCGGCGATTTCGCCGCGCTCAACCAGTTTCTGGATGAAGGCTTCGGCCTCTTCCTGCGCCAGGGCAACCGCGCCGACGGTCGCCAGCATGACCTTATGTGCCAGAGAAAACAGGCTGGAACCGCCTTCAGCGGCCTCATCTACGGGAGTGGGATTTGTGTCAGTCATTGCGTACCTCCTGATACGGTTCGAGTGATTTTTCGGCTAAGAATGACGCACTGCGTCAAAAACATTATAACACACCGCGTCATGAAGTCAAGTGTTTTCTCAATTGAGGGGGTGCAGGCAAACCAAACAGGTGGAGATAGGGTACAATTCCGGCTATCACACATTGTTTCCGGCAAGGGAGTGTACGCAAATGTTGCAGGGATGCGGGGCTTCCCTCTGTAACTGCCCGGTCTTTGCATCTTTTGCCTGCACCCCCGGAAAGGGCATCCTTTGTTTGAAATCATTTTTTTAGGCACCTCGGCCTCCGCCCCCTCCGTTCACCGCGGGCTGTCGGCACAGGTGGTCAAGCACGATGAACACCGCTTCCTGATTGACTGCGGCGAAGGCACCCAGCGCCAGATTTTGCGCTCCGGGCTGGGCTTCAAACGCCTGAACCGGATTTTGCTCACCCACGGGCATCTGGATCACATCCTGGGACTGGCAGGGCTGCTCTCGACCTTCATGCGCTGGGAGGCCATCGAAAGCATCGAAATCTACGGCGGGCGCAGCGCGCTCGACCGGGTCCACGACCTGCTCTACGGGGTGGTGCTGCGCGGCATCCGCCCGCCCATCGAGTTGAAACTGATGGAAATCCGCCCCGGATTGATCTTCGACTTTGACGATTTCACCGTGACCGCTTTCCCGGTTTCGCACCGCGGGCCGGATTGCTTCGGCTACACCTTCGAGGAGAAATCGCGCCGACCGTTTTTGCCGCAGAAAGCGGAGGCCCTGGGGATTCCCCCCGGCCCCTGGCGGCGTGACCTGGTGGACGGACGACCTGCGACCCTGCCCGACGGGCGCATCATCACCCCGGAGCAGGTACTCGGCCCGGCGCGCCCGGGAACGAAGTTCGTCCACGTAGGTGATACCGGTCGGACGGACAACCTGCTCGAACACGTCCAGGGGGCGGATACCCTGGTGATCGAGTCCACCTACCTGCAACCCGAAGCGGAAATGGGGCGGAAATTCGCACACCTGACGGCCAGGCAGGCGGCACAACTGGCGCGGGATGCCGGGGTGGGGCACCTGATTCTCACCCATCTCTCGCGTCGTTACCGCGAGCGGGATGTGCTCGCTGAAGCACGGGACGTCTTCCCCAATACCTTCGTCGCGCGGGATTTCGACACCTATCAAATTCGTCAGGCGGTGTGCGAAAAAGTGGGATAGGCAGTACAATTCAAGATAATGAAAATAACCAAACGTAGAGCAGATTGGCAATCCGCTCAATCCGTTTCACCAAACCTGCGGGGCCGCGCGGGCCGGCACTCCGCGCGGCAGAGCGCAGCAGAACGGGTGATACGTCCCATTACGGAACAGGGCCACAAGTAGAACGGATTTGGTAATCCGCTCCACAGGAAAGTTCGCAGGACGCCTGGATTTGTAATCCGCTCAATCCGCTCCGCTGAAATTTGCGATGCCGCGCGGATCGGCAATCCACGCGACAGGGGCACAAGTAAAGCGGATTGGCAATTCGCTCCACTCCACAGGAACAACGCGAAAGGAGGTCGTTGCCGAAAAAACACGCATACTGATTTCATTGAATTTGTAACTCACAACCCCGTGTGTGCGGCTATCAACTCAGCCTGGTGCCTGCCAATCGTGCTTGCCGGGGGAAGATGGAACCAGCGCAACACCTTCTAACTTCCAACAGGAAAATCAACAGTCGATAATAAGGAGTTTGAAATGCGTAAAGTGTTTTCGATTTCATTCGTTCTGGTTTTCGGCCTGCTCGCCGCCTTTGGCCTATTGTTTTTTGCCAGCAGTGGATTTTCGCCGGTTTCTGCGGCACCCGCACAACTCGATGTCAGCGGACACATCACGTCCGACACCACCTGGACAGCAGCCAACAGTCCCTACGTTCTCACCGGAGATGTTACCGTAGACCCCGGCGCAACACTCACCATTGAAGCGGGCGTCATCGTTCAGGGAAACAGTGGCACTGAACTTCAGGTGCAGGGGCGTCTGATCGCCATCGGGACGGCAGCCCAGCCGATTGTGTTCACGTCTTTTGCCGACAGCGGCCCCGGTCAGTGGGACGGACTGGTTTTCAACGGCGGCGACGGCACGCTGGAGCACGTCACCGTGCGCTACGGGGGACAGAACAGCAACAGCCAGGGCTACAAGAGTAATATCACCATCAGCGGCGTATCAGCCGGTACGGTGCGGATTGTGGAAAGCCAGGTCACACAAGAGTCTTACGGCGGCACATCAATGGGGGATTACGGCATTCGCATCCAAAACAGCAGCGTGGTCATCAGCAACACACTCATCACCAACAACGGCAACGACCTGAACACGGATTACGGGCTTTACGCCACCGGCGTCAACACCCTGACAGTGACCGGCAACACCTTTTCCGGCAACAGCGGGGCGGCAGTCCGTACCGGTACAGCCAATATTCAGGACTTCACAAACAACACGTTCGCCGGGAACGGGTACGACCAAATCCGCATTGACGGCGGCAACGTGGCGCTCAACAGCCGGATGACCCCGCAAACCGGGCTCGAAGGCTATGTGGTGTGGACGGGCAGTCTCGTCGTGCCCGGTGAGGCCCAATTGACCCTTGATCCGGGCGCCCAACTCATGGTCAAGGACACCGAACTGCAAGTGCATGGCTCGCTGGTCGCCGAGGGGACAGCCACACAGCCTATCACGCTGACTTCTCTCGCCAACAGCGGACCCGGTCAATGGAACGGGCTGGTCATTGACGGCGGCAGCGCCTCGCTGCGGAACGTCACTGTGCGCTACGGCGGACGGGACCGCAACAGCGCCAACACCAGAAGCAATATCGCCCTGGTCAATAATGGCGCACTGGAAATCGTGAGCAGCCGGGTAATCAGCGAGTCCTACGGCGGTACAGCAACGGGAGATTACGGCATTTACATTGATGGCATGATCGCGCTGATCAGCGACACGCTGATTGCCGGAAACGGAAACGACCTGACCTCAGATGGCGGCATCTACGTTGCTGGGGGAATCGTCTCAATTCGGAACTCTGTCTTTCGCAACAACGGCGGGCACGGAATGTACCTCGATGGCGGGATGACAGCAGTGCTCTGTTCCGCCTCCACCGGCAACGGGAATGACGGCGTTTACCTGCGGAACAACGCGGAACTTTACATGACCAGTTCTGCGCTTTACGACAACGGCGGAATGGGACTGAACAACACCCGAAGCGTCACCGTCACGGCGACCTACAACTGGTGGGGCGCGGCGGACGGACCCGGCGGGGCAGGCCCCGGTTCCGGAGATGAGGTCAGCGACAGGGTGATCTACGATCCCTGGCTGCCGATGGAAACCTGCTTTGCCGATCTGGGTCTTACCGGCAGTGACGCGCCCGACCCCGTGGACGAGCAGACTCCGTTGACCTACACGCTCGTCATCACAAACAGCGGCCCCGGCATCGCCGAATCCGTGCAACTGACCGATACCCTGCCCAGCGGCGTGCTGTTCCACACCGCCGCGGCAACCCAGGGAACCTGCCAGGAAACCAGTGGAACCGTGACCTGCAACCTCGGCGACCTGTGCGCGGATGATTTGATCACCGTCACCGTCGCCGTGACGCCCACCGTCGCTGGTGTCATCACCAACACCGTCACGGTCAACGGCGTTTACGACCCCATTTTGGAAAACAACACCGTGCAGATCACTACCACGGTCAACTTCATCCCGCGGTACATTTACTTGCCGCTGGTCATACGGTAAACTTGAGAGCCGCCTGCCAGCGGTACCCCCTTGCCGGGGGATAGAACCACAACAGAACTTTCGCCCTGAGCAACGGTTTGCAGTGTTTTGGGCGCGCGAAGCGTGTCCAAAACACTGCTTTTTCCTGCGTTCTCAGCCGTCCCCTATGAAAAAACGCCTCCCCGCCGCGCTCTGGATTACCCTCTTCGCCCTGGCATACGCCCAGGCCCCGCTGTTCACCTCCAACCAGAACCAGTACTTCCTGCACGGGCTGGCGCGGGCCGGTTACGGCTACCTGCACGAAGACTGGCTCGCCAACACCCTCGACCCGACCCCGGTTTTCAGCAAACTCATCGAAATCAGTTGGCGCATCCTGCCCTGGAAGCCGGTTTTCTACCTTTACTTCGGGGCGCTCGCCGGGGTGTACCTGTTCAGCCTCACCCGCATCGTTCAGCGCGTGTGGGGGCTGGAAACGCAGGCCAAACGCTGGGCTTTTCTCGCCTTGCTGACCGCGCTGCACTCGGCGGCGCTGCGCTATCTCTTTGCCCTGCGCGGGGAATCGTGGAACTACCTGCTCGACGGGGGCGTTGCCGGGCAGCGGCTGCTGGGGAGCGTGTTTCAGCCCAGCACCTTCGGCGTGTTCCTGCTGCTGGGGATTGCGCTCTTTCTGGATGGACGGCGTTTTTGGGCGATTGCCAGTTTGCTTGCGGCGGCGATCTTCCACCCGACGTATTTGCTCAGCGCCGGGGTGCTGACCGCTGTTTTCATGGGAATCACGCTTTGGGAGACCCGCCGCCCGCGCCCCGCACTGGATTTGGGGCTGGCTGCCCTGATTGGAGTCGCCCCCATCCTGGGCTACAGCCTGACCGTCTTCAGCGGCAGCGACCCTGAAACCACCGCCCGCGCCCGCGAGATTCTGGTGAATTTCCGCATCCCGCATCACGCTATCGTGAGCAATTGGCTGGGTTATGCCGCCTGGCTCAAACTGGGGTTCGTCATCGCTGCGCTGGTGCTGCTGCACGGCAAAAAGGAGCGGCAGCCCTGTCAGGACTGCCGTTCCTTCGAGATGTTCCACATTCTGTTCTGGCCTGCTTTGCTCGCCGTCACGCTGACCGTTGCCCAGGTCGCCACCGGCAGCGTGGAACTGGCACTCCTGTTTCCCTGGCGGCTCTCAACCTGGCTGGTGCCGCTGGCGGTGAGCCTTTTGGCGGGCGGCGCACTGGGCTGGGCCTGGCGGCGATTCCATTGGGAACGCGCATCCCGCTGGATGACGGGAATCGCCATCGGGTCCGCGCTGCTGCTCGCCGCCGTCGGGCTGGCGAAAACCTGCGGGGACTGGCAATCCAAACAAGGCAGTCCCGACCGTCCGATGATGGCATACGTTCGCGAGAACAAGCAAAGCGGCGAGGTTTACCTGATCCCCGTAAAAATGCAGGATTTCCGCCTGGAAACAGGTGCACCGGCGTATATCGAGTTCAAGTCCATCCCGTACCAGGCGGAGGAGGTGCTGTTTTGGTATCACAAGGTGCTGCTGGCGGGGGATTTTTACCGCCGAGGGGATTGCGACAAGGCATTGATTCAGTTGCGCTGGGAGGGGGTAACGCATCTGGTGCTGCCGCCGGGCAGTCCGGGGATTGACTGCCCCGGGGTGCGGGCGGTGTATTCCGATGGGGTGTACGGGATTTATGAGGTGCCGCAGCCGTGATACAATGCCACTTTTCCCTGGGCAGAAGAGGAAACCCTGTGCATTTGCGATGCTCCTATGGCTAACTATTGGAACCGACAATCCGCTGCCTCTCGCGGCTACCTGATTGCCCTGACCGGGACTGCGCTTTGGTCTACCACGGCGGTTATCATCCGTCATCTCAACGATTCCTTCGGGATGTCAGCGATGGCGGTGGCATTCTGGCGGGATTTTTGGGTGACATTGCTCCTTTGGGGTTTTTTCGCCCTTTTTAACCGTTCGCTGCTCCACCTGTCCCGCGGGGAATTTCGCTTTCTGCTGGGGTACGGGCTGTTTTTGGCTGTTTTCAACAGTTTGTGGACTATCTCCGTCAGTTTGAACGGAGCGGCCATTGCCACAGTGCTGATCTACAGTTCGGCGGCGTTTACCGTCCTGTACGAGCGCTGGTTCCAGGGGGTGCATCTCGGTCTTTGGAAGATGCTGGCAATTGTTTTGAGTTTGCTGGGCAGTGTGTTGACCGCTGAGATCTGCGCCGCTGCTACCTGGCAGGTCAATCCCTGGGGGTTGGCAGTCGGGCTGCTCTCCGGGATGGCGTTTACGGGGTACAGTCTGCTGGGCCGGAAGGCAGCGGGGCGCGGTATCAATTCCTGGACTGCGCTGATGTACTCGTTCTCGGCAGCGGTGGTCTTCCTGGGAGTGTTCAACTTTCTGGACGTGCCATTTTCCACCGCGGGGACGATTGACCGTCTCTCTGTGCTAGGGACGTCCTGGCAGGGCTGGGGCTGGATGATTTTGCTGGCGGCGGTGCCGTCCATCGGCGGATATGGGCTTTACACGCTGAGTTTGCGCTATCTGCGCGCCAGTGTTGCCAACCTGATTGCTACCCTGGAGCCGTCCATGACCGCTCTGCTGGCATACCTGCTTCTGGGGGAGCGGTTTGGGCCTGCGCAAATCGCGGGGAGTCTCCTGATTCTTGCGGGGGTGGCGATTCTGCGGTACGGACGCAATTGAGAGGTTGCAGGCGGTGGGGTGCCGCATCTCTGCAACATTTGCCTGCACCCCTCCCTGTTTTGTATCTTTTGTTTGCTTTCAAAGTGCGCTATACTTGATGAAACGGGTCCGGCTACTGTCTGAAACACAGGCTTCAGCAAAACGGACACGTTTCTACATGCTGCGGGACGTTTCCCCCCGTGCCTGGGCAAACCCGGAACAATTGTCCTCCGTGTGAACAGGGCTTTCGCTGCGTTCTGGCGAAAAACCTGATGAAAACCAATGACCGCACCGGATCAACTTTTGCAAAAGGCTGTTGCTGCTTATAAATCCGGGCAGCGGGAGGAAGCGCGTGCGCTGCTTCTGAAATACGTCGAAGCAGAGCAGAGCAACGAACTGGCCTGGTTACTGCTCAGCAACCTGGTGCCCGATACTGAAGACCGCATCATCGCCCTGGAAAACGCGTTAACGCTCAACCCGCACAACAGCAAGGCAGTCAATCTACTCTGGCGATTAAAGCAAAAACAGAGGCAGAACCCTGCCCGGCGAACGAGGGAAAACACCCGCCGGATGAAACAGGCTATTGAAGCCAGAAAGAACGGCCAGGGAATGCTTGCGTTCAACATCCTGCGTCAACTGGTGCGGGACGAACCGAAAAACGAGCGCGCCTGGTGGCTGCTGGCCCAGATTGCCCCTGAAACAGATACGGAAATCAAGGCCTTGCGCCGGGTTGTCAAATTAAACCCGGCCCGCAAGGAATCCCGCAGGCGGCTGAACGCACTCTTGCGTCTCCGCGATGACCCGCTGGCGCTGGGTAGTCTTTACGAAAAGTGGGGGGAGATTGAGAAAGCACGCTCGCTGTATGTGAACATTGTGGCGCACGCTTCATCGGCAGCGGAACGGCACGATGCCAAACGCCGACTGCGCAATATCGAAATCCACGCGCAGATGCCGAATTTGCGTCTCTCGCCGCCGTGGCTGACTCTCTTACGCCTGACGGCTGGGCCTGTTTTGCTTTACGGACTGTTGGCACTCTTCCAGAACGGATTAAACTTGCGGGATATCCATCTGCTGTTGTGGCTGGGCGGCCTCAGTGTGACCCTGGGGAGTTTTTTGCTGGTGCTATCGACCGAACGGGATACGCTGATTATCTGGCACAAATTATGGAAGCGCAGCGGACGCACCACACCAGCCCCAATCTCCGGTCTGAAACCGCTGGGGCTGCTCCTGTGGGGCATCCCCAGTATTGCTGTGACACTGGGGAACCTGATCAAGTTCTTGAACAGCGATCTTTTTTGGTAAACCTGTACAGTCAGCCGCAACTCTGACTGCGGGAAACGCTCAGGAGGAGCATGATACTTCCGGTTCGCGATACAGAGCAAAATCGCTACGGCGAAACCCCCATGCTGGTTTTTATAATTGCCCTTGCAGTAATTGTTTGGGGAATTGAGGTGCTCGCGGCGTCTGACACGAAAATACGGCACCTGTTCTTTGGCGTCAGCCCGGCACTGATTCTTGCACAAGATGGGCTGGGAGCGCTAAGTTCAATTACTGCCCTCTTCCTGCACAGCGGGCTCAGGCATCTTTTTTTCAATATGTGGGCTTTGTGGGTTTTTGGCCGCCGGGTAGAAGATGCCTGCGGCTCCTGGCGGTTTTTGGCTTTCTACCTGGTTTGCGGCCTGACCGCAGATATTGCCTTTATCCTTGTCCGTGCCGATTCTTATTCTCCAGGAATTGGTGCCAGTGGCGCAATTTACGGCGTTATGGGAGCCTATCTGATTCTGTACCCTGGGGGACGCATTCGCACGCTGGTGTTGTTCCCTTTTCCTCCGTTTGCCATCTGGCCCCGATTGCAGGCTTTCTGGGTGACCATTTTTTTTGTGGGCACAGAGATCCTTCCCGCGCTGGATGTTCTGGCAGGCACATCTACGGATCATATTGCGCATTGGGCACATCTGGGAGGATTTCTAGGCTCGGCATTTATTCTGTTTTTTCTGCGTCCCCAGGCATTTCGCCGTTATATCAACCATCTCCCCGTTTAGCCTTCAATCTCCAACTCTCATCCCGCGTGATTCTCACGGCAGAAAATTATGGGGGTTGACCTTCGCAGTCCCGTAGATCAACTCGAAATGCAGGTGCGGCCCGCTGGAATTGCCGGTGGTTCCCAGCGTGCCCAGCACCGTGCCCTGGTAAACACTGCTTCCACAGCCGACATAAACCTGATCCAGATGCCCGTAGAGCGACTGCCAGCCGTTGCCGTGATCCACAACCACCAGGTTGCCGTAACCGCCGGTGCTCCACCCTGCGAAGACCACCACTCCGTGATCCACCGCCCACACCGGATCACCCAGATCGCCGCCGATGTCAATCCCCAGGTGGTTGATCGCCGGGCTGTAATCATACCCGATGACGGTATGCACCGCGATCGGCCAGATGAAATTGCCGTCGCCGATGGCACCATCCATGATTTCGCCGCAGTATCCCGGCCCGTAGGTGCGTGCCACCGCCGGTTTGTCACGCGGGATGCGCGGCGGCCCGTAATCGATCATCTCGCGGTGCCCGCCGGGGACAATCAGCATCGTGCCGGGGGCGATGCCGGGGTTGTCAATATCGGTGGCGTAAATGTCAAAATGGTTGCCGGGCCACTCGATAATTGCCATCGGGTCCACGCCGTAAAATTCGGCCACCTTGCGCAGGTCCTCCCCCGCCCGCCATTTGTGGTATGTCCCGTCCACCGGCAGGATGTCCAGCACCTGCCCGACTTGCAGGCGGTGGGGGTCATCCGCCAGGACGTTGTAATTGCTCCACAGGATGGTCTCCGGTTTCAGCCCGAACCGCCCCGCGATGCCGATGACGGTATCCCCTGCCTGCACCGTGTAGGTGATTACATCCACCCGCGGGCGGGAGGGGATAATCGTGTGCGGGTCGGCCAGGCGCGGCACCCCGGCGGGTTCCGCCAACGCTTGCGGGTCGTAAACCGGCATCACCGGGGGAGACATTGTCGGGGTTGGGGTGGCCTGCGGAACCGAAAAGGCTGTCAACGCCTGCGGCCTTTCTCCCTTCCCCGAAGTGTTGAGATACAGCCCCCGCAAAACCCAGACCATCCCCAGCACCAGCATCACCAACAACAGGTGGGTGGCAATCCGAATAGCAGATTCCCCCAGCCCGACGCTCACCAATCCGTCCCAGATTTGCATCAGGCGATGGAGCGTGCGATTTTCTTCTGTCGGGGTGTTTTCGTCCGCTGAAGACGGTTTGTCCAGCGGGATTTCGGGGGGTGAGGCTGTCTCCAGCATGGAGGCATCATATCACTGCGCCTTTCCCATCGTCAAGGATGGGGTGCAGGCGGGTGCAGGCAAAAGATGTAGAAATCGGGCAGCCGCATGTCTCTGCCCTTCCCCCGGCGGGGCGGGGTGTTCGGTGCTTGTCCTGTTCGCAAAACGAAGACTGGCAGTCCTGGCAGGACTGCCAGTCTTGTGTGCGGGGCGAGGGAAACACACAGGAATTTCTACAACAATTGCCTGCCCCCCAAAACTGCTATCCCCTGCTTTTCGTGGTAGGATTCAGGCATGGATTCACCCCTACGGAACCTGTTATTGATGTTCCTTCTCGCGCTGGGGATGTCACTCACCGCCTGTACCGCTGACGGCAGGCCACAGACAGCCGACAGCGGACAGCCGACAGCGGTCAGCCATCAACCTTCCGCTACCCTGACTCCGTCTGCCACCGCCCCCCCCGCTACCCCGACCTTTACCCTGCAACCTTCAGTCACCCCGACCCCCTTGCCGCCTGCCGTGCTCTCCCCCGCACCCTACGTCCCGGAGGCGGTCGCCGCCCGCGCCGAAACACTGCTGGCAGACCTGCCCGCTCTCCGATCGGGGGAAATTCCCCTCGATGTTGACGGCGAAACCCCTGTGGCACAGTGGATTTATGCTCTGGCTGCGCCCTTCCCGACGGTCCGCGGCGGAGTGACGATGGACGAGTTCGACAGGCTTTGGGCGGGGGAGCCGCTCGATGACGGGGAATCTCCGGTTTTGCTGATGGAGGCGCAAACCCTCGGGGCGCTGACCGCTTTCCGGGGGGAACCCGCCGAGGGCGCGGTCGAGACGCTCCCGCCCGAAGATTTGCTCGACGCCGCCTGGGAACGAGAATCCGCCTGGGCGGTTGTGCCCTTCGAGGCACTCGAACCGCGCTGGAAGGTGCTGAAAATCGGCGGCGTCTCCCCAATCCAGAAGGATTTCGACCCCTCCGGCTATCCGCTCACGCTCATCTTCGGCCTGCCGGGCGAGTTTTCTGCATCCGGTTTCCCATCTTCTCTTCTCACCAACCGCGACCCGGCCAGGTTTACCGACATCATGCTCACCGGCGTGACCGCACTGGTGCGCGGCACCGCCCTGACGATGGAGCGCAAAGGCATCCTGTACCCCGGCGAGTCCATCCGCGACCTGACCCGCAGCGTGGATTTCATGCACGTCAACAACGAAATCCCCTTCACGCCGGATTGCCCCTTCCCGGAACTGTACCCGAAATATCTGGTGTTCTGCTCTGATGTGCGCTACCTGGATTTGCTGCTCGACATCGGCGCGGACGTGGTGGAGTTGAGCGGCGACCATTTCGGCGACCACGGCCCGGAGGGGACGCTTTTCACCCTGGATTTGTACGATGAAACCGGACTGCCCTACTACGGCGGCGGGCGGAACCTGGCGCAGGGGCGCGCCCCCCTGCTGCTGGAGCACAACAGCAACAAGATTGCCTTCATCGGCTGCAACGCCAAAGGCAGCACTTACTACGCCCCCGCCGATGCCGACACACCCGGCGCGGTGCCCTGCGATTTCGGCTACCTGGAGGAAGTCATCCCGCGCCTGAAAGCCGAGGGTTACGTGGTGGTGATGACCTTCCAGCATGTGGAATACTACAGTTACGCGGCCCAGCCCGACCTGGTGCGCGATTTCGGGCGCGTGGCTGCCGCCGGTGCGGACATTGTGAGCGGCAGTCAGGCGCATCAGCCGCACGGGATGGCGTTTGCCGAGGGCGCGTTCATTCACTACGGGCTGGGCAACCTGTTCTTTGATCAGTACCATTACTGCGAGGATTACGCCTGCGACAATGCCTTCCTGGACCGGCACATCATTTACAACGGACGATACATCAGCACCGAACTGATCCCGATCCGCTTTGTGGATATGGCGCGTCCCCGCCCGATGACTGCGGAGGAGCGGGCGGCGTTTCTGGAGGTGATGTTCGCGGCCAGCGGATGGGCGGCAGCGGATCGGTAACGGATAAACGGATGGCAGATGGTGGATGGCAGATGGCGAATGATGGATAGCGGATGACATCGCGCTGAGCAGAGGGCTGAGGCAGGCAGAGTGGGGGGAAACAGCGCTGTTCCACATCTTTTGCCTGCCCCCCAAAGTAAAGTAAATGTTGTAGAAATTCCCAGTGTTTCCCTCCCCCCGCACAAGACTGGCAGTCCTGGCAG
>CAZPSL010000220.1:0-5209 GCA_964589145.1 uncultured Anaerolineales bacterium
TTGCGCGGTATTCCCGTCCGGGGTTGCCAAGCCCGACGAGGAGGTAAGGGGGTGCAGATTGGCTGGCGGTTTCGGATGCGGGCGAGTCCGTGTCTGTGTCAGCGGTGACAATGCCGCGCAGGGCGTTGAAGAGATCGTCGATGGAGGTCATGGGGATGAGTGGAGGGGATGCAAGTGTGCAAGTAGGCAAGCAGGCAAGTGGGCAGGGGACTTGCTGTCATGCGCACCTTACGAGCCTTTCTGTTTTCCCTGCCGTGTCACTTGCGCCGCAGGGTTTGTTTGAGAGAGATGTAAAGCCCCACCAGGATGAAGGCTGCCGCGGCTCCGGCCGCGCCGCGGGTGATGCCGTTGGTCAGGTCGCTCTGGGTGAGGATGGCGGGATTGGTCGGCAAGGGCGTAGCGGTGGGCGGGACGGGGGTCTGCGTGGGCGGCGCGGTGGGGGAAGGGGTGAGGCTGGGGAGCGGGGTGACGGTGTAGGGTGTGGAGGTCAGCGTGGGGGTGGGGGTGACGGTCTCAACCGGGGAGTAGTTGCGGACGCGCAGGCTCTCAACCACAAAATGCCTGCGCTGCCCGCCCTCCAGGAAAACCGTCAGGCGCAGATTGTAGTCGCCGTCGGTGATGGTGGTGGTATCCCACTGCGCCAGTTCGCCCCGGGTGACCGGTTCCTCCCCCTCGGCGAGCAGGAACCAGGTGCCGGTGGTGTCGCCCGCGTAGGCGAAGGTGAGTTCCCACGAACGGAAGCCCTCCAGCGCGGCGGTGCCCTCGATGGTCACGAGTCCCTTGAGGGGCGCGCCGGAGAGGGGCGCGGTAATTTCCACGCCGGGGGAATCTCCGGTTTGGGCGAACACCCCGAATGCCGGCGCGAAGGTCGCTGTGAGGGTCAGAATCAAAATCAGAAAGCGGCGCATCACAATTGTTCAGTTTAACATGGAGGGGAAGGGCGGTCAACTGGCATAAACAAGCGTGCTGTGGTAAATTTGGCGGGATGACAACCGGGCATCGGCTGACCGGGCAATCCGGCAGCCGGAGCAGGGAATCCCGGCACCTGATTCCTGAGTACCTGCTCCTGTTCTTATCCTCGGGAATTTCGTTCTGAACGGTGGTTTGTGGTGTTTTGTGCGTGCTGTGCACGCACAAAACACCACTTTTCCTTGCGTTTGATGCGTTTTAGTGAAAGTTCTAATCCTTGAATTCGGAGCCATTATGGACACAAAATACATCTTCCTGACCGGCGGCGTGGTCAGTTCGGTGGGCAAGGGCGTGACGGCGGCGGCGCTGGGGCGGCTGCTCAAACAACGCGGGTTCTCCGTCACGGTGCAGAAACTCGACCCCTACCTGAACGTGGACCCCGGCACGATGAGTCCCTACCAGCACGGCGAGGTCTTTGTGCTGGATGACGGCGCGGAAACCGACCTGGATTTGGGGCACTACGAGCGGTTCATTGACATCAGTTTGAACCGCGTTTGCAACGTAACCACCGGACAGGTGTACAGCGAGGTGCTGGCGAAGGAGCGGCGCGGCGACTACCTGGGCGGGACGATTCAGGTCATCCCGCATATCACCAACGAGATCAAGCGGCGCATTCATCTGGTGCCGCACACCACCGGGGCGGAGATCGTGCTGGTGGAGGTGGGCGGCACGGTCGGAGATATCGAATCCCAGCCGTTTTTGGAAGCCCTGCGCCAGATGAAGGGGGATGTCGGCCCCGGAAACAGCCTCTACATCCATGTGACCTGGCTGCCCATCATCGGGGCGACCGGCGAACTGAAAACCAAGCCCACCCAGCATTCGGTGCGGGAACTGCGCTCGGTGGGCATCTCCCCCGACATGATTTTCGCCCGCTCCGACCATCCGGTGGGGCAGGAGTTGATTGACAAAATCGCCCTGTTCTGCGATGTGGAGCCGCGCGCCGTGGTGCCGATGGTGACGGCGGAGTACCTGTACGAGATTCCACTGCTGCTGGAGGCGCAGGGCGTAGCCGATTACGTGCTGGAGCGCCTGGGACTGGAAGCCCGCCAGACCCCGGACTGGACGGAGTGGCAGGCACTCATCCGCGAGAGCAAACGCGAGAAGCCGCAGGTGCGGGTGGCGCTGGTGGGCAAGTACGTGGAACTTCACGATGCCTACATGAGCGTGCGCGAAGCCCTGCGGCACGCCGGTCTGGCGGTGGGGGTGGACGAGAATGTGCTGTGGATTCACGCCGCGGAACTGGAAAAAGGCCGCGGCATGGATTTGCTCGAATCCGCGGACGCGGTTCTGGTGCCGGGCGGCTTTGGGGAGCGCGGCACCGAGGGCAAGATGATCGCCATCCGCTACGCGCGGGAGAACAAAATCCCCTACCTGGGGCTGTGCCTGGGGATGCAGTTGATGGTGGTGGAGTTCGCCCGCATGGTGCTCGGTGATGAGGAGGTCAACTCCACCGAGTTCGACCCTTCCACCCCGCATCCGGTGATTGACCTGATGCCCGACCAGCGCACCATCACCGACATGGGCGGCACCATGCGGCTGGGGCTGTATCCCTGCCGCTTGCAGCCGGGCACCAAAGCCGCCGAAGCCTACGGCGTGGAGGAAGTCCGGGAGCGGCACCGCCACCGCTTTGAGTTCAAGAACGCCTACCGCGAGGTTTTGCAGGAGGCCGGGATGGTGTTCTCCGGCCTTTCGCCGGACGGCAGGCTGGTGGAGATCGCCGAAATTGCGGATCATCCCTTCATGGTGGGCACGCAGTTCCACCCGGAGTTTCTCTCGCGCCCCAACCGCCCGCATCCGCTGTTTGTGGCCTTTTTGAAGGCGGCGAAGGAAAGCACAGGTTGATGTTCTTGCGGCGGAGCCGTAAGGGTGCAGGCAAATGTTGTGGAAATTGAGTGAAATTCGATACTGCCTTGTCAAGTATGCCCCCACCCCCGACCCCTCCCCCAGTGGGGGAGGGGCGTGTTTGTCAGGTGTGTGTGCGGCGCACTTCGTGCGCCGCACACACACCAAGAAGTCCAGTCCCCCCTTCCCTAAGGGAAGGGGGGATACAGGGGGGATGGGGACTAAAATGCTGTGGTTTGTCGGCAGATGACAATTTTTCTACCACATTTGCCTGCACCCATCCATAAAAACATCAACCCGCTTTTGCCGTTCGGGGGTATACTTGACCGGCAAAAAATTTCACAAAATCACCCTACAGAGGTAAAAACATCATGGAAGCATCAATCATCGAATCAATTCACGCGCGGCAAATTCTGGATTCGCGCGGCAACCCCACCGTCGAGGTGGAAGTCACACTGCTGGATGGCAGTTGGGGACGGGCAGCGGTTCCCTCCGGGGCCTCCACGGGAGTCCACGAAGCCCTGGAACTGCGGGACGGCGACAAATCCCGCTTTGGGGGCAAGGGAGTCACCCAGGCGGTGGAAAACGTCAACACCCTGATCGCCGAGGAACTGATCGGCTGGGACGCGGTCGAGCAGGTGGCGATTGACGCCGCCCTGCTGGAACTGGACGGCACGCCGAATAAATCCAAACTGGGCGCCAACGCGATTTTGGGCACCAGCCTGGCGGTGGCGAAGGCCGCGGCCAACGCGCTGGAACTGCCGCTCTACCGCTACATTGGCGGGGTGTACGCCCATGTGCTGCCCGTGCCGATGATGAACATCCTCAACGGCGGGGCGCACACCGGCTGGCAATCCACCGACGCACAGGAATTCATGGTGATGCCGCTGGGCGCGCCGAGTTTCTCCGAGTGTCTGCGCTGGGGCGCGGAGATTTACCACGCCCTCAAATCGGTGCTCAAAGCCAAAGGTTACAAAACCCTGGTTGGTGACGAGGGCGGCTACGCCCCTGCGCTCAAGGCCAACGCCGAAGCGGTGGAGGTCATCCTCGAGGCTGTCGAGAAGGCCGGGTTCAAGGCTGGCTGGGGCGAAGATGTCGCCATCGCGCTCGACCCGGCGGCCTCCGAGTTCTACGACGCGGAGAGCGGCCTTTACAACCTGCGCACCGAGGGCAAAAAACTCACCAGCGAGCAGATGGTCGAATTCTGGAAGAACTGGGTGGAGCAGTACCCCATCGTCTCCATCGAGGACGGGCTGGCGGAGGACGACTGGGCGGGCTTCCAGTTGATGACCCGCGAACTGGGCGACAAAATCCAGATCGTCGGCGACGACCTGCTGGTGACCAACCCGGAGCGCATCCGCCGCGCCATCCGCGAGAACAGCGTCAATTCGGTGCTGATCAAACTCAACCAGATCGGTTCGCTCACCGAGACGATGGAAGCGGTGCAACTCTGCCACCGCAACCGCTGGACGGCGGTGGTTTCGCACCGCTCCGGCGAGACCGAGGACGCGACCATCGCCGACCTGGTGGTGGCGCTCAACGCCGGGCAGATCAAAACCGGCGCCCCGGCCCGCTCCGACCGGGTTGCCAAGTACAATCAACTGCTGCGCATCGAGCAGGATTTGGGCGATGCCGGCGCCTTCGCCGGTTGGGATGCGCTGAAAGTGCGGCGCTAGTTGCAGGTTGTCCCCCGTTATCCCTCAACAAACCGGGTGCAGGCAAATGTTGTAGAAATTCCTATGTGTTTCCCTCGCCCTGCACACAAGACTGGCAGTCCCGGCAGGACTGCCAGTCTTCATTTGGCGAACAGGACAGGCACCGAACACCCCGCCCCGCCGGGGGGAAGGGCAGAGATATGTGGCTGCCCGATTTCTACATCTTTTGCTTGCACCCCAACAAACCCGTTTCAGGGCGGCATCGTCCGCCCTGAAATTTTTTAACATTTTGTGATCCGTGATTCGTGTGTGTTGGGCGTGCTTCGCGCGCCCAACACACCCCTTTTTCGTGCGCTTCAGCAAATGCCCTCAAAACGGTTTTTTTTACTTCACCGCTTTTTCCCGCTGACTGCCGGCCGCGATGCGCGTCCCGATCCGTTCCCCCAGGAGCGCGGCGGACACGTTTCCAGGCGGGCCGCCGCCAAAAATCAGAACTTCCAGCCCCGGAATTTCAACCGCCAAATCCAGCATCCCGCGGACTTTGCTGCGCATCCCGCCGGTGACATCCGTGCCCCGGATCACCGAAAGATGAGCGGCAAATATATCCCAAACCCGTTTGCCACTGCCACCGCCTGCCGTTCCCACACCGTGCCCTGCCCGTCGCTGATTTGCACCGTGTTGACCAGCACGGTCGGCTGGGTCAGGCCGGAATCCACCTGCGCGCTGTAGGTGATTGTCACCGC
>CAZPSL010000221.1:0-1741 GCA_964589145.1 uncultured Anaerolineales bacterium
TGGCGGGGTAAACCGTTGCAGCGACAGCGGCACAAACACATCAGAAAGTTGTCGTTTAGGCTTCTCACCTACGGTTTGCACACTCTCCAGTCCCCACAAGCGCGCTTTGCCATAAGCCTTTTGTACCCAGTCCAGATAACTGTCTAAAATCTGCTGAAAATGTTGTTCATCGTCCAGGCGCGGCGTGCCAGGTGATGATTGATAAATCTGAAACAGCAAACCAGTGTTAATGGTCTTATCTCCTCCCGTGAAATCGCCGTCCCCCGTGTTCACGTCACCGCCAATGTTGATCGCACCTTTCCCCACCGCGGTCGCCCCCTCCCCCTGGGCGATGGCGCCGTCACCAGTGAGGGTGGCGGTGTAGGTATCGCCCTGCGGCGGGAGCGCCTCCAGCAGGGCTTGCGCCAGCGCCAGCAGGTCCGCGTCTTTGTCCGCTCCGGCGCTCTCCACTTCCTCCGCCAGCACGGATTTACGGGGAGCAGAATCTGGCCTGGCTTCAAGTTTATCCACAGCATCCGCCAAGTCGCTTCCGGGACCGAACTTCGCCCGGATTTGCGCCTTCAGCGCCGCGTACGCATCCTGCACGGCTTGCGCGGCGACGGTCTGCGTTCCGCTGAGCGCACCGGCGGCCAGCGCAGCAACAATCGCAGTCGTGATGGGGTCCATGCGTGCCTCCTTGAGGGGTCGAACAACGAATTTGCCGTCCTGCTCGGATTATATCGCAGGTAACAGGTTCCGTCCGATAAGATGCGTTCTCCGACGCGTCCAACCAGGGGAAGTTGGTATACTAGCCCCATGCCCACCCTCACCGGCGCCGTGGCGCGCATCACCTACTACAACCCCGAAAACGGCTACACCGTCCTGCGCCTGCGCCCGGTGCGGGGAAACGGCAGCGACCGGGTACCCCTCGGCAGTCTGAGCCGCGAAGGGCTGGTCACCGTCGTCGGCAGCCTGCCCGAACTCACCCCCGGAGAACACCTGCGACTGCAAGGCCGCTGGGTCAACCACCCCCGGCACGGGCAGCAGTTCAACGCCGAAATCTGCGAACAAACCCTGCCCGCCACCACCGCAGGCATCCAGCGCTACCTCGGCTCCGGGCTGATCAAGGGCATCGGGCCGCGCCTGGCGGAGCGCATCGTGGAACACTTCGGGGCGGAGACCCTGGAAATCATCGAGCGCAACCCCCACAAACTGCGCGAGGTCCCCGGCATCGGGGCGCACCGCACCCGCAAAATCACCGCCGCCTGGGAGGAGCAGAAGCACGTCAAGGAAATCATGCTCTTCCTGCACGGGCACGGCATCAGCACCAGCCTGGCGATCAAAATCTACAAAACCTACGGCGACGACGCCCTGCGCATCGTGCGCGCAAACCCCTACCAACTGGAACGCGACATCTACGGCATCGGCTTCAAAACCGCCGACCGCATCGCCCAGTCGCTGGGGCTTTCCCCGCAGCACCCCGCCCGCATCGAAGCCGGGGTGATTTTCGCCCTCAACGAGCGCATCAACGACGGGCACGTCTACGTCCCGCGGGCGATGCTGGCGCAGCGCGCTGCTGAGATTTTGGAGGTCTCCCCGGATTTGATCGAACCGGCGCTGGAACGCCTGGCACAGGCAGACCGCATCCGCCCGGAGGTGCTGCCGTTCCCGGAAGGGCGCGGCGGGCCGGATTTGGGGCGAGTGGCTGAACCCGAAGGGACATACGGCGTCCCGGTGGTTTACCTGACCCCGCTCTATTTTG
>CAZPSL010000222.1:0-2011 GCA_964589145.1 uncultured Anaerolineales bacterium
GTATTAGTCGAATCATAACTCGCTTGGAGCATTCCATGCAAGTGCTTCTCACCGGGCAGATGCCCTCCGACGAGCGCGGCACCATCCCCCCCCTCACCCCGGAGGAGGCAGCTGAAGCCCGCGAAATTTTTCCGCTGGATAAGTTCTTCATCTTCGGGCATGCCCGCTCCGGCACCACGCTGCTCACGCGGCTGATTCGCCTGCACCCGCAGGTGCACTGCAACTACCAGGCGCATTTCTTCACCCGTCAGCCGACGCTCGAATCGCTGGTCAACCGCCCGGAAATCGGCGAGTGGCTCAGCCGCCGCAGCAACCGCTGGAACCGCGGGCGCGATCTCTCGCCGGTGGTGCTGCGGGCGGTCAGCGACTACATTCTGGAGCGCGAAGCCCGTCCGCTGGGGGCGACGGTCGTCGGCGATAAAAGCCCCAATGCCCTGATGAACGGCGAAGCGGTCACACGGGCGCACAAAATCTACCCGGACGGGCGGATCATCTTCATCGTGCGGGATGGACGCGATGCCGCAGTTTCACACCGCTTCCAGGCATTTATTGACGCCCCGCAGTACCTCACCTCCGCCGACCTGGAGATTCGGACGGCCTTTGAGCGTGACCCTGACCCTTTCATGCGCGGCGAGCGTTCAATTTTCACCGCCAAAGCCATCCGCCGCGCCGCCGAAGACTGGGCGCGCAACGTCACCGAGACCGATGCCCGCGGGCGCGAACTGTACGGTGAGCGGTACATCTCCCTGCGTTACGAGGACCTGCTCGCCCGCCCCTGGGAGCAGATGGAACGTCTGTGGGCGTTTTTGGAGGTTCCCACCGATTTGTGTGAACTCCCCGACCTGCTGAACGACGAACTCACCCGCAACCCCGACCGCGACTGGCAACAGAAAAAAGCTGGGCAACTGGTCAGCCCGCTGCAAAAGGGCAAATCCGGCTCCTGGCGCGACCTGTTCACCGAGCGCGACAAGACCGTTTTTCGCGAGGTGGCTGGCGATGCGCTGGCGCGGTGGGGCTATGATGCTCGATAAGGTGAATGCAGGCAGACGGGTAAACCGGCAGTCCCAATTCCGAACCCCCAACCCCCAACTCCCAACCGCATGAAAATTCTCATCGCTGGTTTTGGCTCCATCGGCCGCAGACATTTTCGCAACCTGCGCGCCCTGGGCGTGGATGATTTCATCTTCCTGCGCAGTGGACGTTCCACGCTGCCGGATGACGAGATTGCCGCGTACCCTGCGGAAACGGAGATTCAGGCCGCGCTGGCGTACCGCCCCGATGCGGTGGTCGTCGCCAACCCCACGGCACTGCATCTGGATGTTGCCATCCCCGCGGCGCGGGCAGGCTGTCACCTGTTTCTGGAGAAGCCGCTTTCGCATAGCCACGATGGCGTGGATGAACTGCGGGACGCGGTCGCTGCCGGGGGCGGGCAGGTGCTGGTCGGGTTCCAGTTCCGCTACCATCCGGGGCTGGCGCGTATCCGCGGGTGGCTGAACCCCTCAGGGAACGGTGGTCAGTCACCTGCCATCGGCCGCCCGCTCTCCGCGCGTGCTCACTGGGGCGAGTATCTCCCGAACTGGCATCCCTGGGAGGACTACCGCAAGGGGTACAGTGCCCGCCGGGACCTGGGCGGCGGGGTGGTGCTCACGCTCTGCCATCCGCTGGATTATCTGCGCTGGCTGCTGGGCGAGGTTACCGGCCTGTGGGCTTTTACCGGACGGGAGAGCGATTTGGGCCTGGAGGTCGAGGATAACGCTGAAATCGGGCTGCGCTTCGCCAACGGTGTGCTGGGGACGGTTCATCTGGATTACAACCAGCGGCCGCCTTCTCACCATTTGGAGATTATCGGGACGCAGGGTACAATTTATTGGGATAATAAGGATGGCGCGGCCCGGCTGTGGCGGGCGGATACGGCCGAATGGGAGATTTTTTCGCCCCCGGACGGGTTCGAGCGCAACGACCTGTTCCGTGCCCAGATGCGGCATTTTTTGGCGGTGATCCGCGGCGGGGA
>CAZPSL010000223.1:0-4782 GCA_964589145.1 uncultured Anaerolineales bacterium
CCCAGTGCAGTCCCAACACAACTCCGGAGAGAACCAGCAGCGAGAGCAGATATACAAAAACAAGCGGAAACAATGTTGGCATAATAAGCATCCGTCACCATCAGCGAGCAAACACAAATGCCTGCCCTTCCCTCCTGAAAATTTGTTAGAGATTGTTATGCGCTTTCTGTGATGCAGGCCGCAGAAACCTGGCTGATCTCTCATTCTCCCTGTGCCCCCCTCCCCGGGAAAGGAGAGAGCAATCGCCAATTGGCGCATTTCTGGTCACGCAGTACCCGGAAATGCGCCGCAGGATATTCCCCTCCCGGAAATTTCCAATTTGCCCCCTTCTCCCTTTTGGGGAGGGTTTGGATTTGAGGGCCAGGGGCAGGGGTGGGAGAAACAGAGAAGTTCACAACAGAATCCATACGAAAAATCCGCACAAACCCGCGTGGATTCGCAAATTAAGGCTTTGCCGCAACGCAGGGAAATGTGGCGTTTTCTGCCTGCATCGCGCGCACAAAACACCACAAACCACCGCCCAAAGCAAAAGTTCCGTGCACAAAAGGCACCTTTGCAGTAGCGCCGCCTCAGTGTCTATCCGAAAATTCAAGCAAATGTGTTTTTACGGGTGCCGGCAAACGTTGTAGCGTTGCCGCAACATCTCAAAACGTATCCGATTTGTCGCCCAGCGATTGTTCGGATAGACTCTTGGTTAAAAACGCCATTTCATACCACCGCGATACGGCGGCCGCGGCCGGAACGGCGGCGCTGTGTCTGCTGTCATCAAAAAAGATGCCGCCCGGCACCCCGGAACACCATTATACCCGCTTCGCTTCGCAAAATCTGGCACCCAAAGCAGGGGGGATTGGACTTTCAGGTGTGTGTGCGCCGCACACACACCTGACGAACACTCCCCTCCCCAAAATTGCCGCTTTGGTTCCCCTCTCCCACAGGGAGAGGGGTTAGGGGTGAGGGTAGGGGCACACTTGACAAAGCGATATGGAACTTCACTCAATTTCTACAACATTTGCTGACACCCAAAGCAGGGGAGTGCGGGCAAAAGATCAGGGCTTCCCCTGCGTTCCGGCGAAACCCCTGAAGGTGCAGAAGCGGTTTCTCCCAACTCTGGATAAACATTGCGGCGCAGGAGCGGCAGACGGCTTCGGTTTTGAACATCCCGGTTATGGACGGGCCTCCACCCCCAACCTGACCTGCGCGATTGACGGCCCCAGGCTGTAAACCGAAAAACGGAAATTCACCTGTCCCCCGGCAGGGAGCGCATCCTCGGCAGCCCATTTGCGGAAGCCGACGATCTTCCCGTGTTCATCATAAGCGAACGCCGCGAGCCACACCGTCTCCGCATCAGGCTGCCCGGCAGGCAGGGAGAGCACGCCCGCAACCTCGGCCTGAAGCCCACCCGGCCCAATGGCAATTTCTTGCTCCTGGAGTGCCGCAGGCAGATAGCGCTCCGTTTCTGAAAGCACGTGAATAGCGCTCAACACCGTAACCTGCGGCGTAAATTCCGCCGGAGAGTCGAAAATTACCGCCACGGCAGTCTCTTCCCCGCCGGGGAGCAGGTTGAGCGGCGGTACGGTGGTCACGGTTTCCGTACTGCCATCTTCCAGCGGCAAAACGGCCTGCACGATGATATTTTCGATCGACGCGGATTGCTCGTTGCGCAGGAGGCTCAGGCACTGCCATTGCCCGCTGCCAAGCGGGTAGCATACCGGCGGCCGAACGCTTACCGGAACCGGCGTCGGGGTGGGCTGCCCGGCAGCCGCCACCCCCTCAACCGGGATGGTCAGGGTCATGCCGATTGTCAGAAAGTTGGGATCAATGCCGGGGTTGGCCGCCAGCAGGTCTTCCAGCGGGATGGCGTACCGCACGGCGATGCCGGTGAGCGTGTCGTCCGCGACGATGGTGTAAACCAGCGGGGTTGGCGTCGGGGCGGGGACTGCCGTCGGGGGCGGGGAATGAGTCGCGGAGGCAGAATCCGGAAGCGGCGCAAAACCGGAGGGAGCGGTCCGGTATGGGGTCAGTGTCACGCCCAAATCCGGTGCGGGCGGCGCTGGGACCTCCGAAGGGGTGCATCCTGCCGCAAAAAGCAGAACAATCCCCAAAAATCCATACAATCCGGGTTGAAATTTCCAGAAAACCATGTCCTGATTATACTCTCACCTTGCGAGTTGAGCCTGCATGTGCTAGACTCCCAGTAATGGAAACCTCGGATGGAATGAACCTCTACCAGGAAGCGCAAGACGCCGCCAGCCGCAGCCAGCGGGCGCGTGCCCGCGATCTGCTGACCCGGCTTCTGCGTACCGAGAAGAACAACGCCGACTACTGGCTGTTGATGAGTTCGGTGGTTGATTCGCGCAAGGAGCGTATTTACTGCCTGCAAACCGCCCTGCGTCTCGATCCCGAAAACGCCGCCGCCCGGCAGGGCCTGACCCTTGCCGGTGTGCTGCCCCCGGATGAAAGCCTTGAACCGGCGCTGCCCATTCGCCGTAAATGGAAAGTGGAAATCGACGAAGGGGAGCAACTGACCGGTTTCCGCAAGGTGATGGCAAACCCCGTGGTGCGCCTGACAACCCTGTTGATGGCCGGTGTGGTAGTGGTCGGGCTGATTTTGATGGGAATTTTTGCGCCGAAAGGGACGATCTTCGGCCCGCGGTTGACCATCACCCCGGTTGCCTGGACGGAGACTCCCACCCCCACGGAGACTCCCACACCTCTGGTACGCACCCCAAGTTCCACCCCCGCAACCGTTGTCCCGTTGTGGATGCTGCTGGATGCCACCTACACCCCCGCCCCGCCCTATGTCAACACCCCCCATCCACTTACCGAGGCTTACCGCTCCGGCATGAAGGCTTATGAGCGCGGCGATTACGAGAGCATGTTAGCCTTTATGCTTCAGGCGCAGCGGCAGGAACCGGAGGTGCCGGATACGTACTACTACGTCGGGGAGGCTTACCGGCTGCTGGGGGAATATGAAATGGCGCTGGATTCTTACAAGCAGGCCCTGGAGATTGAACCGGAATTTGCTCCCGCTTATTTGGGACGCGCCAAAACCCGGCTGGCGATGAAACCGTCCACAGATATTTCGGGAGATTTGGAGCAGGCGATTGAATACGACCCTGCCTATGGCGAGGCCTACCTGGCACTGGCGCTGTATCAGTTCAACCGCGGCGAAAGCCCGGAAACCGCACTGGAAACACTCGAACAGGGCGCAGAATTCCTGACAGATACCCCGGAGTTTTACCTGCTGCGCGCCCGAATTAACCTGGCAATGGGAGATTCCGTTGCGGCACTGGAAGATGCCGAACTCGCCAACCAGATGGACCGCACCAACCTGGAAAGTTACCTGGTTTTGGGTGAAGCGTATCTGGCAAACAACAAACCCCAGGACGCGCTGGAGATTTTGCTGTTCTATGGCCGCTACGAAGACGGGAACCCGCTGCACTGGGCATTGCTGGGCTGGGCCTACCGGGGGGTTGAAGATTATGACGCCGCGCTGGAAAGTTTTGAGCAGGCTGTTGATCTGGATCGGGAAAACTATGAGGCTCACCTCTACCGCGGACGGACTTACCTGGAAATGGGCGAAATTGACGAAGCGGTTAACGACCTCTACGTTGCCCGCCGCCTGAAGCCGTATGCCTTTGACCCGCGTTACTGGTTTGCAATGGCAATCGTCGCTGACGGCCGCTTGCAGGAATCGCTCAACCTGTTCGACGTTGCCGAGAGCATGGCGGCATCCGACCAGCACCTGGCGATGGTCTATTACAGCCGCGCCCTGGTTTACGATGAACTGGGCCTGACTACGCAGGCCAAGGCCGATTTCGAAGCGCTGCTGGAACTCCCGGTGGATGCGATGCCCCGCATCTGGCGGGTGAAAGCCACCAAATACCTGGCGACCGCTACCCCGACCCCGACCGTGACGGATACTCCGACAACAACGCTCACCCCCACGCCGACGCGCACCCCCACGATTACCCCCTCACCGACCCGTACGCTCACCCCCGCCCCGACAGATACGGCCACAGATACCCCTGTGCCGAGCGGCACGCCCACACCGTCAAACACCCCGACTCCTGCTTCTTCCGCGTCTCCCTGAGGCTGTGTTGCCGCGAAAGTCCTCTGGGTGTGCTTCAGGCACTTGTGTCCGAAAAATACACCGCCTGCAAGCGGCGCTCACCTGCGCAGTTTCTTCACCAGCACCGCCCAGCGGGAGGTGAGATGCACCAGCGGCGTGCTCTGGACGATTTCGGGCACCACCGCGTTCGCCAGCGCGGCCTTGAGACTTTCCGCGTCATTGAAAGGCGGCAGCAGCAGGGTGCCGCGCCCCAACTCAAAGGCGGCGTGCGCATCGGAACCGTAGGTCCCCAAAACTCCGTGGGACACCGCGAAATCCTGGGCTTTGAAATTGCATTTGGGGGTCATGCAGCGGGCGTTGAAGGTCTCAATTGCATCCACATGCGGCAGAATTGCCAGCAGGTCGGTCTCCTGCCAGTGACCCTGACGATGGGTGTCGAAAGGGTGCGAGACGCTGATGAAGGCGCCCTGCGCCCGCAGGCGGGCAATCACTTCCATCGGCGGCAGTCCGGCGGGGATTTCTTCGGTCACGTAAGCCGCCAGCAATTCACCCTGGGTGGTCATAATCTCCTCGCCGACAATCACCCGTTCAGGGTCGAGTTCCTTGCAGCGCAAGCCGCCCGCGATGCTGTTGTGGTCGGTGACGATGACGCGGTCAATGCCCTTGCGCTTGCAGGCCGCGACCAGTTTTTCGGGCGGGGTCAGGCTGTC
>CAZPSL010000224.1:0-3296 GCA_964589145.1 uncultured Anaerolineales bacterium
GATAGAAACATCGGCAAAGTAGGGGCCTGGAATTTTATCTTTGGGGCTGCGCCGGGAGAATATATCGCCTACGCCGACAGCGATGTGTATTTTTACCCCGGCTGGCTTTCCCGCCATCTGGAAGTGTTTGCCGCTTTCCCGCAGGTTGGTATGGTGACGGGGATGCCAATGTGGTCGCCGGAAAAATTTTCGACGGCCACCCTGCAATGGGCTGAACGAATCCCTGACGTGCGGGTGAAACGTGGTTGTACCTTACCCTGGGCTGATTACTGGCGACACGCCCGCAGTTTAGGGATGGACAAATCTGAGGCGCGGGCACGTTATGCTGAAATTGAGGTAATTTGTTTAGAAGCGGGTGGCACGCGCTATTATTTGGGGGCTGCGCATTTCCAGTTCGTTGCGCCCAAGGCTGCACTGCAAAGCGTTCTTCCTATTCCATCGCGCAAACCAATGGGTGAGGTGCGCCGGCTGGATATTGCCATTAACGAGCGGGGCTATTTGCGTGTATCTTTGCCGGATTGGCGGGTGCAGCACTTGGGCAACCGAATATCTGGGGAGACAGTAATTTTGGGGAAAACGGCAGTCTCTAACAAAGTCCGGCGTCACCGCACATCTACGGAAGCCTGGTACCGCCGCGGGTTGCCGAGGAAAGCCCTTTACAGACTTTATCATCGTTTGTTCGAAATCTTGGAAGGTTAATTGTAGTGAACAAGAATCTGTCCGAAGTTATCGTGTGCGAGTGCGGAGGCGAGTACCGCTCCAATATGGAAACCCTGACTTGCGAATCCTGCGGACGGCACGTCCCGCTGGAAAATGGCATCCCGTTGTTCACTCTTCCACCGGAGAACATTCAGCCCTCCAGAAAGGTAACTCGTGGCCCCAACCTGGGAACTCCTTGGCGTCAGGCAAATTGGCGTTTTTTGGCTGATGAGATTGCGCGCATCCCGGCGGACGCTCTGATTTTAGATGTAGGCGCAGGGCGGGGTGATTTTTCTGATGTTTTGGCGGCGTATCGCACGTTGGCCTTGGATGTTTACCCCTATCCGGAAGTGGACCTCGTTTGTGATTTGACGCGCACCAACCCCTTTCGACCCTTGAGTGTGGATGTGATTGTGTTGCTGAATGTGCTAGAGCATGTTTATGATGCTCACACACTGCTGGCAACTCTCTCTGAAATTCTGAAACCTGGTGGCAAATTGTTAGTGACCGTTCCCTTTATGGTGAAAATGCACCAGGTTCCGCTGGATTTCGCTCGTTATACTCACTATGCCCTGACGCGTTTTGCTGCTGACCACGGTTTTGTTGTTGAACGACTGGACGGTTATTATGACCCCGCGTTTTTGCTAGATGAGGGACTAGGGAATCTGCGCTGGGCGGTGTTGCGAGAGTTGTCACGGGAGCGGCGGCTGGTCGTGTACTTTGCGTTGGGAATCTTTGCGCTGGGGCGGTGGATTTTACCTCATGCATTGGGCTCTGCGGCGCAACGCACCATTTCTCCGGCAAACACTTTCAGTCAGTCGCCGACCGGGTATCACATTGTGTATCGCAAGCAGTAGAACTGGTCAAATTCCTGTCATGTCAAACCATATGATGCCTAAACGTTATTTTATCATCGCTGATCACGGTCTGGCAGTGATTTATTTTTTGCAAAGTGATTTGGTTGCCACGTTGATCGATTCTGGTGTGGAAGTAATCTTGTTGACCGACGAGGCTCTCAAATCTGGTATTGAGCGACGGTTCGCTCGTCCCGGCTTGACTGTTGAAGGGTTGCGGCTGGATGCAGCGCGCCATTACGAACGCACGGTTTCCCCATCCATGCAATGGTGGCTGCACTTTTTGCGCCGTGCTGGCGCATCCAACCGTATTAATCTGGAAGCGGTGGACGGTTTTATTAAGCAAGTGGAGGACGAATCGCATGGACGGCGCAAGAAACTCTTCCCGCTCATGCGGCTGGTGGTCGGTACCCTGCGCCGCAGTCGACCTGCCCGGCGTGCGCTGATGAACGCCCAGAATCGCTTTGTGCCCAATATTTACGCTGATCTCTTTGACAAATACCAGCCTGATTTGGTGGTTGCTAGTACACCTGGTTGGCGTTATGACCGTTACCTGTTGCGCGAGGCTGCTAGCCGTGGTGTCTCCACTGCCGCGGTAATTGTTGGCTGGGATAACTCCAGTAGTTACAGCCTTCCTGGCGCGCCGATGAATTGGATTTCGTGCTGGTCGAAGATTCAAAAACGCGAACTTGTCCAGGGTGCGGACTGGAATTCGGAACGTGTCAATATCGGTGGTGTTCCAGCCTACGATGGCTATTTTCGTCGTAAGTGGCTTATCCCGCGAGCGGAATATTTCCGTATGCACAACCTCGACCCAGCGCGCAAACTGATTTCTTACGCCAGCAGTTTTGTTTCTTTTGCGCCGAACTGGCGCAATGTGGAAACTTTAGCACGTTTGGTATCCGGAGACCGCCTGGCTTGCCCAGCGCAGTTGCTCATTCGCTTGCACCCCACGCATTTTATGGAAACATCGCGTTTTGCTGATGAGCGCGAGCGCATTCGTGCCTTGGCTGCCGATTTGCCGCACGTTCATGTAGTTGAACCGGTGCCTCTTGGCGAAGGTGGCATGAGCTATTATTCTGGTGAAGATATGCCAGAAAAATCATCCATGATGGCTTATTCCGATGTGATGGTGACGGTGTATTCCACCATGGTGGTGGAGGCATCCATTCACGGCACGCCAGTGGTCAGCTTATGCCTGGATACCCCTGGTGGCTGGCCGGGCAAGTTCTCCTTGCCGCTTTCGCAGATTAGCGGTTGGCCGACTCATTCCCGCTTTCGCTCATCTGGGGCTGGCCGCGAAGCCTTGGATGAACAATCCTTGTGCGATGCCTTAAATTACTATCTGGAAACCCCTGGAGCAGATGCCGATGCCCGCACTGCTTTCATTGCTCGCGAATGTACCTTTACCGATGGACAAGCCGCCCGGCGCACGGCAGAATTTTTGTTGAGAATAGGCCAAAAAGCAGATGTGCAGGGGATGGACAATTAGATTTTTACGATATGCGTATTAGTCGAATCATAACTCGCTTGGAGCATTCCATGCAAGTGCTTCTCACCGGGCAGATGCCCTCCGACGAGCGCGGCACCATCCCCCCCCTCACCCCGGAGGAGGCAGCTGAAACCCGCGAAATTTTTCCGCTGGATAAGTTCTTCATCTTTGGGCACGCCCGCTCCGGCACCACGCTGCTCACGCGGCTGATTCGCCTGCACCCGCAGGTGCACTGCAACTACCAGGCGCAT
>CAZPSL010000225.1:0-2179 GCA_964589145.1 uncultured Anaerolineales bacterium
GAGCCAGGCAACCACCTCCCCGCGGGCGCGGCGGAACCCCTTGTTGATCGCGTCCGCCTGTCCCCCGTCCGGTTCGGAGACCCACCACGCCAGGCTGCCTGCGTAGCGCTCGATGATCTCCACGCTGCCATCCGTGGATCCACCGTCCACGACCAGGTATTCAATGGCAGGGTAGTCCTGCCGCAGCACGGACTGGAGCGTGGCTTCAATGTACGCTGCCTGGTTATAGGAGGGTGTGATGATTGAGACGAGAGGGCAGGAGTTGAAAGGGGGCAAGTTAGGAGTTAGGAGGGTAAGAATAAAAAGTGGGAGTCTAAGGGTCGGGGGTTGAAGGGCTGCGCAGATCAAAAATCAGGTAGCCGTCGCCTTCGGCAATGAGCGGGTAGTGTTCGGTCAGGTAATCGCGCAGGGCAGGCTGACGCTTCCACTGTCCCATGGCTGTCACCACGAAATAGTCCTTCCCCGCGGCGTTGCGGGCGAAGATGCGCTCAAAATCCGCCGCGCCGCCGCGAATAGTCATCAAGTTCTGGTCACCAAGGCTCGGCCAGATGCTTGTGACGCGGCGTCCAAAATACATCAGCCGATGCCCATAGTCTTGTGTCAAAGCAACCACATCGCCATCAGCAGGAATCTCCGCTGCAACCGACTGCCAGTACACCGGTTCAGTACGAAAATTCTGTCCCAACAGCGTGGAACGCGCCACCCAGGCGGGATACAACACCGCCAGAAGCATCACACCTGCTCCAATCCACTTCCACAGTTTCGGCTGCTTTGCCAATTCCGAAAACAGGAGCTGCGCTATGGGGGCCAGCGAAATTGCTACAACGGGGATCAACTGCAAATGGTAATAACTATGCGTATACATCCGGTAAGGCGTACTCAACCCATAAACAAAGTACCCCGTCCAAAGCCCAATCAGGAGTGTCCGTAGCCGGGAACGGGCAATCAAGACCCCAAAGATGGCAGCAAAAATCGGCATCAGGCCAAGTAAGGTGCTCAAAAAACTCATCCAGCGAACATAAAATCCGGGATCAGCAATCAGCCCGCTCAACTTCACCGTCCGATTCAGCACAAATTGCGAAGCGTGTTTCGGGCTGGCAATGACATAATATCCCAAAGCCGGAATTGCCATCAGAATTGCCATGCTCCAGGTTTGTCCGCTTTTTACGGCCTTTCGCGGCCCCAGGCTGGAGAGTACAATCGCGATTGCCGCTCCCCCGATTGGGTAAGCGATGACAATTTTAGTGAGGGCTGCCATTCCCCCAAAGATTCCCGCTCCGATGGTCCAGCCCCAGGCGGGCTGCTCCGCCCAGCGGTAGAGTGTCCAAATGGTGAGAAGCATCCACATCGTCATTCCGGGATCAGGCTGAAAACTGCGGCTGGCTTGTACGCCAAAAGGCAACAAGAGATAAAATGCCAACGCAAACAGCGCGCCGTCAAAATTAGTGGACCGCTGTACCAAATCAAAGAGCGCCAACCCACCCACCAGCCAGAAAAACGTACTCCAAAGACGCGGAATCACCCAGGTTTCGCCGCCCACCAGACGATAACTGTAAGCAACCAACGTTTCCAAAATTGGTGGTTCATATCGCTCCAAAAAATCACGTTGCCGGGTAATAGATTCCTGTTCCGCCGGATCGAGGTCGGTACGCATCTCATAGTAAAGACTGCGGGCAATGATGGCACTTCGCAACTGCCGCGTGGGATGAAAATCCAGCGGGGGGTCGGTGGAATCCATCAGGCGCAGCAACGCGCCGAGAGCAAAAAGCGCCGCAGCGAGAGCGTAGGCGGTTCGACGGGAGGAAACGAAGGGCATGGGGGGAGGGGAGGATGTTGCAGGTTACAGGTTGAAAGTTGAAGGTTGCAGGTTGAAGGTTAGGAAACCTGCAACTTGCAACATTCAACCTTCAACGCCCAAACATCAAAACAGCGAATCGTACGCCACCTTTGGAAAAACCTGCAATTTACCCCCGATGGTGGCATCCAGCACGCGGCGGCCAGCGGTTTCATAGGCCTGACGCGCCATCCAGTACGCCCGCTCGGAGGTGTCCAGGTCGGGCAGTTGCCAGCGGAAGCCCTTGCCAAAGTAGCGGGGGTCGAAGTGGTTGGGGTCATCCCCGTCGGAGACCACAGTCGTGTTGGCTTTCCCCTTGCTGGCAAAACTGTGATCCACGCCGAT
>CAZPSL010000226.1:0-2385 GCA_964589145.1 uncultured Anaerolineales bacterium
TCGCTGAATCGCTGAATCGCTGACTCGCTCCCCCACTCTCGGTACAACTCCGTTTCGATGCCGATTCTCGTCAGAATACGCCCGACGAGGTGATCCACCATCTCATCCAGGGTTTGGGGCTTGTCGTAGAAGGGCGGCACCGGCGGAAAGATGACCGCCCCCGCAGCGGCGGCCTGGTCCATCAGCCGCAGGTGACCGCGGTGCAGCGGGGTTTCGCGGACCGCCAGCAGCAGGGGACGGCCTTCCTTCAGGGTCACATCGGCAGCGCGGGCGAGCAGGTTGTCGGCGTAAGAATTGGCAACCGCTGAAAGGGACTTGATCGAGCACGGGAGCACCAGCATCCCCATCGTGCGGAAAGAGCCGGAAGCAATCGGCGCGGCGATGTCGTTGAATTTGTGAACCACATCCGCCAGGGCGAGCACATCGTTCACATCCCGGTCGGTTTCGTGTGCAATGGTGACCCGCGCCGCGGGCGAGAGCACCAGATGGGTTTCGACGCGCTCGATTTGGCGCAGCACTTCCAGGGCGCGGATGCCCAGGATGACGCCGGACGCGCCGCTGATGCCGATGACGAGACGGTTGGGGGCGGGAGATTGCATGGTGAAACTCTCGGAGTCACGGAGAACCGGCAGCATCTTCGCGGGCACGAACCCAAAAACTGATGCTCTCGATGTGGTAGGTTTGCGGGAAGAGGTCGAAGGGGGTGATCTGACGCAGGCGGTAGCCCATCTCGGTCAGGTAGCGGGCGTCACGCCCCAGGGTGGCGGGATCACAGGAAATGTAGGCGATCTCGCGGGGCTTCAGGGAGGCGATTCCCGACAGGGTGCGGCGGCCCAACCCGGCCCGCGGCGGATCGGCCACCAGAAGGTCGGCTGTCACCCCCAGGGCGGGGAGAGTCTTCTCCACCGGGGCTTCGTACAGTTCCACGTTGTCAAATTCATCCAGATTGACCACAAAATCCTCGCAGGCTTCGGGGGAGGTCTCAATCCCGATCAGCCGTCCCGCCCGCGGCGCCAAAAAAGCGCTGAACAGCCCGACGCCGCAGTAGGCATCCACCACCGTGTCCGTTTTGCGGAGGTCGAGATTTTCCAGCAGGTGCGTCACCATCTGCGCCGCCATCGGCGTGTTGACCTGGAAGAAAGCGCCTGCCGAAACCCGGAAGGGACACCCCAGCACTTCGATGATGAGATGATCATCCCCGGCGAGCACCAGCGAACCGCCCGGCCCGCGGTAAACCACCGAGACCGGGAAATCCACCGCCAGGGAGAGCGGCTGCGGATCGCTGCTTTCGAGAGCAATCAGGATGTCGCCATCCGCCCCCAGGCGCAGGGCGACGCGCTCCAGGCCGGGGACGGCTTCAAAATCGAGTTGAGGCAGAAGTTCCGTCAG
The DNA here is from genome assembly GCA_964589145.1 of uncultured Anaerolineales bacterium. Lineage (GTDB taxonomy): Bacteria > Chloroflexota > Anaerolineae > Anaerolineales > UBA11858 > UBA11858. The sequence goes on from CAZPSL010000226.1 coordinate 1,390, forward strand.
CGGGGGTTCGGGGAGGTGGCAGGTTTCGACGGGGACAATCACATCGGAGCGGGGGGCGCTGAAGCCCAGTGCGCCCGATTCCGTCAGGTGAAACTGGATGTGGTTGCGGTAGTTCCAGGGGGATGGCGAGGGGACGGCGGGCATCACCGGCGGATCGCTCAGTTTGCCGATGCGCTGCAACTGGTCTCGCAAAATGTCGGTTTTGGCCTGCAACTGCACTTCGTAGGGGAGGTGCTGATAGTGGCAGCCGCCGCAGGCCGCTGGCGCAGCCTCCCCCGCAGCGGGGCGGAAGTAGTGCGGGCAGCGCGGCTCGATCCGCTGCGGGGCGGGCGTCAGCACTTCGAGCAGTTCGCCGCGCGCGTAGCCGCGCTTCTGCTCCGTCAGGCGAATGCGGACGCGCTCCCCCGGCAGGCCGTAGGGGACAAAACAGGCGCGGCCATCCTCCAGGCGTCCGAAGCAGTCGCCGCCGTAGGCGAAGGAATCGAGGGTGAGTTCGGGCATGAGTCAGTGGTCAGTGGTTAGTGGTGGATTATAACCCAATCACGGATGATATAATCTCACGCGTCCCGTCGTGGGCGCAGACAGAGCCGCATAAATCGACCCACTGCGCAAGAACCGCCCCGCCTGCCCTCACCCCCAGCCCCTCTCCCTTAGGGAGAGGGGAGTCCGAGCATCTGCGAGGGCAGGGTGAGGGAAACACGCAGACAGAGCCGCGTAAATCGACCCACTGCACAAGAACCGGCTTGCCCGCCCACACCCCCAGCCCCTCTCCCTTAGGGAGAGGGGAGTCCGAGCATTTGCGAGGACGGGGTGAGGGAAACATGCAGTCAAAGCCGCGTAAATCGACCCACTGCGCAAGAACCGGCTTGCCCGCCCACACCCCCAGCCCCTCTCCCTTAGGGAGAGGGGAGTCCGAGCATCTGCGAGGGCAGGGTGAGGGAAACACGCAGACAGAGACGCGTAAATCGACCCACTGCACAAGACCCGGCTTGCCCG
>CAZPSL010000227.1:0-2647 GCA_964589145.1 uncultured Anaerolineales bacterium
TAAGGGGGCATGGTCATCAGGCCGCGCACTTCCAGGGCGGGCAATTCCATCAGGGGAGCCAGTTCCCCGGCGAGTTCCGGCCAGCGGCGCTCGTCCCAGGCAGGCCAGCCGAATTTGCTCTCCTCGCCGCTAACGTTGCACTCCAGCAAAACCGGCAGGCGCCGCCCCAGTTCTCCGGCAAAGCGGTCGAGCCGCCGCGCCAGTTTCAGCCGATCCACCGACTGCACCCAGGCAAAACGCTCCGCCACCGGGCGCGCCTTGCGGCTCTGCACATGGCCGATCATGTGCCATTCCACGCCTGCGCCCGCCAGCGCCTCGATTTTCGGCAGGGCTTCTTCGACGTAGTTCTCACCCAAAAAGCGCGCCCCCGCGGAGACGGCAGCCTGCGCCGTTTCCACAGGATGCCCCTTGGTGACCACCACCAGTTTCACATCGGCGGGGTCACGCCCGGCAGTCTGCGCAGCGCGGGCGATGTTTTCCAGCACGCGGCGGTAGTTTTCGGCAATGCCGGAAGGGGGAAGGTTGGTCATGGCGTCAAATGTTGCAGGTTGCGGGTTGAAGGTTACAGGTTGGGGAACTTTCAACCTTCAACTTTCAACTTTCAACCCGATTCCAGGGCGATCAGCGCGCCAAAACGCCCAGTGCGGCCCCGCTCCGCCCGGTGGGAGTACCAGTCTTCGGTGTGGCAGGCGGTGCAAAGGCCGGAGATTTCGATTTGCCGCACCCCGGCTTGTTCCAGCAAAATGCGGTTCGCCGCCCAGAGATCGAAGTGGGTGGAACCGTTGAAGGTCGGCAGCAGCACGTCGGCATCCGCCCCGAAGGATTCCCGCACCCGCTGGACGACCTCCGGGCCGACCTCGTAGTGGTGCGCCGCGATGGAGGGGCCGATCCCGGCCCGCACATCCGCCGGGGAACTGCCGTAAACCGCGGCCATCCGCTCCAGGGCGGCGGAAACCGCACCCTTGACCGTCCCCTGCCAACCGGCGTGAACGAGGCCAATCACCCGCCGCACCGGATCGTAAAGCAGGATGGGAACGCAATCGGCGAAGCGCATGAAGAGTGTAATGGCAGGGTTGTCGGTCAGGATGGCGTCGGCTTTCTGGTGCTCGGCGCCGCGCGGGCGCGGGGAATCGCTGCAAATCACATCGGCGCTGTGAACCTGCCAAACGTCAAAAACCGATTCGGGGTCGCGCCCCAGGGCACGGAACGCCAGCACGCGGTTGCGGTAGGTGTTTTCCAGCGGATCGCCGAGGTAGCCGCCCATATTGAGCGAATCCCAGGGCGGCGCGCTCACCCCGCCGTGCCGGGTGAACACCCCATGGACCACGCCGGGCAGGTCGAGGCTCTCGAAGGTGTAGTAGCGGATTGCGCCGTGCTGGTGAAAGGGCATTTCGTGGAGGGAGGAGCGTGGAGGGTGGAGGGTGGAGCGAGGAGGGCAGGAGGAAAGACGCTTCACGCGCTACGCGCCTCGCCATTCGCCATCTGCCATTCGCTATCCGTCTTTGGCCTGTTGCTGTTCCACCACGGCGAACTTGCGCGCCATCAGGCGGCGGGTATCCGCCATTGCCTCCTCGATGAGGGGATAGCCAAACCAGGCGGTTGTGAAACCAAACAGGAAGCCGGTCAGCGTGCGCAGGAAGGGCGTGCTCTCACGATAGGGCAGCCAGCCGAAAAATGTGCGGAACAACGGAACGCCCATCTCCGCCCACTGGCTGAACAACTGGCTGAACCCGTCCAGCCCGATGGGAGCGACCCCTACCAGCAGCCAAATCCAGATGGGCAGCGATTTCCACTTCCGCCCGGTCAGGGCGAACAGCACCCCAAAGAGCAGAATTGCCCCGTAAATTGCCATATCCCGCTCGCAAAGCGCCATCTTGTAACCTACCTGCTCGCTGCCGAGAAACTCTCGGGCCGGCAGCAGTTTGTCTTCGTCAATGCCGGTGGCCTCTTCAAAGGTCAGGTAACCTTCCACATGGGCGGCGGCACGCGGATAAACCGGCTGCTCCCCGAAGAGAAACCACGAGCGGTAGGCCAACTGATGGCACATGCTGCCGTAAATTTTGTAGATTACGCGTGCCGGGGTTTCCGCGCCGGATTTCATCAGCACGGGGGCAAGCACCGGCAGCCCGACGTAGAGCAGCACCAGGACGTTGAGCACCCAGATGTAGTTGCGCGCAAACCAGTAGGTGAAACGGTCGGAGCCGGTGATGCTTGCGCCGCGCTGTACCCGGTTTTTGTAAGCCTCGTCGCCGACCTTTTCCAGGTGGGTTTTGCGGTCACGGGCCGCTCCCAGGGTGGCTTGCAATTTCTGGCGGTCAAACGGGGCTTTGAGCGTGTAGGGGCCAACCTGCACCACCGGCACGGAATCGCCGTAGGCCGCGGTCAGCGCGTCATCCTGGTCAACATCAATCTCGACCAGTTGATGGGGGAGGTTCTCCTGCAAGGATACCAGGTCTTTTCGGGCCTGGTCGCAAAGATGGCAGTTCTGACGGGTGTAGAGGGTAACGGTTAGCATGGGAGTCAGCGAGTCAGCGAATCAGCGAGTCAGCGAATCAGCGAGGCGGCGGGTTGGTAAAGGATGGTCAGATGCAACCAACGGGCAAGTCCGTCAGACACCAAAATCAATGAAGAATCCGAAGCGGGCAAA
>CAZPSL010000228.1:0-28603 GCA_964589145.1 uncultured Anaerolineales bacterium
GAGTGTGCCCCCACCCCCAGCCCCTCCCCTACCCTCACCCCTAACCCCTCTCCCACAGGGAGAGGGGAAACAAAGCGGAAATTTGGGGGAGGGGTGTATGGTCAGTTGTGTGTGCGGCGCACAAAGTGCGCCGCACACACAACGAAGAGTCCAGTCCCCCCTTCCCTGGGGAGTGCGAAGCCTGCCCGAAGGGTGAGGGGGGATGCAGGGGGGATGGGGCTCCAGAATGCCACGCTTGTTGGTAAACAACAATCTTTCTACAACATTTGCTTGCACCCGTTGCCTGGGGGTGCAGGCAAATATTGTAGAAATTCCTATGTGTTTCCCTCGCCCCGCACACAAGACTGGCAGTCCTGCCAGGACTGCCAGTCTTCATTTGGCGAACAGGACAGGCACCGAACACCCCGTCCCGCCGGGGGAAGGGCAGAGACATGCGGCTGTCCGATTTCCACATCTTTTGCCTGCACCCTGGGGAGTTCTGTGCCTTTTACCTGTCTTCAGGGAATGGTAGAATAACCCCAGAAAAAAGCAAAAAGGCAATCTTCTCTGCCACAAAGGACGTTTGCAACCGCAATTCTTCACCACTGTTTCCACCAAAGGCAACACAGCAGGCGCATTTACGCGAAACTGAATGCACAAAGCGCGTGAGAGCGAAGAACTCACCGGCCCCCAGCCCCCCATTCCCAATCCCCAATTCCCAATTCCCAATCCCCATTCCCCAACCACCGTGACAACCTACCACACCATCATCTGCGGGGCAGGCATTGCCGGCATCTCCGCCGCCTACCACCTGGCAGTGCGCCGCGGCGTGCGGAACGTGCTGCTGGTAGATGAACGTCCCCCGCTGACCCTCACCAGCGACAAATCCACCGAATGTTACCGCAACTGGTGGCCCGACCCGGCGATGGTCGCGCTGATCAACCGCTCCATTGACATCATGGAAGAACTGGCGGCGGAGAGCGGCAACGTCTTTCGGATGAACCGCCGCGGCTACCTGTACCTGACCGCCGACCCGGAGCGGCTCCCCGCCTTTGAGCAGGAGGCACGGACTCCCCCGCGGCTGGGCGCCGGTGACCTGCGGATTTACCGCACCCCCGCGGAAACCGCCGCTTACCGTCCCGCCCCGCCCGAAGGCTACCGCGGCCTCCCCGACGGCGCCGACCTCCTGCTGGGCAGCGCAGCCGTTCGCCGGATTTTCCCTTACCTGAGCGAAAACGTGCAGGCTGCCCTGCACGTCCGCCGCGCCGGGTGGTTCAGCGCCCAGCAACTGGGCATGTACCTGCTGGAACAGGCCCGCGCCCGCGGCGTGGAACTGCGCCGCGCCCGCATCACAGGAGTCGAGCCGCAGGGTGCGGATCGTCTCACCCTCCATCTGAGCGGGAACGATGCCCCAGTCAGCCTGACAACACGCAATTTCGTGGATGCTGCCGGGCCCTTCCTTGCCCCCGTCGCCGGAATGCTGGGCGTGGAACTCCCCGTCCACACCGAGGTGCATCTCAAGGTTGCCTTCCGCGACCCGCTGGGCGCGGTTCCCCGCGAGGCCCCGCTGCTGATTTGGAGCGACCCGCAATTCCTGCCCTGGGGTGCGGACGAGCGCGGCTTCCTGGCGGAAGACCCGGCAGCCCGCTTCCTGCTCGACGAGATGCCGCCCGGCGCGCACACCCGACCGGAGGGCGTGCTGGAAGGCGATGCCATTCTGCTGCTGTGGGAATACGCCACCCGCGTGCTTGACCCGCCGGTCATCCCCCCGCCGCTGGACGAAATGTACCCCGAAATCGCCCTGCGGGGCATGTCTGCCATGCTGCCGCGCTTCCGCGAATACTTCCAGCGGATGCCGCGCCCCGCGCTGGATGGCGGCTACTACACCAAAACCCGCGAGAACCGCCCGCTGATTGGGCCGCTCCCCGTGAAAGGGGCTTACGTCATCGGGGCGCTCTCCGGCTTTGGGCTGATGTCATCCTGTGCCGCGGGAGAACTGCTTGCCGCCCATATCACCGGCGGCGACCTGCCATCCTACGCGGCCGCCTTCCATCCGGCGCGCTACGACAACCCTGCCTACCGGCAGGAGATCGAACTGCTGGGAACAGGTGGACAGTTGTGAGGAAAGGAGATGGATAAGCAGTGGGGCCGGGGGGAAAATGGTATGCTTGTGCCGGTTTGGAAGAAGCAAACCTTGTTCGGATTCAGGGCTTTCCCTGCGTTTCAGCGAAAACCCTGGGATTTTCGAACCTTTTGCCTTCATCCGGGGATTCCCCCCGTGATTTCTGGTCGTACTCGATTTTACGGAGGCGGTAGCGCGTCTCTTCCAGGATTTTGCGGTTGGCGCTCACCAGGTCGGCGACCAGCCCGACGGTGAACACCTGAAAGCCGACAATCAGCAAGATGGCCGCCAAAATCAGCGATTGAACGTGCCCCTGCCCCAAATCGGTGAGATAGTAGTACAAAAACCGCAGCCCCAGAAAGGTGCCCGCGGCGATCATCACCACGCTGATGGCGGTGAAAATGCGCAGCGAGCGGTAAAGCGTGTAGGAGCGCATCAGGGTGGGGATGATGTTCATCAGGTAGTGCGGGATGCTCTTCATCAGCCGCGAGGGGCGTGTGGGATGGTTGGTGCGCACCGGGACGTACACCACCGCCAGACGGTTTGCCCCGGCCTGGATCAGCGTTTCCAGGGTGTAGGAATAGTGGCTGATGACCAGAGTCCGCAGGGCGGCCTCGCGGCTCAGAGCGCGGAAGCCGCTGGTGGCATCGGGCGTGTGCAGGTTGGCGGCACGGCCTACCAGCCAACTGCCGAAGCGCTGAAGTTGCCGTTTTAGCGGTGAGAAACTCTCCACAGTTGCCACACCCCGGTCGCCGACAACCAGATCGGCGCGGTCCTCCAGAATGGGGGCGACCAGCGCGGGGATGTCGTCGGCGCAGTACTGGTTGTCGGCATCGGTGTTGACGATGATGTCCGCTCCGCTTGCCAGACAGGCATCCAGGCCGGTGGTGAAGGCGGCGGCCAGCCCCCGGTTGCGGGTGTGCCGGATGACATGCGTGACTCCCACCTCACGGGCGACCCGTACGGTGTCATCCGTGCTGCCGTCATCGATCACCAGCGTTTCGATCACGTCAATGCCGGGGATTTCCTTCGGCAGCGCGGCAATCGTTTCCGGGAGCGTGTCGGCTTCGTTGTAGCAGGGGATTTGGATGACGAGTTTCAAAGGATTTTTATCTCAAGACTGGCAGTCCTGAAAGGACTGCCAGTCTTTTTGATGCGACTTACCGAATGAGCAGGGGCAGATAAATCACGGGCTTGCCCAATTGCACGCTGTACGCCGTTCCGCTGCCGGCGACGCTGGCATCCACATGTTCCAGCAGGGCATAGACTGTGCGATTCTGGTCGGCGTGCCAGAACAGCGTGGTCGGCGTGCCAAACACAGAGGGCGCAGCCTCCGCCAGCAGGGTCGTGCCGTCGGAAGCATACAGGCGGATGCGCACTGCCGCCGCGCTGCCGCGCGCCGGGACGGCTGTCAGGACGTACCCCTCCCCGGATTTGGCATCAAAACGGAGCCAGTCGGCATCCCCCAGGCGGTCATCGCTGGCCGGGTTGCAAAGGTTGTGAATCTGCGCCTCGCCCTGATAGATAATTGTGGTCGCGTGGATGCGCTGGTTGTCGTTTGTGTCTGCGTCCACATCCCAGGGGTCGAAAGTCGGGCAGAGCGACTCCGCCGCGGGGATGGCGGTGCTTACCGTTTCGGCGGTTGTGCTGTTTCCGGCACCGTCGCTGACGGTAACACGGAAGGCGTAATGGTGCCCGGCCTGCCCCACCAGCCAGTAATCTCGCAGCCAGGGGCTTTCTGCCAGAATTTGCCAATCGCCTCCATCAATGCTGTATTCCAGCAGGACGTTGGCAATGCCCGAAACCGTGTCGGTGGCGCTCCAGCGGATGTGGATCGCCGTGCTGGTTGCCGCTGCGGGGAGCGGGGTCATCGTGACGGTGGGCGGGTTGCTGTCAATGCGCACATTCCAGATGACATCGTGGGCGGCGTTTCCGGCGCGGTCGAAGGCGTTGGCGTAGAGGGCGATGGTATCCCCTTCGTTGAAGGCGGTGGTATCCAGCGTAGTCTGCCAGCCGTTGGTGTTATCGTAATCGGTGGGCAGTTGCTCCCAGCCGCTGTTGAGCCAGTCGCCGGAGTGCGCCCAAAATTCCACGCGCTGGACTCCGCTGCCGTTGTCGGATGCCTGTGCGGTGACGGTGGCGCGTCCGCGGGGGAGGTAGCCGTTTTCGGCGGGGTCGCTCAGGCGGACGGCGGGCGGGGCGGTGTCTGCGCTGATGGTCAGCGTGTAGGCCCCGGTTCCGGCGGGGTGATCCCAGGCGCGCAGTTTCAGGTAGTAGGTTCCATCGCGGGGGACCAGGTAGCCCAGGAGCGGGTCTTGCACCTGGAACAGGATTTCGTCGTCGTTCTCCGCCAGTTCGGAGGTGCCGTCGCTATCCAGCAGGAACAGGTAGGCATCCAGCGCGGAGCCGCTGGCTTTGGCGTCCACATCAAAGGCAAGACGGTCGCCGGCCTGCGCGGTGAAGGTGTAGAAATCTACGTCCCAGCCGGGGCAGATTGTCCCGCGGATGGTATCGCCCACCGAGATGGGGGCTGCCTGCGCTGCCGAATCGTTGGGTTCGTTGCCATCCGGCGGGGTGCAGGCGGTGACCGGTTCGGCGGCAACGCGGATGTCGTCAATGAACCAGCCCTCGTACTGGTTGCGGTAGGCATCGCGGGTATCGAACTTGAAGCGGATTTGGAGCACGTGTTCCTGCCCCATGTCGTAGTAGGGCAGCAGGTCAATGCGGGTTTTCAGCCAGCCGCCCATCGGGTCGTCGGAGAGTTGCACCACATCTTCAAACGGCCCGCCATCCCAGGCCAGTTGCACAATGCGCTGATCCCAGTGCCGATAGTGGCTTTCGGTCTGGTAGCGCTGCCAGAATTGCAGCACGTAGGGGCTGCTGGAGACGGGCAGGGTGATCGGCGGGCTGGTGAGAAGGCCGTCGTTGGCGGAGTAGGTATCGTAGTTGTTGGTGGCGTCAATCCCGTACCGCCAACTGTGAGACGGGCTGCGACTCTGGGCTGCGCTCACGCTCCACAGGCCGTCCGTCACCCAGCCGGTGGTGTCGCCCTCGACCGTCTCGGAGATGGGTGCGGTGACTTCTCCCTGGGATGCGGCGGGATTCCGGTTGACGAGACCACCCCCAAAGGCCGGTTCGAGGCTCGGATTCCGGGTCGCGTAGGCAGTCACTCTCAGGGAGGAGAGTGTTCCGTTTCCGATGGGGTTTTCTCCCAAACTGGGGTCATCCTGGATGGTGATTTCGCTGCGTCCGTGGAAATTGGTCTCGGTGAACAGTTCCGCCCAGACATCGCGGCCAATCAGGATGGAGCGGGTGTTGTTCTCGCCCACATCGGGGAAGGCGGTGCTGTCGAGATACGCGCCGGTGTCGAGGATCTGGCAGTCGCCGCGGTAGTTGATTTCGCTGAACAGGGCGATCTGGTCGCTGGCGGGCTGGCAGGCGGGCGGCTCGGTGGGGGGATGGCAGTCGTAATCTTTGGTGACGTGCCGCAGGCCGAGCAGCGGATCGGCCATGTTGCCGCGGATGTCGCTCAGCCGCAGAGCGATGCTCACCGGCCCGTCGGGGATGCCGTAATCGCACCAGTTCCAGTTGAAACTGAAATCCGGGTTTTGGGCGTCGGGCTGGAACACCGGCCCGATTTCGCGCCATGCCCCGTCGTAGAAGGCGATGAAGCGGGCGCTTTCGATGCCCACCGGGTCTTCGCCGGGGTCGCCGAGGTCGTAAGCCCAGGCTTGCAGCGGCAGGGTTTCTTCGTAGGTCTCGCCGGTGGCGGGGCTGGTGATCCCGCCGGTGGGCGGGGTGGTGTCGGGGTGGATGTAGCGGCGCACGTTTTGGGATGTGTAGGATTTGCGGAAGGTGTTGCACACATCGCTGTCGCGGCAGTAACGCGGGTCGCGGCAGTAACTGGCATCGACGCGCGGGTGCCCGTCGTTGATATCCACATCGTCAAAGGCGAAATCCACCGAGCGGCCCCAGTAGTAGTTCTCGCCGTAGAGCGGCACCTGAACTTGCAGGTGCAGGTGGTGTCCCGTGCTGGCGCCGGTGTCGTCCGCCACGCCCAAAAACTGCCCCTGAATGACAGGCGAGCCGGGCGTGCGCAGTTCGGGGGGGATGCTGTCCTGCGCCAGATGCAGGTACAGGTGGTAGGTCACCGGGCTGGTGGTCGGGTCTTTGACTACGATGTAGTTGCCCATGTCGCTGTCGTCGCCGTTGGGCACGCTCCAGCGGGCAATCTGCACCACGCCGCCTTTGATGGCGAGGATATCCCACATGGTGTGGGAGGTGTAGAAATCGAAGGCGTAATGGGCGTTTCCGCTGGGGATGTACTCGTCATGGCACACGCTGGTGGAAAGGTAGCGGGTGATGCCCGCGTCCCAGGGCAGCAGGTAGCCGCGCAGGGTGGTTTGCGGCACAGCGGCGAGTGCTTCGTTGTACATTGAGAGCCACATCACCTTCTGGTCGAAGGGCAGCACGTCGTAGGGGGCTTGCTGCACCATCTCGACCCAGTTCTCCGATGTGGGCAGGGCAACGCCCCACTGGACTCCCTCCCTGCGGGTAACGGTCAGCCCCGGCTCGGTGGGCACCGGTTTGCCCGTGACGGGGTCAATCGGAATCAGATAACTGACTGCCCATTGCCCGTCGGCGGAGATGCGCGTGTCCTCGATGGTCACGCCGCCCGCGAAATAGGCCGGAGCGAGGTTGTGGTGCCCGTAGATCGCCTTCTGGATGGCGGCCTCGACCTCCTGGACCGCGGCGGGTGCTTCGGGTGTGACCCCCGGGGTGGCTGCCGGTTCCGGGGGGGCGTCTGCCCCCTCCGGGGCAGCCAGCGCGCCGCCGATCCATGTCAGGGTCAGGATTGCAAGCAAAAGCAGAGGGAAGAGGGGGGGGTGTTTCTTCATGGCCGGTATCCGGGTTCTTGTTGCAGTTTTATTTTACCCCATAGTTTGGGAGTCGGGAGTTGGGAGTCGGGAGCGGAGGGCGGTTGGCGGGGCGTCATCCGCAATTAGTGATGGGTGCAGGAATCGTTCCGCCCCCCGTTTCCCGTCTCCTGTCCCCTGTCTTCTGTCTTCCGTCCTTCACAAAATTCGCATAGTCCCTTCACAACTTCTTCACAGGAGTACGCTATCCTGTGAGCGTATCATCCAACTCTTTAGCAGCCAACATTTTGACAGATCAAAGGAGTGTACCAAATGAAAAAGTTACTGTTTATCGGAATCGGATTTGCGCTTGCCGTTGCCGTGTTTGCCGGTGCCGGATTTGCCTCTGCCCAGACGGCAGAGCCGCCCGCTCCCGAAGCCCCAGCGCAGATGCCGCCCGTCCGGACGGGTGACAACCCCCTGCACGATTACCTGATCCCCGCGATGGCGGAAGTCTTTGGGCTGACCGAAGAGCAAACCGCCGCGCTGGAACTTTCCCGCGATGCGATGGCATCCCTGCGGGCGGAAATGGCCCCCGAAGAGATGCAGTCCGCGATGCAGCAGGTGTTCACCCTGGCGGTTGAAAACGCTCTCGCGGACGGCGCAATCACCCAGGAGCAGGCCGACCGGATGCTCGCCCGCGCCCAGCGTCAGGGCGTTCGTATGCCGGGGATGACCCCGCCCAACCCGCGGGCCAGCACCCGCGACCAGATGAAGCGTGCTTTCAATGCGGGCAAACGGGTCGGGCATCAGGAAGCCCTCCTGCAACCCTACATGGAAGCCGCGATTGCCGATTACCTGGGCGTTTCCGTGGATGAACTCCAGGGAATGCGGGAAGAGGGCCTTACCTGGCAGTCCTATGCCCGGGAGCAGGGTCTCAGCGATGAGGAAATCCGCGACCTGCGGGTGGACCTTTTCACCACCGCGGTCAACAACGCCCTCGCAGACGGGACGATCACCCAGGAGCAAGCCGACCGCATCCTGGAGCGCATCCGAAACCCCCGTCCGCAGCCCCGCTTTGACGGTCAAAAACCCTGACCCGCGCCATTCCGTCAGGCCCTAAAGGCCCGGAGCCCCCGCCCAGCCCTCCCCCCGCCGGGGGGAGGGCTGGGTAGGGGGACAAGGAAGCAGAGCCCATACGACTGCCCAACTTCTACAACATTTGCCTGCACCCCGCAGTCTTTAGGGTCTTTTGCCATCCTCCGACTGCGTTATAATTCTCACTGACCACTGACCCTTCGACTTCGCTCAGGGCAAGCCACTGACCCTTCGACTTCGCTCAGGGCAAGCCATTGACTCCCATGCCGACGATCCTCATCATTGAAGACGAGCCCGAACTGGTACGCGTGCTGCGTGATTACCTGCAAAAAGCCGGCTTTCAGGTTGAAGCCGCCTATCGCGGCGATGCCGGCCTCTCCCTGTGGGCGCACAAACGCCCTGACCTGGTGCTGCTGGACCTCAACCTCCCCGGCATGGACGGTCTGGACGTGGCCCGCGAAATCCGCCGCAGGGGCGGCACGCCCATCATCATGCTCACTGCCCGCGTGGATGAGACCGATCAACTGATCGGCCTGGAACTGGGCGCGGACGATTACATCACCAAGCCGTTTTCTCCGCGCGTGGTGGTCGCCAAAGTGCGGGCGGTACTGCGGCGCGGCGGAACATTGCCAAAGCCCCCCAGCCTCTTGCGCGTTGCCGATATTGCAATTGACCTTGACGCGCATACCGTCACCCGTGCCGGGGAACCGATCTCCCTCACGCCCACGGAGTTCAACCTTCTGGCGGCGATGGCCGGGCAGCCCGGACGGGCGTTCAGCCGCCTGCAATTGCTGGAAGCCGCCCAGGGGTCCGCCTACGAGGGCTATGAGCGCACCGTGGATGCCCACATCAAAAACCTGCGCGCCAAACTCGAACCCGACCCCAGACACCCGCGCTACATCGAAACTGTTTTCGGTGTGGGCTACCGATTCGCCCGTCCAGTCGGCGGCGGGTAAAGAAGGGATTGGGAATCGGGAATTGGGGGTTGGGGATCGGGAATTGGGGATCGGGAATTAGGGATTGGGGATTGGGCAGTGTTCTGTTCCACCCTCCACCCTCCTCGCCCCACCCTCCGCGCTCCTCCCTCCTCTCTCCACGCCCCTCGCCCCACGCCCCCATGCGCCTCCGCCTGATTCTCTCCTTTATCCTGATTGTTTTCATCGCGATTGGAAGCATTCTGCTCATTTTTCGCGTTCAGACGGCAAACGCGGTGCGGGCGTTTGTTTACCGCGGTGGCGTGGCTGGCATGGAAAAAACCGTCACCGCGCTGGAGAACTACTACCGGGCGAACGGCTCCTGGGAGGGAGTGGCGGCGGCTTTCAACGAAAATACCCGCCAGCGCGCCAAAGGGCAGGACGGGCACGGCGGGCCGCCGCTGGGTCGCGGCATCCAGCGGTTGCAACTGGCTGACAACGCCGGGCGCATCCTGTTAGATACTGCCAACCCCAACCCTGCCGGGCGGCTCACGTTGATGGAGCGCAGCCGCGCCATCGAATTGCGCGTGGATGGGAGACGGGTCGGGTACCTCTACCCGGTTGGGGCGGAAAATGTCTCGCGGGCCGCTGAAAAGAACCTGCTCGACCGCCTCACCAGGTCCGCTGTTACTGCTGCGCTGCTCGCCTCCGGGGTTGCTTTGGCGGTTGCCCTTTTCCTCTCTTATCGTCTGCTGCGCCCGGTCCACGAACTCACCCGCGCCGCCCGCCAACTCGCCGATGGCGACCTCAGCCAGCGCGTCCCGGTGCGCGGCGATGACGAACTCGCTACCCTGGCGGCAACTTTCAATCAGATGGCCGATTCCCTTCAGCAGGCCGAAGCCCGCCGCCGCGCCCTCACCGCCGACATCGCTCACGAACTCCGCACCCCGCTCGCCGTCCAGCGCGCTCACCTCGAAGCCCTTGAGGACGGCATCTACGGCCTGAACCTCGACAACCTGACCCCCATCGAGGAGCAAAACCGCCTGCTCACCCGTCTGGTGGACGATTTGCGCACGCTGGCTTTGGCGGACAGCGGTCAATTGGAACTGGTTCGTACCCCTGTGGATTTCGCCGCGTTGATTCGCAAGGTGGCAGCGGGGCTGGAACCGCGGGCGGCTGACCGTCAAATTGAAATCCGCCTTGCCCTGGATGATTCCTGTCCCCAACTGACCCTGGATGCCCAGCGCATCGAACAGATTCTCAACAACCTGCTGGATAACGCCCTCCGTCACACCCCGGATGGCGGCTCTATTACCTGTAGCCTGACCTGCCACCCGCTATCCGCTGCTCTCACAATCCGCGACAGCGGCCCCGGCATCCCCGAAGATGCCCTGCCCCATCTCTTTGAGCGTTTCTACCGCGCCGACAAATCCCGCGCCCGCGCCGAAGGCGGCACCGGCCTGGGGCTTTCCATCGCCCGCAAACTCGCCCAGGCCCACGGCGGCGACCTGACCGCAGCCAACCACCCCGAAGGCGGAGCGGTTTTCACGCTGGAATTGCCGGTTTGACGGCGGAGTTGGGGATTGGGAACTGGGGATTGGGGATTGGGGATTGGGAAATGGTAAAATGGTCACCGGTTTATTTTCAACCTTCAACCTTCAACTCTTAGTCTTCACCCCAGATGAAAAACAACGTCACCCGCCTGCTGGACAAACGCAAAATCCCTTACACCGCCTTTGAACTCCCCGCTGAAAAACTGGGCGCGGTGCGCACGGCCGAACTGCTCGGCGTGCCCCCGGAGATCGTGCTCAAGACCATCGTCTGCAAGCGCGAGGGGCGCGGTAAACCGATTCTCGCGGTCGTGCCCGGAAACCGGGAGGTGGATTTGAAGAAACTCGCCAAAGCCGCGGGGGAAAAGAAAGTCCACCTCACCACCCAAAAGGAGGCGGAAGCGCTGACCCGCCTTCAGGCCGGGGGAATCTCCCCGTTGGCGCTGCTCAACCGCGGGTTCCAGACCGTGCTCGATGAATCCGCCCAAAATCACGGCGAAATCCACGTTTCCGGCGGGCAGCGGGGTCTCAACATCCGCCTCCCCGTCGCCGACCTGATCGCCCTCACCAACGCCCGCGTCGCGGACATCAGCCGCTAGCGGGCATCCGCCCAAGGTTTCAATTCAAATGCCATGTTCTCATCCCGCGTAAACTCTCTCCAGTCCGAAGGTGCGTATGCCGTGCTGGCACGCGCCAACCAACTCGCTGCCGAAGGGCGTGACATCATCCACCTGGAGATCGGCCAGCCCGATTTTCAGACTTACCCGCATATCAGTCTGGCCGGGATGCGGGCGATTGCCAATGGGCAGACCCGTTACACGCCGCCTGCGGGGATGCCCGCCCTTCGGGAAGCGATTGCTGCCGATGTGAGTGTCCGGCGCGGGGTGGATGTGCGCCCCGCCGAGGTGGTGGTGGGGCCGGGCGGCAAGCCGGGGCTGTTTTTCCCCGTGCTGGCGCTCATCGAGCCGGGGCGCGGCGACGAGGTGATCTTCCCCGACCCCGGTTTCCCGACCTACCGGGCGATGGTGGAGATTGCCGGGGGCGTGCCGCGTCCGGTGCCGCTGGTGGAGGAGAACAATTTTTCCTTCGATCTGGCGGCTTTCGACGCGCTGGTGAACGAACGCACCCGGCTGGTGGTACTCAACTCGCCCGCTAACCCCACCGGCGGCGTGATGCCCCGCGCCGACCTGGAGCATATCGCCGCCGCGGCGCAGCGTTACGGTTTCTGGGTGCTGAGCGATGAGATTTACAGCCGTCTGGTGTACGACGGCAAGACCGCCCCCAGCATTTTCGCCCTGCCGGGAATGCGCGGGCGCACCATTCTGGTGGACGGATTTTCCAAAACTTATGCCATGACCGGCTGGCGGCTGGGCTACGCGGTGATGCCGGAGCCGCTGGCGGAGCGCGTGGAACTTTTGCTGACCCACTCGGTCGGGTGTTCCGCGGCCTTCACGCAGGCCGCCGGGCTGGAGGCGGTCACCGGCCCCCAGGATGATGTGGACCGCATGGTCGCGGTGTTCCAGTCCCGCCGCGACCGCATGGTGGAACGGCTGAACGCTATCCCCGGCGTGCGCTGCCAGACCCCGCAGGGCGCGTTTTACGCTTTTCCGAATGTCAGCGCCTTCGGCATCCCCTCTGACGAACTGGCGATGCGCATCCTGGACGAGACGGGGGTGGCGGTGCTCTCCGGGCGCGGTTTTGGCGCCCACGGGGAAGGCTACCTGCGCCTGTGCTACGCCAATTCCCTGGAGAACATCGAGCGCGCCCTGGAGCGGCTGGCAGATTTCTTTGCCGGGCTGTGAAAATTTTGAGGGGGTTCGGGGGGCGAGGTCAGTACATCCCCATGATCGAGCGGACTGTTTGGAGTCAATGCCCGCGCGCTAAGATGGTTCTTTGGGCGAAAAGGCGGAGTTGAAGTGCCGGGACGGTCATCGCTGCGGGCAAGGGACATCTACCTGGCGGGTGACATCTTGCAGGCGGTAAAAACTGGATGGCTGCATGTAGTATTGCTGGTTGGGCAGAAGAGGCAAATCGGTTCCCAGGTAGGTGTTCAAAACAATACGGAAAATGTTGACCGAGGTGATGTCATCAGGAATTGCGGCGGGGTCTGCCCCGGGCAGATACAGTGCCATAAAAATCGAAAATCGCTCATTCAGACAGGTGTTCTCTGCCGATGTAAAATCCGTGAACATACCGGGGCCGTGGTCGGCAGTAATGATGATCACCGGTGGAACCGCCGAATTCTGCAAGATGGCATCAACGGTGGTTTCCAACCGGGCGTTGACGAATTGTACCTGTTCGATGTACCCGGTCCGGTAATCTTTTGAAGAGCCGGGGAAGTCATTGGCATCGTTGAATGAAAAGGCATACCCGGGGTCTACAGGGTTTCCTTGGGCGTCGAAAACGAAAGGGGGATGCGGTACAACTGCATGGGCGAAGATGAACTTCGGTGACTGGGTGGGCGGCAAATCAGCGAGGGTATCAAAAATGTAGTTGGTCAGGTCGCGGTGCGCTTCCACGGTCGGGAAGAACGCGAATTGCCGGAGCAGGGGGATAAAAATTCGCAGGGGGGTGTAACTTACATAAAAGGCGGAAAAGCCGCCAATGTAAAACGGTTTGGGACTAAGATAAATATCGGCGGTGGTGTTGTTGGTAATTTGCCAGTCTGTGGCAATTGCAATGGTTTGGTACCCGGCGCTTTCCAGAATTGTGCGTACCCGGTTGTGGTCTACCAGAGGTTTCATCACCCACCATAGGGGGCTGTCGGCGAAACTGGTGGTGAACTCCTGTGTGAATTGCATGTTCAGCATTGACGGAACGGACAAGACCGTCTTGGGATAATTGGAGCGGCTGTGTTCTGGGACGAAAAATCCCCGCCGGGTCAGGAAATCGGTGATTTCATGGTTATCGAAAGCGTAGTATCGCTGTAAAACATCGTTTCTCCCGTAGGCATCCAGCACAATGAAATAAATATCTGGCAGCGGATTTTGTGACGGGGAGACGGGCTGCGCTGGAGGCTGCTGGACATCGGCAATCTGTTCGCGATAGTTTGCCCAGTCTACTGTGTTGAATGGCCGGTACAGCGATTCAACAAAAACACCGGATAGAAACAAGGCCAGGAAAAGCAGGGACAAAATGTCAAACAGCAATGCGGTGTAGACGATTTTGAAAGGTTTTTTTAGGATTTTAAGAATAATGAACAATACCCCTGCTGAAACGGCCAGCGTTCCGCCGACAAGATAAAAGATTTCCCGCGGCGTAAACAGGCTCAACGCGAGTGCGGTCAATACAACGCCGCTCCAGTAGCGGTTTTTGATGAAATGATTGACCGGGAACGAAAGCCCTCCCAGAATTGCTGTCAGAACGAGCAGCACCGTCAAGAACTGGCGGTACGGGGACACAACTTGTGCCAGCAGGTAAACGTACAGTACAGAAACCAGGGTGAAAACGTATGGATGAAAATTGTAGATACGTTTCATGCTTGTTTGATGATCGCCGGGATGTAGCCGCATTATCCCCGTTTTTCCAGCAGGTAGAGTGTGCGTTCCGAATCTTGAATGGGTGCCTTTTCTCTCAACGCAAAGTACTTTTCGAAAGCGGCTTCAAAATCAGGCTCCGTGTAATGTGGAAAAATGTCTTTGCGGCTTTGCAGCAAACGTTGAACCTGCGAATCGGATTTTGGAACGAACTCGATGATTACCCAGCGGCCTGTATCGCGGAAGAACTGCGCTAAACCGGTCAGTGGTACATTGTTAGAGATTGCCAGGTGGTGAATCAGTGCCAGCGCCAGCACGGCATCTGCTGGGCCGCGCCTGAAAAGATTCTCCCGTTCCCGGTTGCGCCATCCAATGGACGGGCTGGGGTTTGTAAAATCCTGCAAAAGCGGGAGAAGGTGAGTTTCTCCCGCTGTCCGCACAGCACGATAGTTTCTTTCCACCGCCGAAGCGTCTACATCGAAGGCGATGGTTAAGGCGCCCTGCTGCGATGCAATTCGGCTGAATGTGCCGTCGTTGGCTCCCAGGTCCCAGACCATGCTTGGGCGGATACGGTCCAGCCATGCTGTGACGAGGTCCCTTTTATGCTGAAACGCAGCCGAACTGTAGTTGGTGTTGTCGTAATAATCGTCCCATTCGGTGCCGCCCGGCTGCCAGGATAACTGATGAACAACTGCCCGCAGATTTTCAATTAACCCGGTCAAAGCCGTCTGGCTCATCTTCCCGGATGTCCGTTTTCCTCTTTGCGCTGCTGCGGGTTTCCCCGCATAGCGATTTTGGAAGCGGGCGTGCAGGTGAATATGCGTGAGCAGTTTTGTGTTCAGCCGGGTTCGGACAGGCAGCAGCCGGGAAGCCAAATCCAGCGGAACCCCGTCTAGATGGACGCGGGTGAGCAGCCCCAACCGAATGTCCCGCCGCGCCATCAATGCCAGAGGGGCCAAAAAATGCTGGCAAAACTGACGGTACGCGCTCCAGGGCTGGCCTTCCTGATACCGCTCAAAGGAAAGCGTATCAATGAATGTCGGACGTCCGTTATACATCTGGATATTGTAAGCCGATGCGTCTTTCAAACTCATCCCCAATTGCAGCGCAATCTTTTGAATTTTGAGCGTTACCAGCGCGGCTTCCTTGAGCAGGGAGAACGGCCATTCATAAGGATATGAGATAAACGGTATCCGGGATGGTTGTATGACGGCAATACCCTGCTCACTGGCAGGCGGGATTTGGGCCGGTTGGTGCGGAATGAGCAGATGGGCACGCACCAGCCGCTCATACAACCCCGAATCCATCAAATGCTGGTAATCTTTTTCGTACACCTGGTTGATTTGCCGGTATAGCACCCCGTTGTGGTGAAAAACAAACCCGCTGGGATCCCGGAACGATGCTGGTAAAGGCTCAAAGTTGTTCATCATCTTCGGTATCTTCAGCAGGCGAACCGTTTTTTGTGAACAGATTTTTGATGCGTGCCCATTGTGTGCGGACAAAGATGCCGATGACAAGCGCACCGGCAAGCAGCAATTGGAGCAGAATTGAGCCTGACCCCGGATCGAGATAAAGCCAGGGCTGGCGCGTTGCAGAAGAAACAACTGAAAACAGCATGATAAACGCCTCCTATTCGCGTTTCAGAATGACACCGGTTTTTCCAAAGTGCAACTCAGGTTAACTTTGCGGATGTTGGCTCCATGCAGCCCATCTCACTCTTCAACCGTGATGAAATCCCTGATCTTTTCAAACGTTGCCGGGCCGATGCCGGAGACCTTTTGTATCTCCTCGATGGTGGTGAAGGGCCCGTTTTCCTGCCGGTAGGCGATGATCTTCTGGGCGGTGACCGGCCCGATGCCCGACAGGGTTTCAAGTTCCTCCTGCGTGGCGGTGTTGATGTTGATGAGGTCCCCCTCGGACGCGGATGACGGGGATTCCGCTTGGGGCGGGGAGGTCGCTGCGGGCGCGGCAGGCCTCTCCGGGGCCGGTGTGGCGGTCGGCTGCCGGGCGGGGATTTTTATCAGCGTGCCGTCTTCCAGCGGAGCGGCGAGGTTGATCCCCGAAGGGTCGGCGTCCCCGGTCAATCCGCCCGCAGCCTCGATGGCATCCTGCACCCGGCTTTCCTGCGGCAGCGCGTACACGCCCGGAGTTTTCACCGCGCCGCGGACATCCACCTGAATGGGGACAGGCGTGGGCGGCGGCAGCAGTTCAATGGGGTGCCCGCGCGGCGGCTGGCTTGCCAGGTAGACCACTCCGGCAGCCAGGAGCCCGAACACAACACCCAGCGCGACCGTCCACCAGTTTTTCATCTTCTCAGTTTTCCACCTCCAGCAAACGCAGCCCCATCCGCTGGCGATCCGGGTCGATGTTCAAAATTGAAACCCGGACGCGCTGCCCCTCGTGGAGCAAGTCACCGGGGCGGCGGGTGCCGCCGTTTCCGCCCAGTTCGGAGGCGTGGATCAACCCGTCAATGCCGGAATCCAGGCGGGCGAACGCGCCGAAGGAAACCACGCTGGTAATCACCGCCTCAGCGACCTGTCCGGGGTGGTAGCGGTCTTCAACGCTCTCCCAGGGGTTGGGATGCAGGCGCTTGAGGCTTAGTGCAACCCGCGAGCGCTGGCGGTCAATTTCCAGCACGGTCACGCGGATGTTCTCCCCTACGGAAACCACATCTTTGGGATGCTGCACGCGCCCCCAGGAGAGTTCCGAAATATGAACCAGCCCTTCCGCCCCTCCCAAATCCACGAACGCGCCGAAATCGGTGATGGTGGTTACGCTGCCGTGCAGGCAGTCGCCTTCCCGGATTTCATCGAGCAGTTGCAGCCGCTTTCCCGATGCGGCCTGCGCGGCCCGTTCCGAAAAGACCACCCGCCCGCGGCCGGGGTCGCACTCGATGACCTTGAGTTGCACCGTTTTTCCGAGATAGCGTTCCAGTGCATCTTCAACGCCGTTGTCGGGGTCGCAAGTGCGCGGAATCTGCATCAGATGCGAGATGGGCACAAACCCTTTCAGATGGTCCCTTTCCACCAGGATACCCCCGCGGTTGTGCCCCGTAACCTGTAAGGTAATCGCCTGATCCTGCCGGTAAAGTTCCTTTGCCCATTCCCAGTTCTGTGTTTTCTCCGGTGGCTTCTGGATGGTGTTTGCCGTCTGGGAGATGGCCGTTTTTGGGGATGCTTTGCGCCCTGCCGGGCGGTTCTTGTCAATATCTTCCAAAATGGCCGCCCACCAGTCATCACTCGGCGGGGGCGGCGTTTCGATGTTTCTGCTGTGTTGCTTGTCGTTTGCCATTAAGTTTTTTTCCTGATGTGGTAAGTCTGCCAAAACCTGTTTTCTGATTCACTGGTTCCCTGTTACTGGTTCGTCTTTTCCTGCGCTGCCTCCTCTCTGGCCTGATTTTCCATTTCCAGAATGGCGTTGGCAACCGCCTCAATTGCCACACGCTGTTTGCGGTACAAATCCGCCTCCGAGACCGCCAGCCGCGTGGCGACCTCGCGGACTTTGCGCCCCTCCATAAACTTCATCTCTAAGATATTATACAAAATCCACTCCCCTGTAAAGCGCCGCTCCCCTTCGGGGCGGATACGCTCGATGCCCTGGCGCAGAATCGCCCGCAGCGCATTGGTGGAAATGCCCTCGTGCTCCTCCAGCGATTGTTGGACGACCTTCAGATTCAGCAGCGGGCTTTCGGTGAGTTTGGGCCCGCCCCAGTAATGGCTGAGCGCATCTTTGACCCATTTGGAGAGGTCCCCGCTGTTCAGGTCGAGTTCGCTGTCCGGGGTGGTGAGCACATCGCTCCCCTCGTAGCGGGCCGCGGCGCGCAACTGCTGGATGCGCGCCACCTGCGGGGTGAGCGTCGCCAGCGAACTGAAGACCTGCTCTTGCCGCTGACGGTCTTCCAGTGCGAGCGCGGCGCGTGCGGAGAGCGCCGCCAGCGCCTCGCGCTGCTCCGCATCGGGGGGCGGCTGATGATTTTTGGCGACGCCCAGCAGCCCCAGCAGGGTCGGCGGTTCACCTTCTGGTGTGTGCTGCGCGTAAAGCGGGATGATCCAGAAATCGCCCCAGGAGAACAGGACGAATCCCGTTCCCGGTGAGGTCGCCGCGTGCCCGTTTTTCTCGACCGATTTCAGCAGGTCGCCCGTCGGGGCTTCCTCCTGGAGCGGGTTCTGCTCCCCGATGGTGATCATCAACTCCAGGCCTTGCTGCCCCAGCGCGGCCACGAAGGCCGTCCCCACCTGCAACTGGTCGCAGACAGCGGTCAGCACCGCTTCCAGAAACTGGCGCAAATCCCGCTGGCTGAGCAGGCGTTCCTCCAAAGTCTGGAGCAGTTGCAGGTTGTCGCGGTCCCCGCCGTAGAACAGCCAGCGCTCCCAGACGGGGGCCAGCAGCGTGATGGCGTACTCCATCAGGATGATGGTGGTGGTCATCACCACCGGCACAAACGGTGTGTAGGCCTCGCCGAAGCGGGCTTCTCCCCAGCGGCGGGTGACGGTGCTGACCGCCAGCACCGTCGAGGCGGTGACGGGGCCGCGCATCAGCCATTTGAACAGGCGGCGCTTAACCACCCGGTCGGGCCAGGGCACGCCGAAAAACGCCACGGCGTAGGCCATTACCACCAGAAACACCGAGACCAGCAGGTTGCTGACCGTTGCCGCCATCCAGAACAGGCCGGGGAAACGGGTGGCGAACTCCGAGCCGAAGAGCAGGTAAGGGTACGACCCCAAAGCCGGTGCCAGCGCGCCGACAATCAGGTAAGCCATACGCCTGCGGGTGGTTCCGGTGGTGGTGCGCTGGTAAGCACGCCCAAAGTTGATCCACGCCCAGACCATGCTGACGATGTAGAACAGCGAGAAAATCCACGAAAGGGTGGTGCGCTGAAGATACGGGGCAGGCCGGACATCTGCGAGGGGGCCGACCAGCCAGGAGAGTCCCAGCGAGAGCAGGAAAAACCCGGAGATGGCGTAAGCGATTTTGATCAGAACCCGCCTGCGGCCCCGCGAGGGTCTCCCGGTGGTTGCCAGCAGGGCATCCGAAAAGTGCAGGTAAACCGGCGGCAGCAGGATAATCCCCACCCACTGAAATCGCTGCCAGATTTCCTTCCAGCGGGTTGTTTCCGCAACGCCCGCGAAGGTTTCCCCCACGAAGACGATCACCACACACACCAGGATGATGGCGAAGGTGCGCGCCACCCGGTCTTGCAGGTTGAAGGAGAGCGCGTACAGGAGCAGGGAAAACGCCGTGATGGCGATTCCGGCGGTCAGCAGTTCGTTGAAGGATTGCAGGAAACCAGTAAGGATGTCCATTGGGGACGGGGAATTGGGGATTGGGGATTGGGGGATGGGGACTGGGAATTGGGGAATTGGGGATTGGGGATTGGGGATTGGGGATTGGGGACGGGGGGGATTGGGAAATTGGGGACTGGGGATTGGGGACCAACCTACCAACCTACCAACTCCCAATCTACCAACTACCAACCTACCGATCTCCCAATCTACCACATCCCAACCTACCCCCTCACAGCCACTTGCAGAAAAACAGCGCCAGGTCGTGATTGGGGTAGTAGTGTTCGGTATAGCCGCAGTGTTCAAAACCCAGTTTGAGTGCCAGCGAGATGGCGGGGTGATTTTTGGACTGCATCTCCAGCAGCAGGCGGCGGCTGCCCTTTTGCAGCGCCCATTCCTGCGCGGTGAGCACCAGCGCGCTGCCGATCCCCTGACGGCGGCGCAGGGGCGCGACCACCAAATCGGTGACCCAGGTGGTTTGCGGGGCGAGATTCTGCATCAGCGCGGCGTAAGCCACCACCTCGCCGTTCACCACCGCTACCAGCAGCCCGTCGCGTTTCGTCCAGCGGTCGGGCAGGGTGCGGTAGGGGCGCGGATAGGCCACCCGTACGCTGCGCGGCAGCCGCGTTTCACGGAACTGGATATCCACTCGCCCGTTTTCGCGCTGCACTTCGATTTGCCAGACGTAATCGCTGACGTACCTGTGGTCAAGCGCGATCAGGCGGGGGATGTCGTCACTGACGGCGGGGCGGATTTCAATGCGGGGCATAAGCGAAAGCGGAATCACTCCTCCGGCGGCAGTTCCACGCGCACCTGAACAACGCAGGGCGGCAGGGCCTGACCGGCGTTGTCGGTCACCACCAGCCGCAGGTAGTAGTCGCCGGGGGTCAGGCGGGCGGTATCCCAGGGGCCGAGTACGCCGCCCTCGACAATCTCGTTTCCGGCCTGGATGGTCAGCCAGGTCTCCGGGTCGTTGAGCGGCGCGGTTTCGTATTTGTAGAAGCCGAAATTGGAGATATTGGCCGATCCCTCGATTTCGATTACGCCCCGCACGCTGGAACCGCTTTCCGGGTAGGTGATCTCGATTTGACCGGGGACGCAGTTCGCGCTTTCAGGGGGGATCGTCGGCCCCGGGGTGGGAGTCGCCGCCCCGGGCGTGGCGTTGGGGTCGAGCGTGATGGTGGGGGTCGCCAGCAAATCCAGGGTCGGCGTGTAGAGCGGCACCGCGCCCGGCACGGTCGGCGCAACGTAGGAGACCAGGGCGAACTCCACCGCCGCCAGAATCAGCACAAAAACCAGCACGCTGGCCGACCAGTTCAGCCGTGCCTGGGCGGTCTCCCGTTCCAGCCCGAAGGCGGCTTCGCGCAAATCCCGCCAGGCGAGCGCGAACTTGCGCAGATACCAGGCGGCAACCACCCCCAAAACGATGTAGATGAAAATTTCGTATTCGCGAACGAAGCGCAGGGCGTCTTCCATGGGGTTTGGCGGCGTTGAAGGTTCCCGGTGGTGATGCGAACGTTCAACCGGTAACTTTCAACGGTGAATTTGTGGTTTTCAATGCTCCAGCCGTTCCAGCACCCCTTCGATGACCGTGATCAGGCGCGGCACCATCATCTTTCCGGCTTCGAGCACTTCCTCGTGGGTGGTGACGGTGTTGCCGTCCAGGTTGGCTTTGTTGCTGATGCCGGAGATGCCCAAAACGCGCTGCCCGCCGTGACGGGCGACAGTCACCTCGGGAACGGTGGACATGCCCACCGCGTCCACGCCGATCATCCGCAAAAAGCGCAGATCCGCCGGGGTTTCGAAGGAGGGGCCTGCCAGCGAGACGTAAATGCCTTCGTGCATCCGCACGCCGCCCTCCTGGGCGGCTTCCCGCGCCAGTTGGCAGAGTTCACGGTCGTAGGCGCGGCTCATGTCGGGGAAGCGGGGGCCGAGTTCGTCGAAGTTGGGGCCGCGCAGCGGGTTCGACCCGGCCATGCCGATCAGGTTCAGGTGGTCGGTGATCAGCATCAGGTCGCCGGGTTCAAAACCGGGGTTGACCGCGCCGGCGGCGTTGGTCACAATCAGGGTTTCCACGCCCAGGCGCTGCATCACCCGCACGGGGAGGGTCACCTCGTCCATCGTGTAGCCCTCGTAGTAATGCACCCGCCCCTGCATCACGATCACATCCTGCCCGTGGAGTTGCCCGACCACCAGGCTGCCCTCGTGCCCGATCACGGTGGAAACGGGCCAGTTGGGGAGTTCGCCGTAGGGGATCACGGTCGGGTTTTGCACCGCTTCGGCCAGCGGTCCCAGCCCGGAGCCCAAAATCATGGCAATTTTCGGCTGGGTGGAGATGCGCTGCTGCACGGCTTCGGCGGTTTGGTCAATTTGTGCGAGGGTGATGAATTGGTCCACAGGGAAAATCTCCTTGTCAATGCGAGTTACAGGCTGCAAGTTGAAGGCTGCCGAACCTTAAACCTGCAACCTGCAACCTGCGTCAACCTGCAAAAATTATAACATCAGCCTGCCAGCACCTCCGCGAAGGCGGCCACGGCACGCTGGACGGCTTCATCGTCAATCCAGTAGTGAGTCACCAGGCGGAAGCGGCGCTCCCCGACCACACCCGCGAGCACGTCCCGTTCCTTCAGGCGGCGGGCGGTCTCGGCGGCATCGAAGGGGATGCTCTCCTCCAGGGTCAGGTACACCATGTTGGTGTGCGGGCTGCCGGGGTCGAGAATCACTCCGGGGAGGGCAGCCAGCCCGGAAGCCAGGTCGCGGGCGCGCTGGTGATCCTCCTCCAGGCGGGGGACAATCTGCTCCAGGGCGACGATTCCCGCCGCGGCCAGAATCCCGGCCTGACGCATCCCGCCGCCCAACTGCTTGCGGATGCGGTGCGCCTTGCGGATGAACGCCTCGTCCCCGCAAATCACCGAGCCGACCGGCGCGCACAGCCCCTTGCTCAGGCAAAAGGTCACGGAATCGGCGGGAGCGGTCAGTTCCGCCGGGGGCACGCCGAGCGCCGCGGCGGCGTTGAACAGCCGCGCCCCGTCCAGGTGCAGGCGCAGGCCGTGTTCCTTCGCCAGATCGCCGACGGCGCGGGTGTATTCGGCGGTCAGGGGTGCGCCGCCGCAGCGGTTGTGGGTGTTTTCCAGCGTGATCAGCCGCGTGACGGGGAAATGGGCGTCATCGGGGCGGATGGCGGCGCGGATGTCCTCCGGTTTGAGCGTGCCGTCCGGCTGGTTGGGGATGGTGTGGGGCTGGATGCCGCCCAACGCGGCGATGCCGCCGGCCTCGTACAGAAAGGTGTGCGCCAGATGCCCGAGGATGATTTCGTCCCCGCGGTTGCAGTGCGCCAAAATGGAGGCCAGGTTGCCCATCGTCCCGGAGGGGACGAACAGCCCGGCTTCCTTGCCGAGCATTTCGGCAGCCATCGCTTGCAGGGTATTGACGGTGGGGTCTTCGCCGTAAACGTCGTCGCCGACGGGGGCTTTTGCCATGGCCTCGCGCATTTCGGGCGTGGGCCGGGTAACGGTATCGGAACGGAGATCTATGGGGGTCATGGGCGTGGAGGGAGAAGCGAGGAGGGTGGAGGGAAGAGGGAGGAGCGTGGAGGGATGAGCGGAAACTTCAATCATCAATCTCCAATTATCAAATTCAACGCTCCAGTTCGTTCAGAACGCGCCGCAGTTCTTCCGGCAGTGCCGCTTCAAACGTGCGCGGGGCCGATTCGCCGGGCAGGGTGATGGTCAGCCGTTGGGCGTGCAAAAAGTGACGCGCCAGCGGCAGGGTGGGCTTGCGCCTTCCGTAAACCGTATCGCCGGTCACGGGACAGCCCAAAAACGCCATGTGGACGCGGATCTGGTGGGTGCGCCCGGTGTGGGGGTGGACTTCCAGCAGGGTGTGGGCGGGATACCGCTTCAGGGTTTTGTACTCGCTGACCGCAGTGCGTCCGCGCCCTGCGGGGACGACGCGCATCCGCTGCCGATGGGTGGTATCGCGCCCGATGGCGGCTTCTACCCGCCCGACGGGGGTCGGCGGGCGACCGTCCACCAGGGCGAGGTACACTTTTTCCACTGCCCGATCCTGAAACTGCGCCTGCAAAAACTGGTGGGCGCGGTCGTTTTTGGCGAGCACAATCACCCCGGAGGTGTCCTTATCCAGCCGATGAACCACGCCCGGCCTTTGCACCCCGCCCACGCCCTCCATCTCCGGGGCGTGCGCCAGCGCGGCGTGAACCAGCGTGCCGCTGTCGTGCCCGGCGGCGGGATGAACCACCATCCCGGCGGGCTTGTTCACCACCAGCACGTCATCGTTCTCGAAAAGCACGTCCAGCGGGATGGCTTCGGGCTGCAATCCCGCCGGGGCTGCGGCTGGGATGTTCACCAGCACGCGCATTCCGGCTTCGAGCATCTGTCCGGCTTTGCGGGCGGGGCGGTCATCCACCAGCACGCGGCCCTCCCTGATGAAACTTTGCAGGCGCGAGCGCGAGAATTCCGGCAGCCGCGCCACCAGGAATTTGTCCAGCCGCCGGGGGGCGGGGTCACGGAAAACGAAGGCCGCGCGGCGTTCAGGCATTCGGAGGGTCCTCGGGGGCCGCCTCTCGACTGCGCTCTGCTCTGCCCGACGCGATAGAAGGGGCATCATCGGCGGTTGTTTGCCTGCGCTCGTCCAGCCACACGCCCAGCAGGAGCACCAGGGTTCCCACGGTGATGGCGGCATCGGCCACGTTCCAGACCGCGAAGTTCCACACGGAGACGAAATCGGTGACGTGCATGTTATGGAGCAGGCGGTCAATCAGGTTGCCGAGTGCGCCGCCCATCTGCATCGCCAGCCCCAGGCGGATCAGCCACTGATGCGGGTCAACTTTGGGGAAGTAGTAAACGATAGCGATGACGACCAGAACGGCCAGCCCGGCGAAGATCCAACTCAAATCCTGACCGATGCCGAAGGCCGCGCCGGTGTTCTTCCAGTGGACGAGACGGGCGTAAGGTTCCAGCCAGGGCCAGGGGTTCCAGGTTTGGCCGTAGGCCAGGTTGTTGCGGATCAGTTGCTTCGTCCAGGCATCCAGGGCGATGATCACGCCGGCGATGGCGAAAAGGAAGAGGTAATCTTTGATGTAGCGTTTCATAACTTTCGTGTTGAAGGTTGAAAGGTTGAAAGTTGTGCCACAACCCGCGAACTTTCAACCTTAAACCTTCTGTGCTGTACGCTGGAACCCTCTCTCAGCCGCGCCCTGGCATGTAATGGATATGCTCCACAAATTCGGCGAGTGCGCTGGCGACGGCCCGCGGCTGTTCAAGCATGACCATGTGTCCGGCTTCGGGGATGATTTTGAGTTCGGCACGGGGCAGTTGGGCGGCGAGGTGCTGGGCGTAGCGCACCGGGGTCAGTTTGTCGTCCTGCCCGACGATAACCAGTGCGGGAACGCGGATTTTGGACAAGTCAGGCATTACGTCGAATTCGTTGCAGGCCAGGAAATCGCCGTGCATCACCGCCGGGCGGGTTTTGCCCATCTGTTTGGCGGCGAGGTCTACCAGATGCGGGTCGGTGTGGGGGCTGAAGGCCCACTGTATCACGGTATCCACTGCGGCAGGGAAGGTGGTCGGGGCGGCGGTGTTCTCCAAAATGGCGGGGGCCACCCGAAGACGGGCGCCTGTGCCCACCAGCCCCAGGGCGATGACATGCTCCGGGTGGTGAACCGCCATCCAGAGGGAAATTGCCCCGCCCATCGAATGTCCGGTGAAAATTGCCTGGGCGAGGTTCAGGGACTGCATCCAGCGGAGTATGGATTGACAGTAGTCCTCGATGGTCTGGTAACCGCGTCCTTCGGATTTTCCGTGGCCGGGGAGATCGAGGGCGTAGACGCGGGCGACGGGCAGCCGCCGCACCTGGGGCGGCCAGTGGAGGTGCGTGCCGCCTGCCCCGTGGATGAGTACGAGAGGGGGCATTTCGCCATTGTTGGTGCGGGCGGCGTAGTAGTAAATTCCGGCATCAAGAGGCATCGGGTGTTCCGTTTTTGTGCTTTGGCAAAATAAAGGCGACTCGTTGAGTCGCCCCGCGGCTTGCAAAAAGTTCGGAGTTGCGTGTGCGGTATGGTTACACGCCGCGATGCAGACGGTCGGCAGCGTCTTCGGTGAGCGGGATGAAGACGCGGATTCGGGTCCCCTGCCCTTTGACTGAGTCGAGTTGCAGCACACCGTTGAGTAATTCGGATCG
Source organism: uncultured Anaerolineales bacterium (assembly GCA_964589145.1). Lineage (GTDB taxonomy): Bacteria > Chloroflexota > Anaerolineae > Anaerolineales > UBA11858 > UBA11858. The sequence continues at coordinate 25,476 of CAZPSL010000228.1, forward strand.
CTCGCGCAGGTTGACCATCCCCAAACTGCCGCGGTGTTCGTAGGCGCCCATCACGGCGTCAACGTCAAATCCGTCCCCGTCGTCGGCGATTTCCAGCAGGGCCAGGTCTTGTTCAAGCGGTTTGAGCCGGACCCAGATGTGTTCAGCGTTGGCATGTTTGCGGGCGTTGGTGACGGCTTCGTCGGCGATGTAGAAGATCACGCCCTGCTTGCCCATTTCCAGTTCGGAGACCAGGTCAGGGTCTACAGAGACGATGACATTCTGGCTGTAGGTTTCTTTCATTTTCTCCGCCATGGATTCGAGCGCCGCGGTCAACCCCTGGGATTCGAGTACCAGCGGACGCAGGGTGAAAAGCATGTGGCGGATTTCCTTGGTGGTGCGCCGTGCCAGATTTTCGATTTTTTGCAACTCGTCGGCGGCGGCCTTGACGTCGCGTTCCATCAGACGGCGGGCAAAGTTAACGCGCATGGCAATGGCTGCGATGGACTGGGTCGGGCCGTCGTGCAGGTCTCGCGCCAGTTTCTTGCGGGCCTCTTCCTGGATTTCCATCATGCGTTCTTTTTCCTGCTCCAGATCCTGGTACAGGCGGGCGTTTTGGATGGCGATCATGGCCTGGTTGCCGATAATGTCCAGCATTTCCCGGCGAGAGACGGTGAAAAATTTGGGGTCAGGGTGGGCGAAGAGCATCGCGCCGTAAACATCCAGCCCGGTGCGCAGCGGGATGCAATAAGCGGATTTGCATTGCTGGAAGGTGAGTAAGTGCCCGATTTCGGGGTCTTGGGCGATGTCGTAGGAAAGAATTGGCGCGCCCTCGTCAATGGCTTCCCGCAAGATGCCCTGTTCTGCCGGGAAGGTTGCGGAAAGGTCTGTGCGGATAAAACGGCGGGATGCACCGACATAAAGTGCGGGTTCCTTGCCGATTTCGGCGGTGCTGGAAAAAAGCAATACGACGCTGATCAGACGTTGGGCCGGGTCGCTGCCTTCTCCCAAGGCCTGCATGCTCACATCCAGAGCAATATCAAGCACCCGCTGGTAGTTGAGGGTCGAGGTCATTGTGGCAAGGTCTTTGTACACCTCGCGCATTTTGTTTTCTTTCTCCTCCATGCGCTTGCTGCGGAGGCTCGCCCGGCGCGCTGTTTTGGCCCGTCCGTTGGCGCGCTGTTTTGACGCTTTGGAAGTTTTGTTTCGCTGGAGAAGCCGGACTGCTACCAGCAGGACACTCAAAACGACCAGAGCGGCTATGCTGTAAGGGAGTAACGAACTGATGTTGGGTGGGATTGGCAAAGTAATCTCCGGTGGTGCGAGATGGCCTATATGATACCACGCGCGGCAAAGGTGGGTGATATATTTTTGTCGAAAAGGTGCAGAACGATTGCTGTTTGCCAACAAGCCGTGGTGTTCTGGAGCCCCATCCCCCCTGTATCCCCCTCACCAAAATTTCCGCTTTGGTTCCCCTCTCCCTGTGGGAGAGGGGTTAGGGGTGAGGGTAGGGAGAGGGGTCGGGGGTGGGGGCTCACTTGCCAAGGCGGTTGCGAACCGCCATCAATACAGGGAAGACGAAAACACCTGTCCGCTGCTGTTGAGCACTTTCTTCAGGATGGGCAGCGCCGCCCGGATTGCCCGTGCCCGGTGGCTGAGTTGATTCTTTTCATCCATGCTCAGTTCGGCGAGCGTTTTGCGGATTTCCGGCAGCCAGAAAATGGAATCGTAACCGAAGCCGTATTTGCCGCGTTCTTCGGGAATGATTTCGCCGGGGCAGATGCCCTCAGCGAACCGGACACTGTTATCCGGCGCGGCAATCGCCACCACGCAGCGGAAGCGGGCTTTCCACGGGCGGGGATGCGGCTGCAACTGTGCCAGCAGATAGGCGCGGCGGTCGGCATCGGTGGGACTGGGCATCGGGGCAAAGCGTTTGGAGTACAAACCGGGGGCGTCATCCAGCGCGGCGACCTCCAGGCCGGTGTCATCCGCCAGGGAAAGCAGACCGGATTCCTGGGCGAAGGCGGCCGCTTTCTTTGCCGCGTTCTCGCGGTAGGTGCTGCCATCCTCAACCACATCCAGGCTGAGACCCAAATCGGCGGGGGTGACAAGTTCTGCCCCCAGCCCGTTCAGCAGGGAGCGGAGTTCGGCCTGCTTGCCGCGGTTGTTGGTGGCAATCAGAATTTTGGGCATGGGATTCTCCGTTGGTTAATTTGGACTGGTGGGGTATAATTTCGTGGTTAGTGCTTGCCCTGAGCGAAGTCGAAGGGTCAGTGAGGCAGGGGCAGTTAGTCAACCTTCAACTTGCAGTATCGAACTTTCAACTTTTCAGTCATGTCTACACATCAGACCCCGCTTCGGTTCAATGTCGGTTTCATCGCCAACGAGTCTGTCGGTTACAGCCGGGAATTTTCGGTAGAGGTGCCGCGCCTGGGGGAGGCGGATGAACGCGAGTTTGCGGATTTGACTGCGGTCATCACGGTCTCTCGTACCACCGAGGGGCTGCTGGTGCAGTTTCGGGGCCAGGCGCACACAACCGTTGCGTGTGTCCGCTGCCTGGAAGATTTCGAGCAAACCCTGCACCCGGAATTTGTCGAGATGTTCACCTTCCCGTCCCATGCGGATGAGACGACCGAACTGATTTTACCCGAAGATTTGAACATTGACCTGTACCCGCTGGTGCGGGAATATCTTTTCCTGGATTTGCCGATCGCGCCCGTCTGCAAAGTGGACTGTCGGGGATTATGTCCGGTTTGCGGGGCGAATCTCAACGAAACAACCTGCAACCACAAGACAGAAGCCGGTGACCCGCGTTTGGCGGTGTTGAAAACACTTTTGGGGGATGAGTAAAACCGCTTTGGTTCTCCTCTCCCACAGGGAGAGGGGTTAAGGGCGAGGGCGGGGGGAGGGGATGGGGGCACACTTACCCAAGGCGATGTTGCACTTTACTCAATTTCTACATCTTTTGCCCGCACCCGAATTGAAAGGGTGCAAGCAAAAGGTGCAGAAATCGGGCAGCCACGTGTCTCTGTCCTGCTCCCGGCAGGGCGGGGTGTTCGGTGCCTGTCCTGTTCGCCAAATGAAGACTGGCAGTCCTGCCAGGACTGCCAGTCTTGTGTGCGGGGCGAGGGAAACACATAGGAATTTCT
>CAZPSL010000229.1:0-5594 GCA_964589145.1 uncultured Anaerolineales bacterium
AAGCCCGCCGCGGGCAATATCATCGAAGCCCCGGAAGTTCAGGAAATTCACACTTCCTGGCTGCGCATCCACATCGAACCGGGGTCGCCCGCCCACGCCGATGGCGAAGTGTTCGACTTCGATAGCCACGATCTGGAATACAGCATCCTGCCTGGCAAACTGCCGATGCTGCTTCCCCGGCCAAAAGCGGAGGGTTAGACCCTGCTATGAACTTTTCTATTGCCCCACCCCCCTTCCCTAGGAGTGCGGAGCCTGCCCGAAGGGGGAGGGGGAGACAGCAGGGTTTCTGCTGCCTGCATCACAGAAAGTACATAACAGCCTCCAGCAACTGCCAGCAATTCCCTCCCGCCGACGCCAATTCGTCCCCTTACTGATTCGCTGACCCGCCATGCCCTCCCGCCTCATCGCCCGCGCCTTGCGGGTCTTCTTTTTCCTGCTGTACCAGCCGATGGCCTGGAGTTACGATATTGTCGCCGCGCTGGTCTCCTCCGGACGGTGGAAGGACTGGGTTTTCAGCGTTTTGCCCTTCGTTGATGGGGAGCGCGTCCTGGAAATCGGTCACGGCCCCGGACATTTGCAGGCGGCACTGGTACGGAGGGGCATCCGCACCTTTGGGCTGGATGCCAGCCCCCAGATGGGACGTCAGGCCGCGGGCCGCCTGCGGCGCAGCGGACTCACCCCGCGGCTGGTTCGCGGCTACGCGCAGGCGATTCCCTTCCCGAACGAAACCTTCGACCAGATAGTTTCCACCTTCCCCGCGGAGTACATCGCCGCCCCGGAGACTTTGGCGGAATGTTACCGCACGCTCAAGCCCGGTGGTGAACTGCTGGTGCTCCCGGCGGCGTGGATTACGGGACAATCGCTCCTTGACCGCGGGCTGGCGATTCTCTTCCGGGTCACCAATCAGGCCCCGGAGTGGAATCCCCAATGGACAGAACCGCTTTCCAGGGCCGGTTTTCAGGTTCAGGGGACATGGATCACCCAAAAATCCTGGAAGTTGGTCGTCCTGCGGGCGCGGAAGCAGAATGCAGGCAAAAGATGCAGAAATTGAGTATTTGAACTGCACGATCTTCCCGTCAAAATCTGGATCATCCCCGTTTATTTCCACCTCGCCCTGCACAAAGCGCAGATTTTGAAACTCGTCGGGATTTTGATGCTCGATTTGCGTGCCCCGTCCCTGAATGAATACCAGCGATTGGTGAAACGCGTCTTTGACCTTGTGACGGGTTCCGTTTTACTGGTTTTGCTCTCGCCCCTGATGCTGGTCATCGCTCTCGCCATCAAGTGGGATTCCCCCGGCCCGGTGATCTACAACTCCCGACGGGTGGGAGAAAACGGCAAACTGTTCTGGATGCACAAATTCCGCTCGATGGTGCAGGATGCCGACAAACAACTGGAGATGGTCGCCTGCTACGGGCTAAACGGCGAGATTTTCCACAAATCTCCGGATGACCCGCGCATCACAAGGGTGGGGCGATTTCTCCGCAAAACCAGTCTGGACGAACTCCCCCAGTTGTTCAACGTCCTCAGGGGAGAGATGAGCCTCGTCGGTCCGCGCCCGGAACTCCCCGAACTGGTGGAGAACTACGAACCCTGGCAGCGCAAGCGGTTTGCCGTCCCGCAGGGAATCACCGGCTGGTGGCAGATCAACGGGCGCAGCGACAAGCCCATGCATCTCCACACCGAGGATGACATTTACTACATCCAAAATTACTCACTGTTTTTGGATGTTTACATTCTGTTGAAAACTGCCTGGGTTGTCCTGCGCGGTGACGGGGCGTATTGAGGTAAAATGGGTGTGCAATGCCTGCTGACGCAATCCTCCTGAACAACCGCTATCAACTGGATCGCCACCTGGGGAGCGGCGGGATGGCGATGGTCTACCGTGCCACCGACCTGATGCTGGAGCGTCCGGTCGCCATCAAGGTGCTGCGCGCCGATTTTTCGCAAGCCCCGGCTTTTCGTGAACGTTTCCGGCAGGAGGCGAAGGCGGCGGCGAACCTTTCACATCCCAATATCGTCACCGTGCACGATTTCGGGCTGGATCAGGGACGTCTGTTCATTGTGATGGAATATGTCCCCGGCAGCACGCTCAAGGAACAGATCGGGCAGCGCGGCCGCTTCACCAGCGAGCAGGCCATCCCCCTGATGGTGCAGGCCTGCGCGGGAATCGGTTATGCCCACCGCGCCGGACTGGTCCACTGCGATGTCAAGCCGCAGAACCTGCTGGTGACCCCCGACAAGCGGCTCAAAGTCACCGATTTCGGGATTGCCCGCGCCCTGGCATCTATCCAGCCGGATGAGCGCAGCGAAGTGGTGTGGGGCTCGCCGCAGTACTTCTCGCCGGAGCAGGCCGCCGGGCACGCGCCTTCCCCGGCATCGGATGTGTACAGTTTGGGTGTGATTTTGTATGAGTTGGTGACCGGGCAACTACCTTTTACGGCGCAATCTGCTGAAGAACTGGCGCGTTTGCACCGCGAAGCCGAGCCGGTTCCGCCCCGCCAACTCAACCCGGCACTCAGCCCGGAACTGGAGCGCATCATTTTGAAGGTGCTCTCCAAAGAGCCTTCAGCCCGCTACCGCACAGCGGACCAACTGGGGCGGGTGCTGATCACCTTCGCCGGGAGGCCGTCACCTGCGCCCATTGTGCGTACCGCTCCGTCTCCGGCGGAGACCGCGCCTCCCCCGGTCAAGCCAAAACCTGCACCTGCTCCGCGGGTTTCTGCTACTCCCGTGTCGCCTCCCCCGCGGGCTTCTGCCGAAATTGACTGGATCACCACCGGACTGGGGCTGGGTGCGCTCCTGGCGGTCGGCGGTCTGGTGCCGTTTTGGCTGTGGGTTTATTACACGATCAACAGTTTGCGGTGAGACGGGGGGGCGCACAAAGCAGGCAAGTGTGCAAGTATGCAAGTGTGCAAGTGTGCAAGTGTGAAGGAACACACCCCAACTCCCAACTCCCAATCCCCAATCCCCAGTCCCTGATCCCTTTCAAAGATGTCCATTCCCCCTCCCCCTTACCTCCTCGCCCCTTCCATCCTCTCAGCGGACTTTGCCCGCCTGGGAGAGGAAGTTGCCGCTATTGAGGCCGCGGGCGCCGACTGGATGCATGTGGACATTATGGACGGGCACTTTGTTCCCAACATGTCCATGGGGCGCAAGGCCCTCGAAGCCTGCAAGCGCGTGACTGATCTGCCCCTGGATGTGCACCTGATGGTGGAGAAGCCCGAAAATTTCGTGGACTGGTATGCCGAATCGGGTGCCGACCGCCTGACGGTTCACATCGAAGCCACGCCGAACATCCACCGGCTGTTGCAGCAGATCCGCGAATTGGGCTGCGCCGTCGGGATTTCGCTCAACCCCGGGACACCCGCTTCTGCTCTGGATGCGGTGCTGCCTATGGTGGATCAGGTGCTGGTGATGACGGTCAACCCCGGGTTTGGCGGCCAAAAATTTATAACGGCAACCCTCCCGAAAATCCGCGTGATTCGCGCCCGTCTGGATCAGGTCAACCCCGAGGCGGTGATCCAGGTGGATGGCGGCATCTCCTCCGCTGCTATTGACGCGGTCATCGAGGCCGGGGCGCAGGTCTTTGTCGCCGGAAACGCGGTCTTCAAACATCCCGGCGGACCGGAGGCGGGAATCGCCGCGCTGAAGGCACATTTTGCACGTTAAAATCATAAGACCCTAAAGGTCTAACAGACCTTTAGGGTCTCGTTCGAGAAAAACGGTTCGGTCAATCAATCAACGGTTTTCACCATCGTGCGGATGCAGCGGGTGCAGAGCGTTTTGCGGGTTTTGCGCCCGTTCTCGTAAACCGTAACTTTTTGCAGGTTGACTTTGAACTTCCGCAAGGTTGATTTCTTTGACCAGGGCACGCTGCGCCCAAAGGTTGTTTTCTTTCCGCAGTTTTCGCAAACAGCCATCGTACAGTTCCTTTCACAAAATAGATTTCACGCAAGACCCTAAAGGTCTGCCAGACCTTTAGGGTCTGCCTTTAGGGTCTGTAAGTTGACCAGCCGGTTTTAGAGCCGGGCAATCTTACCACAGTTCGTATCCCCCAGCAAGGAAAACGGGTTAAATTAGATGGCGAGTTTTCGAACCGCAAAAATTCGCTACAGCAAGCCAAAAGCGAGGTAACGATGACACAAGATACCACTCAACTGGGAACCATTTACGTTTCTCCGCGAGCGATTGCCACCATTGCCTACCAGGCCGCCCTGCGTTCCTACGGCGTGGTCGGGATGGCCTCCAGGAACGTACTCAACGGGCTGGCAAATGCCCTGGCAAAAGACCCCACCCACGGGGTTGAAGTCCACTACGATGGCGAGAAGATCAACATTGACCTGTACATTGTGGTGGAATACGGCACGCGCATCAAATCGGTGGCGGCAAGCGTAGCAAACACCGTGCGCTACCATGTCGAAAAGGCAATGGGACTACCCATCAATGAAATCAACGTCCATGTGCAAGGACTGCGCATCAGCAACCTGGACTGAGAGGAGATTTGCATGACCGAAGAAACCAATCCCGTCCAGGGGAGTGCTGCTCACAAGCCCATTGACGGACTGAAGTTCAAAAAACTGGCGGAGGCCGGATTGCAATGGCTGCGTACCAACCAGGAGGTGGTGAACGCCCTTAACGTCTTCCCCGTCCCGGACGGAGATACGGGTACGAACATGGTGCTGACCATGCAATCGGCATATGACGAAATTGCCGATTCACCGGAGACGCATGTCGGCAAGATGACCCAGGCCCTGGCGCACGGTGCACTGATGGGCGCGCGCGGCAACTCCGGGGTGATTCTCTCCCAGTTGTGGCGCGGCTTCTCCCGCGCCCTGGAGGGACACGAGGTCATCGACGGGCCTGCACTGGCACGCGCTTTCGATGCGGCCCGCGAGACGGCTTACAAGGGCGTTGTCCGCCCGGTGGAGGGGACAATCCTCACTGTCTCGAAAGATGTCGCCATCGCCGCTGAGGCCGCCCTGGAATTTACCCAGGACCCGCTCGCCATCCTCGAAGCAGTGGTCAAGGCTGCTGATGAATCCGTGGAACGCACGCCCGAACTCCTGAAGGTGCTGGCGGATGCAGGGGTGGTCGATTCCGGCGGCAAGGGGCTGTTTTTCATCCTCGAGGGGATGCACCGCTTCACGCAGGGGCTTCCGCTGGATACCGCGGTGGCAACCGTCAAGCCGCTGGGCGCAATGGAAATGGATCAATCCTGGGATGTGATCGAACCCGGCCAGGATTTCGAGGTCGTGGTGGATTTCCGCCCGCACGACGCGCTGGAGTTGGAAAGTTTCTACTACGAACTGGAAAAAATGGGCACCTCCATCCAGGTCGGCGAGGGCGACGGAATGTACCGGATGCACATTCACGTCCCGCTGGATGCCCGCTATGAACCGATTGACTACATTATGGAACTGGGGACGATCACCAAAGTTCACATGGAAAACCTGGTGGCGCAGATGGAGGAGATCGAGAAATCCCGCAAGCCCCAGTGGAATCTCAACCCCGTGGAACCGGGGCAGATCGCCGTAGTCGCGGTCGCTCCCGGCCCCGGAATCGCCCGTGTGTTCGCCAGCCTTGGGGTGGCG
>CAZPSL010000230.1:0-2257 GCA_964589145.1 uncultured Anaerolineales bacterium
CAGGCAAATGTTGCAGAAATTCCTATGTGTTTCCCTCGCCCCGCACACAAGACTGGCAGTCCTGGCAGGACTGCCAGTCTTCATTTGGCGAACAGGACAGGCACCGAACACCCCGCCCCGCCGGGGGAAGGGCAGAGACATGCGGCTGCCCGATTTCTACATCTTTTGCCTGCACCCGCCAACAAGGGACTCACTTCACGCATTTGTGATACCATTAACAGGTATGAACGCATCCGGCACAGCCCCAATCATCGAACTGCACGATGTGGTCAAGGTTTACTCCACCCCGGCAGGGGATTTTCCCGCGTTACGAGGGATTTCCTTTTCCGTGCAGCCAGGCGAGTTTTTGGGCATCATCGGCAAATCCGGGGCGGGGAAATCCACCCTGCTGAACATGATCACCGGCGTAGATCAGATCACATCCGGGGATGTGGTTGTGCGCACCGAAGGGCAGGAAACCCGCATCCACGATTTGAGCGAGGACGATCTGGCTGTGTGGCGCGGCCGCACCGTGGGAGTGGTGTACCAGTCCTTCCAGTTGCTGCCGATGCTCAACCTGCTGGACAATGTGGTGCTGCCGATGGATTTGTGCGGGCTTTACCGCCCGCGCGTGAGCCGCCAGCGCGCCCAGGAGCTGTTGGAGATGGTCGAACTGGGTGAGCATATCCATAAGCCGCCGGCGTTCATCTCCGGCGGGCAGCAGCAGCGAGTGGCAATCGCCCGCGCCCTGGCAAACGATCCCCCCATTCTGGTGGCCGATGAGCCAACCGGAAGTCTGGATTCGGTCACCGCGGAACACATCTTCGAGTTGTTCACCCGTCTGGTGGAGGAGCAGGGCAAGACGATTGTGATGGTCACCCACGAGAAGAGCCTCGTCCCCCGTTTCACGCGGCATCTGGAAATTTCGGACGGAGAACTGGTGTAAAGGGGGGCGGGAAACCCACGATGATGACAGCATCCACGACCACGGAAAATCTGGCGGCGACCCCGGCAGGGTTGGCAGAACCCTCCGATGGGCAGCCTGCCCCCATCATCCAGTTGCGCAACCTGGTCAAGACCTACAAGAACGCTGCCGGGGAGTTCACCGTGCTCAAGGGGCTGGATTTGACCATTTATGCAGGGGAGTTCGTCTCGATTGTGGGCAAATCGGGCAGCGGCAAATCCACCCTGCTGAACATGATCACCGGCATTGACCATCCGACTTCCGGGCAGGTGGTCGTCAACGGCACGGATTTGTATACTTCAATGAACGAGAGCGAGCGCTCGCTGTGGCGCGGCAAAAACCTGGGGATTGTGTTCCAGTTTTTCCAACTGCTGCCGATGCTTACCCTGCTGGAGAACGTGATGCTGCCGATGGATTACGTCGGTATGTACGGTTTCGACGAGCGGCCAAAACGGGCGATGGAACTGCTGGAACGGGTCGGGCTGGCGGAGTTTGCCGACAAACTGCCGATGTCGGTCTCTACCGGGCAACAGCAGAGTGCGGCGATTGCGCGGGCGATGGCAACCGACCCGCCGCTGATTGTGGCCGATGAACCGACCGGCAACCTGGACACCCGCGCGGCCGAAAATGTGATGGATTTGTTTGAAAACCTGGTTGCCAACGGGAAGACCATTGTGATGGTTACGCACGACCCTTCGCTGACGCTGCGTACCCACCGCAACGTGATCATCTCCGACGGGGAGTTGATTGACGAGGTGGTAGCGCGTGCCCTGCCCCTGCTCACCCACCCGCAAATGCTGGGCATCACCAAGCAGGTAACGCGAAAAATGTACCAGCCGGGGCAGCCGATTCTGCTGCGAAACGAGGAAGTGCGCAGTTTCTTTATGATCGCCGCCGGTGAAGTCAATGTTATTCTGAAACGGGAAAAAGGGAAGGAGCGGGTCATCGCCCGCCTGAAAAGCGGGGATTTCTTCGGCGAAACCTCCCTGCTGAGCGGCGGCCGGGCAGTTGCCAGCGTCCATGCCGCCGGGGATACCCCCGCCGTTTTGCTGGAACTGCCCCGCGAGGAATTCCTGAAGATGATCCGAGAATCTCCGTTGACGGAGAAAGCCATTGGCAAAATCGTCCAGAAACGGCTGGCGGAGACAGGTGCGGTAGTGCCCGATAAAGCAGACAAAACCGCGAAAAAGAAGAAAGGAGTCGGGAGTCGCTAGTGGTGAGTCGCGAGAAATCAGTAGTGTAATCACTCCCCACTCCCTACTCTCGACTCTCAACTCCCCACTCTCGACTCTCAACTCCCTACTCTCGACTCTC
>CAZPSL010000231.1:0-10872 GCA_964589145.1 uncultured Anaerolineales bacterium
GGCCTGTCCAGAATCTCCACCCCCAACTCGCGCAAATAAGGGATTGAGTCAATCTCCGCAGAGCCATGCTGCTTGGGAGACTGTGCGATATTGCGTTCCCGGATGGGTAACTCATCCAGTGTTGGCAGAGGAGGCTGGGTCATGGGGAAGGGTGGGGAGTTCAATTGGCAAAGTATCTATCCGACGCTCAGAGCGAAAGCCCCGGCAATTATACCATCCTCCTGATTTCACAATTCGCGCGTCTCGCAGATACTCTCTATCTGCCCCAGCGTTTGACGGTAAAATTCGCTGCGGGCAAGGCCGGATTCATCCCGCATCCGATAGATTTCGGCGCGGGTGATGCCAGCCGAAAAGGGAGTATCAACCCGCTGAGTCCACACCACCGCTTCCGGTCGGCTGGCAAAAGCATCCAGAATGCGGCGGCGGTGAGTGACCATCAAATCATCTGGGAGTTCATCGGGGGCGAAGTAAGCGATATCTATTACCTCGGCAGGGTCAGCGCGCAGTTCTCCTCCGACAGGGCGAGCGGCAAAAGCAGCAATATACCAGACGAAAGACGGCGCACTGAGTTGTGAATACAGCCCAATCAGGCGGGCAAGTTCCACTTCCAGGCCGATTTCCTCGCGGGTTTCGCGCCGCGCAGCGTCGGTAACAGGTTCACCCTTCTCTACCGCGCCTCCGGGCAGGCACCAGACTTCAAAGTCCTCTCGCTTGGTGAGCAGGATTTTTCCGTTTTCGATAATGCAGGTGTTGACACCAAGAATAGCCATGGGTTTTATCATCCTTAATTGCGACGCGCGTTTTTCTGCGCTTCAAAATATCCTTCCAACCCTCCCCCCGCCCTCACCCCTAACCCATCTCCCGAAGGGAGAGGGGAACCAAAGCGGAAAAAGTTGGGAGGGCACAGGGAAGGGGGGAACACCGTCTTCCATAACATTTGCCTGCACCCTCAAAACAGACCTGGCTTGTTGCATAGCGATCTTTCGGATAGGCTTTATTCCAAATTCAGGCAATCGGCGCTGTTTAGAGAACGGGGGCAGGTAAAACCGAACCGCCCCACACCTGATACAACCCCATATCGCCCGTCTCCCCGTCGGCGTAGAACGTCTCCAGAACCTCGAAGCCGCTTTCCGCCGCCAGGGATGCCAGTTCCGCCTCGCTGAACCGGTGGACGTAGCGCAGCCCGAAGCCGCCGCGCCGCCAGTCGAGCAGGTAATCACCGGGGTCCACCGCCGCACCGGAAAGGCCGACCTCGCTCCAGGGGTGGATGCGCTTCCGCAACCGCCCGCTGTTGAGAAACTGCCAGTTGGAATGGATGAACCGTCCGCCGGGCGGGAGCAGGCCGCGCACGGCGCGCAGCAAGCGCAGACGCGCCTCCCTGCCGGGGATGTGGTGCAGCACGGCGAAGGCGAAGACGAAATGGGGGCTGGGGATTGGGAAATGGGGGTTGGGGAGCGGGGAGTGGAAAAAGGCGGGGCGCAGGCCGTCATCCGATGCCAAATCCGCTTGGGCAAAGGCAAAGTGCGGGTTGTCTTCCAGGCCGCGGCGGGCGGTTTCCAATAGTTCGGCGCTGAAATCCAGCCCCAGGTAGCGGCCGCGGAAGCCGCGGCGGGCGAGTTCGCGCGCCAGTTCGCCGTTGCCGCAGCCCAAATCCAGGATGCGCGCGTCAAGCGGGAGCGTTTCCAGCACGCGCAGCACCCCCGGCTGCAACCGCCTACGCGTCTCCGAAAACTGACGGGCAAAGGTCTGGTAAAATTCGGCGTTGAGTTGGCGCAATTTTTCAGCAACGGCAGCGTCCATGGCGCAATTATACGTTGAAAGTTGAAAGTTGAAGGTTGCAAGTTGGCGTTGTCAAGCAACCACTTGACACCGGAACACGTGACACTGAAACACCTGACGCCGGAACACCTGACACGGAAACACCCGACACAGACCCACATGACACCCCCCCACCCCAAAACCGAGGCCTGGCTGCAAGCCCGAAAACTCACGCCGGAAAAGGTGAAACTGGCGCGCGCCGCGCTGGAGGAAATCCGCGCCGGACGGGAGACCTTCGACGCCATCCGCCGCCACCCGCTCCGCGACGGCTACCTGAGCAAAAACATCCTCGTCGCCGTGTACCGCCAACTGGTCGCCAGCAGCGAATGGACGGAAGACCCCGCCCTGCTGGCGAAAATCCGCATGAAGCCCATGCGCACGCTCTCCGGCGTCACCACCGTCACCGTGCTCACCAAGCCCTACCCCTGCCCCGGCCAGTGCATCTTCTGCCCCGACGATGTGCGCATGCCCAAAAGTTACCTCCCCGACGAACCGGGGGCGATGCGCGCCCTGCATCACAACTTCGAGCCATACGAGCAGGTGACGGCGCGTCTCGAAGCCCTGCACGCCGTCGGGCACCCCACCGACAAGATTGAACTGCTGATTTTGGGCGGCACCTGGAGCGCCTACAAGCGGGATTATCGGGAGTGGTTTTTGCGCCGCTGCCTGGATGCCCTCAATGAGGCGGATTCCGCCACCCTGGAGGAATCCCAAACCCGTAACGAGCGCGCTGCGCACCGGAACGTGGGGCTGGTCGTCGAGACCCGGCCGGACCACATCACCCCGCGGGAACTGCGGCACCTGCGCCGCCTGGGGGTGACCAAGGTTCAAATCGGCGCCCAGAGTCTGGATGACCGCATCCTGGCGCTGAACAAGCGCGGCCACACCGCCGCCGACCTGCGGCGGGCGGTGGCGCGCCTGCGGGCGGCGGGCTTCAAGATCGTCCTGCACTGGATGCCCAACCTGCTGGGAGCCACTCTCGATTCCGACCGGCGGGATTTCTCCCGCCTGTGGGAGGGCCTCGCCCCGGATGAGATCAAAATCTACCCCACCCAACTGCTGGAAGGCACGGAACTGTACGAGTTTTGGCGGCGCGGCGAATACCGCCCCTACACCACCGAGGAACTGATCCACCTGATTGCCGATGTAAAAACCACCATCCCGCGTTACTGCCGCGTGAACCGGGTGGTGCGCGACATCCCCTCGGACAACGTGGTGGAGGGCAACAAGCGCACCAGTCTGCGGCAGGATGTCCACCGCGAGTTGGCGCGGCGCGGGCAGCGCTGCCAGTGCATCCGCTGCCGGGAGGTGCGCGGGGAAACGGTGGCAGTGGAAGACCTGCGGCTGGACGATCTGGTGTACCAGGCCGATTTTGCCGAGGAGCATTTTCTCTCGTGGGTGACGCCGACGGATAAACTGGCGGGCTTTTTGCGGCTCTCGCTGCCGGGGGAGGACGCGCCCGACACGGGCATGGAAGACCTGCGGGGTGCGGCAATCATCCGCGAGGTGCATGTTTACGGGCAATCCCTGCGGGTGGGGGAAGAACAGCCGGGCGCGGCGCAGCACGCCGGGCTGGGCACGCAACTCCTTGATCGGGCGGGGGAAATCGCCAAAAGCCGCGGTTACCGCCGTCTGGCGGTGATCTCCGCTATTGGCACACGGCTCTACTACCTCGACCGCGGCTTCGAGCGCGGGGAACTGTACCTGGTTCGATGGCTGGGGGATTGAAGCAGGATCGCGCAGGTTTCGTTGTATACTTGAGAAGAAGCGATTATTCGTACTTGTGCAATTTCTCTTGACGGCATGAACGGCGTATGGAAGGTAAAGGCCAAGGTTTGCGGTTTGGTGTGATTCTGCCACATACCAATATCTACACCGATCTGATCCGGAGTAGTATTTTGTCGCGGGCACGGGTGCGGGGGGCAAAAGCAGTATTCTTTCACGGGAAGAATCTGATTACTGCGCCGCACAGCCATTTTGTAAACATGGTTTACCAGATGGTTTCCGAAGGGCTGGTTAATGGGCTGATTGTTCTGCCCGGCGGGGTAGAGTCGTTTGTGCCGTACAATGAACTGGTGAATTTTTGCAGGCGGTTTGCTCCACTGCCGGTCATCAGTATCGGAGGGCAGGTTGAAGGTGCCGCTGCGCTGCTAATTGATAACGAAAGCGGGCTGCGAAAGTTGATGCTGCACCTGATTGATGAGCATGGGTACCGCCGTTTGGCCTTTGTTACCGGAGCGCAGCAGAACATTCATGCGCGCGAACGGTATCGTATTTACCAGAGAGTTCTGGCAGAGTGCGGCATTCCATTTGATGGGGATTTGGTGGTTTCAGGGAGGTTTACGCGCGATGCCGGAATCGCAGCGGTGGAAAGATTGCTGCAACGCAGGGTTGCTTTTGATGCAGTCATTGCATCCAGTGATGCAATTGCCTGGGGGGTGATGGATGCGCTGCACACCCACGACATCCATATTCCGAACGATGTTGCCGTCACCGGATTTGATGACATTCTGGATAGTTCTTACACGCTTCCGTCCCTGACAACTGTCCATCAACCCTTGCAGGAAATGGGAATGCGCGCTGTGGATATGCTGCTTTCCATGGTTGCGGGCAATCCATCACAGGATATTGAATTCGAAACCCGGCTGATTGTGCGCGAGTCTTGCGGCTGTGCCCCGCCGGAGATTGCAGTGCCGCCAAAAAGTTTCCCGGTAGAAGTGCGCGGAACGGCCAACTGCGATTTGCTTTCGAAGCGCGGGCAAATTCAGGCCCGGCTGCGGGATGAAATAGATGCCCTCTTTTCATCGGAAAACGCTTACCCGCGGAAGAGTATGCTCCGCTGTGCAGATGCGCTGTTCAATGAACTTGAGACCAGGCAAGCCGGCCTGTTCCTGGATGTATTTCAAACCGTCCTGTACCAGATGGCACGCGGTGATCACCTGAACCTGCTGTACGACATTCTGGCGGCCATTGAGCATCAGGTTTTGCTGCACTGCCCGAAAGAGAGTGCCGACATACAGACCGCAGAATCGCTGTGGCAGCAGGCTCGAAATTTGCTGGACCAGGCATTCCAGCAAAACCACATCCGCCTGCGGCTGCAATCCAAGCAGCAAACATACGTACTGTTCGAGATCAACGAACAGATTATGACATCTTTCGATATCGAACAACTCAAAAAACTGCTGACCCGCTCTTTGCAAAGGCTGGTGATTCCGCGGTGTTATCTGTGTTTGAGAGAGTCTCCGATTGAAATAACCTCTGGAAATACGTCTCCATCCCGTTCCCGGCTGGTGTTTGCCTATCAGGATGGCAGCCCCCTGGATTTGACCCCGGATGGAGTCCTGTTCTCTACAAATGAACTACTCCCGCGGGAATTTCTCTCTGACGGGCTGGCAGAAAACCTTTTGGTTATGCCGCTGCGAATTCAAAATATTTACTTTGGGTACATTGTTTTCGCAATCGATTCGCGTGACGGCGTAGTTTACACTACCTTCCAGATGCAGATCACCAATACGGTGCAGGGTATATTTTTGGCCCGTCAAATTACCCAGGCACAGGGAGAGCTGGAAAACCGGGTGGAAGAGCGCACCGCTGAATTGCAGAACGCCGTTGCACGCCTGAAACGGCGGGCAATACAGTTGCAAGTTGCCTCCGAAGTTGCCAAAGATGCAACTTCAGTCCGCAACCTGGATGAATTGCTCAACCGGGTAGTCAACCTCGCCCGCGACCGATTCGAGTTTTATCACGTGGCCGTTTTCCTGCTGGATGAAACCGGCGAATACGCCGTGCTGACCGCAGCCAGCGGCGAAACAGGGCGCAAAATGATACGCCGCGGCCACAAACTAAAAGTCGGTGCGGAGGGAATTGTCGGCTATGTTGCCAGCATGGTTCAGCCGCATATCGCACTGGATGTTGACGCAGACACGGTTCATTACAACCAGCCCATGCTCCCGGAAACCCGCTCCGAATTGGCTGTTCCACTAAAGGTGGGAGAACAGGTTATCGGCGTTTTGGATATTCAAAGCAACCGGAAAAACGCATTCGACAAGGATGATATCCTGGTTTTGCAAACCATGTCTGACCAATTGGCAGTCGCCATCAACAATATACGCCTGCTGGAGGATGTCCGCCAACATGCCGACGAACTAAAAAGCCTGTATAACGCATCACTCGCAATTAGCCGCGAACTGGAAATGGATGCCTTGCTGCACCGTCTGTACGAACAGATTCAACAGTTAATTGCCCCCGATATTTTCATCGTCACGTTGTACGACGAAAAGCAGGATAATATTCATGCTGTGCTGGCTATCGAAAATGGAAAATCTATCCAGGCTTTTCAGGGAATGCGCGTCCCCACCCGCGATGGCGGATTTACCGGCCACATTATCCAAACCGGGAAATCCCTGCTGCTGAACGATATTGAAAATGATGAACTCCCCATTCCCCCCATCCGCGACCCGGATGAGGAAATACCAACGCTTTCCTGGCTGGGAGTCCCGTTGATTGCCCGCGATAAAATTCTGGGCGTGGTATCGGTTCAATCGCACAGAAAAGGGGCATTTGGGTATGACCACCAGCGGTTTCTGGAATCGCTGGCAGCCCAAATTGCAATCGCGTTCGATAACGCTCGGCTCTTCGAAGCCGAACGGAACTCCCGCGAACAGGCAGAAACACTGAGCGAAATCGCCCGCGTCATCAATGGCAGCCTCGACCTGAGCGAAGTACTCAACCACATCATCGAGCAAATTCGGCGCGTGCTGCTTTTCGATACCGCCTCCGTGGCTCTGATGAACGAAAAACAGAATACGCTCCTGGTGGCCCTGCTCGGCTACGATGAAAAAATTCAGGTTCAACAGTCATCCGGCGAACTGCTGAAAGACAGCAAAATCCTGATGGAAATGACAGAGACCTTGCAGCCCGTCCGCATCCCGGACGTGCGGAATTACCCGGCCTGGATCTGGATTCCGGGGGCTGAACATATCCGCTCCTTCCTGGGAGTTCCCATCATCGATCAGGGCAAAATGATCGGCGCCCTGATGTTAGACCGCATCCAGGTCAACGCGTTTACTGACGAAGAAGTTCAGATGGTTCAGTCCGTTGTTCCACACATTGCTATCGCCATCAAAAACGCCCACCTCTTCCAGCAAGTTGTCACTGAAAGACAGCGGATTTCCACCCTCTACGATCTCAGCCGCGCCATCGCAGCCAGTTTGCAGCCGGAAACAATCCTCCAAACCGCCCTCAACCTGACCTGCAAGGCAATAGGCGGAGAAATGGGCATCGCCTGGCTGTACCTCCCGGAGGAGAAAAAACTGCTCGCCAGCGCATTCTCGGACCAGAAAAGTTGGCTGGACTTCTCCCGCATAGAGACACCGGACATTCAGATTGCCGCCGGGGACGGCCCAATCGGGCGTATCGTCCACCACAAGGAACCGATAAATCTCGCCAGCGTTCCGGATATCCGCCGCTGGCTGCCTGTCAGCCAAGCCCCCCTGCAAGCCATGCTGGCAGCCCCGCTGCTGGAAGGCGAAACCCTGCTGGGCGTGATCACCATCTTCCATTCGGAAACTGCCGCCTTCGACGGCGGCCACCTGGATCTGCTTCAGACAATTTGCCAGCAGGTTGGGCTGGCGCTCAGCAACGCACACCGCTACCAGGATATCAACCGCCTGGCAAACCTGCTTTCCGTAGAACGCTCCCGCCTTGAGGGACTGCTGGAGATGCTCCCCGTCGGCGTGCTGCTCTTGGATGCCCGTTTTAACCTGCTGGTCATCAACCCGCTGGGCCGCGAATTCCTGAAAGATTTGGCCCCCCAAACCACCGAAGATCAACCCGTCCTGAAATTGGGACAATACGAAATCAGCCGACTGCTGGAGCATCACACCGACCCGCTGCCTCTGGAGATCAAAATTAATTCTCCCGCCCGCCGGATTTTCGAGTCTCAGGCACAACTGATCCCGGCCGACCCTTTACAGTGGGTTGTCACCCTGCGCGATGTCACCCAGGAGCGCGAAATCCAGGACCGCGTCCAAATGCAGGAACGGCTGGCGACCGTCGGACAACTCGCCGCAGGCATCGCTCACGATTTCAACAACATTATGGCCGCCATCGTCGTCTATGCCGACCTGCTGCTGATGGAAAAAAACCTGTCCGCCACCAGCCGGGAGCGACTGGTCATCATCCAGCAGCAGGTGCAGCGTGCCGCCAGTTTGATCCGCCAGATTTTGGATTTCAGCCGCCGCTCCGTAATGGAGCACAATGTTTTTGACCTGTTGCCTTTCCTCAAAGAAATGGAAAAACTGCTCAGGCGCACGCTCCCGGAAACGATTACCGTCCGTTTGCGCCACCAGGGTGGCGAGTACACCATCCTGGCAGATCCTACCCGGCTGCAACAAGTCTTTATGAACCTGGCCGTTAATGCCCGCGACGCCATGCCCGACGGAGGAGAAATCTGCTTTGATTTAGCCAGAATCACCCTGGAACCGGGGGCGGTTCCTCCAATCCCGGAGATGCAGCCAGGCCACTGGGTGCATCTCCGGGTTTCTGATACCGGGAAGGGGATTCCTCCCGAGGCTCAACCGCATATCTTCGAGCCATTCTTCACCACAAAACCCGTCGGCAAAGGAACCGGCCTGGGGTTGGCACAGGTCTACGGAATCATCAAACAACACAAAGGTTTCATTGATTTCGAAAGTCAGCCGGGGCAGGGAACGCTGTTCAACATCTACCTGCCAGACATCGCCTCAACCCCCACCGAGATGCTGCCCGCTTCTGCCGCAGTCGAGATGGATGGAAGCGGGAAAACAGTGCTTTTGGTTGAAGACGACGAAGCAACCCGAAACGCACTGGAGGCGATGCTCACAGCGCACCGTTACCATGTACTGGCTGCGAAAAACGGACTTGAAGCCATTAGTGTTCTGGAACAGGAACCCGTGGCAATTGATCTGGTTGTCAGTGATATTGTCATGCCCCAAATGGGCGGGCTGGAACTTTACGACCAAATGCAAGCGCGCTGGCCGCAGGCGCAAATACTCTTTATCACCGGGCACCCGCTCGACGAGCAAAACCAGCAACTGCTGCAACGGGGGCAGATACACTGGCTGCAAAAACCGTTCACCGTGCAGGAATTCAACCAGGTTGTGCTTGAATTGATGGAGGAAAAACCACGCTGAAAAATCACCCGGAACCCGCCAATCTGGTCTGGCAGGCGTGGGCTGGACCCTGTATTTTTTATCGCTCTCGCCCCTGATCCATCTCCCTTTGGGCAGGCTTCGCACTCCCCAAGGAAGGGGGGATCGGACTTTTCGGTGTGTGTGCGGCGCACTTCGCGCGCCGCACACACACCTGACAAACACGCCCCTCCCCAAAATTTCCGCTTTGGTTCCCCTCTCCCTTCGGGAGAGGGGTCAGGCGTGAGAGCGGGGTAGGGGGAAGCCCATGTGACTGCCCAATTTCTACATCTTTTGCTTGCACCCTCATGGGTGTATCCGTTCCCCATCGGCCACCAGCCTGTTATAATCACGACATCCTACTCCCATTTGAAAGGAACAACCCATGAAAAAGTGGAACACCCCTCCTGATTTGGTCATTGACCCTGAAAAGAACTACCGGGTGACAATGGAAACCAACCGCGGCACCATCGAACTGGAACTCTACCCTGAATACGCCCCGGTAACGGTCAACAACTTTGTTTTTCTCATCCAGGAAGGCTTTTATGACGGCGTGACCTTCCACCGCGTGATCAGCAACTTCGTCATCCAGGGCGGCGACCCGACCGGCACCGGGCGCGGCGGCCCCGGCTACCAGTTTCAGGATGAAACCATCGGCAACCCGCTCAAACATGAAACGGGCGTGATCTCGATGGCAAACGCCGGACCGAACACCAATGGCAGCCAGTTTTTCATCACCCACTCGCCCCAGCCCCACCTGGACGGCAAACACACCGTTTTTGGTAAGGTCGTTTCCGGCATGGACGTGGTTAACAACATCCGTCAGGGCGACGTGATGACCAAAGTGACCGCCCAGCCCGCCTAACCATCGCTCCCCGCCCCCGTTCCGCGGCGCACTGCCCCGCCGCCTCACTAACTTGCTGCTTCGCTACTTCGCTGCTTCACTGACTCGCTGACTCGCTGATTCGCTGACTCGCTGATTCGCTGATTCGCTGACTCGCTGATTCCCCTCATGCCCGCATACCACTACACCATCACCGAACGCCTGGTCAATACCGCCTTGCGGAGTTTGTTTCACCTGCTGGTGCGCCTGGACGTGGACGAACTGCGCAAAATCCCCCGCCAGGGGCCGCTGCTTCTGTTCACCAACCACATCAACATTGTTGAAGCGCCCATCATCTACACCGAATTGCAGCATATTCACCCCCGCTACCTGACCGGCTTCGCCAAGGCGGAGTATTGGGATAGCGCGGCGATGGGATTCCTGTTCCGCACCTGGGATGTAATTCCCCTGCACCGCGGCGAGGCGGATCTGAGCGCCATCAAGGATGCAGTCGCCCGCATCAAGGCCGGGCAGATATTTGCAATGGCTCCGGAGGGCACCCGCAGCCACACCGGAGAGATGCAGCGTGCCCACCCCGGCGTGGCGATGCTCGGCTACCTGAGCGGCGCGCCCATCATCCCGATGGCAAACTACGGACACGAAAACTACAAAGACGACCTGAAACACATCCGCCGCACGGAATTCCACGTTCGCGTCGGGCCGCCCTTCCACCTGGATTCGGGCGGCAGGCGCATCAACAACGCCGTCCGCCAGCAGATGGCCGACGAGATGATGTACATCCTGGCGGCCATGCTGCCGGAAAAATACCGTGGTGCATACGCCGATCTCTCCCAGGCGACCACCCAATACATTGTTTGGGATACCAACAATTGAACGCTGCCCCCATCCGTTTCCCCCATCCGCTGCCCATCCGCTAATCCGTTCCCCATCCGCTGCCCCCATCCGCTGCCCATCCGCTAATCCGTTCCCCATCCCCTGCCCCCTCCCCCACCCCCCCCCCCCTCCCCCCCCCCACCCCCAAGCCCCCCCGCCCCCCCCCCC
>CAZPSL010000232.1:0-8266 GCA_964589145.1 uncultured Anaerolineales bacterium
CCCGGCCGCTGGAAGAAGTCACCATCCGCGTTGATCTGCCCGCCGGGCAGCCCATTCGGGCGGTGTATTCCCCCTCGCATCCTGTCGCCCTCAGCCGGGTGGATGATTTCCACGTCACCGCCGGGTACGAGGCCGCCAACGTGCGCCCCGATACCGACTTCGCCCTCTACTACTCCATCGGCGCGAGCGAAGCCCTGCACCTGCTGCCCTACCGCGACCCGGCAGACCCCGCCGACCCGGAGGGCTTCTTTCTGCTGCTGCTGGCCCCGCGTCCCCAGGCGGAAGCGCAGCCCATCCCCAAAGATTTGCTCCTCGTCCTCGACCGCTCCGGCAGCATGGAGGGTGAAAAGTTCCTCCAGGCGCAGCAGGCCGCCCAATACATCCTGACCCATCTCAACCCCGATGACCGTTTCAACCTTATCACCTTCAGCACCGACTTCACCGCCTACGCCGACGGCCTGCGCCCCGCCGAAGAAGGGGCTGAAGCCGCCGCCTGGCTCGACCGCCAGAGCGCGCTCGGCAGCACCGACATCAACCGCGCCCTGCTCGAAGCCGCCTCCATGACCGAGCCGGGCCGCCCGGCCTACCTGATTTTCCTCACTGACGGGCTGCCCACCGAGGGCGTTCTCGATGCCGACGCCATCCTCGCCAACTTCGCCGCCGCCGCACCCGAAAACCTGCGCACCTTCGCCTTCGGCGTCGGCTACGATGTGGATACCTACCTGCTGGATTCACTCGCCCAGGCGCATCACGGCCTCAGCACCTACATCCTGCCCGGCCAGCCGCTGGATGAAACCGTCTCGGCCTTCTACGCCAAAATCAGCACCCCCGTACTTACCGACCTGCAACTGGATTTCGGGAACATCCCCGTTTACGACCTCTACCCTAACCCCCTGCCTGACCTTTTTGCCGGTTCGCAGATTGTGGTGGCAGGCCGCTACCGCACCCCCGGCAGCGCCGACATCACCCTCAGCGGCACGGTAAACGGAGCCATTCAAACCTTCACCTTCCCCAACCAAACCTTCCCCGAAACTTCAGTCTCCAATCTTCAATCCTCAATTCCCCGCCTGTGGGCTACCCGCAAAATCGGCTACCTGCTCAACCAGGTTCGCCTGCACGGGCCAGAGCAAGAATTGATAGACCAGATTGTGCGCCTGAGCATCCGCTACGGCATCGTCACGCCCTACACCTCCTACCTGGTCACGGAGCCGATGCCGCTGGGCGTTGAAGCGCAGCAGCAAATCGCCGAAGAAGCCTTCAAGAACCTCGAATCCGCCCCCGCCGCACCCGCCTACGGGCAGGATGCGGTGGAGCAGGCCGCCGCCGAGAGCCGGATGCGCCAGAGCGATACCGTGCAAGCCCCCGCTGCCGAAGCCGTCGGGCGCGTCCGCATTGTGGGAGCGCACACCTTTGTGCTCTCCGACGGCGTTTGGGTGGATACGGCCTTCGACCCCGAAACAATGCAGACGGTGAGAGTCGCCTTCCTTTCGGATGATTACTTCGCCCTGGTGGAACGCTACCCCGAATTGGGAGCGAGTTTCGCTCTCGGCCCGCGGGTGATTGCCGTTCTCGACGGCGCTGCCTACGAAGTGACGGGTTCCGAGGTCCCTCTGCCCCCGCTGGGGATGCCGGAACCCACCAGTCCACCGTCCCCGGCGGGAACGGAAGCGGTTTCCACGCCGGAGGAATCCTCCGGGGCTGCGAACCCGCCCGAAACCCGCCCCGTTTCTCCCGCTTCGGGCCGCGGGTTCCCCTGCCTCGCCGGGATGCTCCCGCTGGGGCTGGTTTTCATGAGTGTGTACAAAGACTGCAACCCGCGGTCATCTGACGGTTAAATCAACCTGAACCGGGCTTTTGCTGAAAGGCTTAAGAATCCGTTTCACAATGTTTGGGATACAACGGCAGGTATTTAACCCCCAAGGTGAAACCCAGCAAGGCATACCCGGCAATGCCGATGGAAACGGCAAACTCTGTCAGCGTCGGGAGGTAGGTTGCTACAACCAAATTCCCTATCATGCCGGGAGACCACTGCGGGGGGGCAACCAGCCCGGAGAGGGTGACATTCCAGCGGTTGACCAGCACCCCCATCACTATCAGCCCCAGTGCAATCATCACATACCGGTCGTTGTGCCGCAGTGGACGGTAAAGCAAAATCAGGGCCGGAACCAGCCCGCCAAAGATGATTTCCAGCCACCAGAAAGTCTGCGTGTAGGGCGTTGTGGCTTGCAAACGGGCGAGCGCATCTGCGTGTGCCTGGCTGTAATACGAAGTGGCAGCCCAGTCCCACAGTTTGATGTAGATGTATCCCAGAACTATGTAACCGATAATGCGTGAAATCTCAAATTGCAGGGCACGGGTGATTTTACGGCAGTTGGCAAGTTTTCCAACCATCAGGGTGAGCAGCAGGGTCATCGAGATACCACCGGCAATCGCGGAGATAATGAACATCACCGGCAGGGAGGGTTTGAACCAGATTGCCCGCCCGGACAGTACGCCATATGTCGCGCCTAGCGAAGACTGGTGTAACATCGAAAGCCCCAGCCCGATGACGGCAAATACCGGAGCGGCTTTATGCAGGTAATGTCCAAATTTTCTCCAGGCGGGTTTGTTGTCAAAAAAGGAACTATCGAAAATAATGGGCAGCAGTTCCATCAACAGCACGGTGGAATACAAAATCACACACCAGGTAATTTCCCACAAAACCGAGTGCATATTCCAGTAAATCAGGGGGTGATAGAAACGATCGGGGCGGCCGATATCCATTGCCAGCGCCAGCATTGCCGAGGTGTATCCGAGAAAACCGACGAACACGGCAACCCGCGCCATCGGCTCAAACCGCTTGAGGCGGAAGAGGTAAACAATCGCCGAGAAGGTGAATGCACCTGCTCCCAGCCCGATGGAGGTCAGGTCCTGGGTGATCCACAACCCCCAGGGGACCTGGTCGCTCAAGCCGGTGACCTGCAACCCGTACAATAGAACCTGCACCGCCCCCCACAGGCCAACGGCGATCATCACCACCAGCAGTGCGATCCATAACCGCCAGGGCGTAACCAGGGGCTTGCGTCGTTTTGTTGTCTGCATGGTCGTCGCTGTCATGCTCAAGCCTCCTTCTCCGGGGGAACATAGCGGACATTGGGTGCGGTGCCGAAATCTTCCCGAAGGCGGAAGGTTTCGTGTTCTGCCAGATAGTTGGAAATCGGGCTGCCGGGGTCTTTCAGGTCTCCGAAGATGCGCGCCCCGACCGGGCAGGCGTTCACACAAGCCGGGGTCGCTGCGTAATCCACGCCGGGGGTCAGGCCCTGCTCCAGGCCGCGGTCAATCCGCTGGACACAAAAGGTGCACTTTTCCACCACTCCGCGCGGGCGACGGTCAATTTCCGGGGTTCCCCAGGCTGGGATATAGGGGTTTTCCGCCGTGGAAACTTTCCAGTTGAACCGCCGTGCATCGTAAGGGCAGGCCACCTCGCAGTAGCGGCAGCCGATGCAGCGGTCGTAATCCATCGCGACAATGCCATCTTCGCGGATCCAGGTCGCCCCAACCGGGCAAACTTTGACACACGGCGCATCCTGACAGTGCATACAGGGGCGGGTCATAAAGAAATCGGTACCGTTTTCAGTTCGCTCCGGGAAACCGACGTTCCAGCGCATTTCGTCATCCGGAACATCGTTGCTGGCCTGGCAACTCCAGACGCAGTAGCGGCAGCCGACACACCGTTCCAGGTCGATCACCATGCTCCAGAGATGTTCTCCGCCGCCGCCGTGCCCGCCGGGTTGCCGGTTAATTCCTTCCAGCGATTGCGGGGAGAACGGGCCTGATGTAACCAGCCCGGTAACAAGTGCGGTTGCCCCGGTAACGCCTGCGATTTTCAGCACATCGCGGCGGGAGAGGAGGGGCTGTTTTTTATGCGTCTTCTTCTGTGCCATCCGACCCTTCCTTTTTTTCATCGTTGCCGCCGGAGTTTTCCTCCGTTTCCGAAGGCACACGGCGGACGTTGCGGGCGACAATCCATGCCGTCGAGCCGCCCAAAACCAGCCCGACGATTCCGCCCTGGAACAGCAGTGTGATGTTGCGGCTGGCAAGTGCGGTTTCCAGCGTCTGGATTTTCTGCTCCGGGGTGAGCGATGCTCCGCTTTCTTCTCCAATTGCTGCGCCGTAAAGGGTATCCACCACGGCGGCCTGCACAATCTCCGTCCCGGAAATGGATTCGGTGGGCGTGTAATTCCCTGTGGCGCCATTTTCGTATCCGGGCAGAGGGATACCAGCATGTAACGCATCGGTATGGCAGGCAACACAGGTTGCGGGCGTAATTGTGAATGCATGGCCGGTAGGGATAATCCCGTCATCGGGCGGCGACTCCGGCGGAACCACCAGTGCGTGACAATCTACGCAGCCAACTCCTTTCTGGATGTGCAGATCTTCCAAATAGTGATCCATCTCCTCCTGGTGGCAGTTGAGGCACAGATCATCTTTGACTTCAAACAACGGCTGCTGACTGTGCGGGTCGTGGCAGGCCATGCACCCCACCCCGACGGAAGCGTGGATGGTGGTTTTCCATTCGCTGAGGGTTGTTGTGTGGCATTCTCCGCAATATTCTGCGTCGGCATAAACGGGGACTACCTCCGGCGGATGTCCGGCAGAAGTTTCTCCGTGGCAGGCCTGGCAGTGAATTCCATCCTGGGTGTATTCTCCGGTGGAAGCCACAAAATTGGTTGTATGACACGCAAGGCACTCGTCCGGGGAACCCAGGCCCGTCCATTGCTCCTGAAAATAAACATTATCGTAAGCGTGCGCATGAGAACTCTGTGACCAACTTTCGGCAATATCCAAGTGGCAGTCGGCGCAATCTTTTGTTCCTTCATCCGCCGGTGGAGGGGTTGTATCCTGCGCCGGAGAAGCGGCGGAAGCAATCCCCGTCGTCAGCAGCAGAGCCAGCGCAAATACCGCCACCCCCGCAAGAACAGGCAAAGCCATTGTTTTCAACTTCTCTGAAGGTGTGCTTTTCATCATTGCTCCTTGAACATTCTCGTAATCTGGAGAGTTTGCCGAATTCTATGGCATCGGGATTTTTGAGAAAACATCCCCCCATGAGCCTGCATGTTCGATAGGGATCGGCAGTCCGGTGACGAAATTCCAGAACGCGGTTTGTGCTTTGGTTCCGGGGAATCGGGTATTCCGCCCGATGAAAATATCCCGGCAAATATCTACCCCAGAGATGCTCACCGGAACAATCCGCCCGCGCCCGATATGTTCCGTGACCGAACCGGAAACAAACCCGACTCCAAGCCCCTCCTGCACCGACATTGCAATCGCCTCCGAATTCCCAAGCACCAGCAGCGTATTGAGTTGTTCAATTTCGATATCTGCTGTTCTCAAGGCATTCTGCACGGCCACATAGGTTCCTGATTCCGGCTCGCGGAAGATAAAGTCGGCGGTAAACAATTCTTCCGGTTCGATGGATTCACGTTCCGCCCAGGGATGGTTTACCGGCACAACCAGCGAAATCCGCTCACAAAGAAAGTTGTGGAACTCGGCCTCCCGGCATAAATCTTTCAAATGGCTGGTGAGAGCGAAATGAATATCGCCATTGCACAACATCTC
The DNA here is from genome assembly GCA_964589145.1 of uncultured Anaerolineales bacterium. Classification (GTDB taxonomy): domain Bacteria; phylum Chloroflexota; class Anaerolineae; order Anaerolineales; family UBA11858; genus UBA11858. Next base: position 5,599 of record CAZPSL010000232.1, read on the forward strand.
GATTGACTGCATCTGCGACGAAACCTGGCAGGTCACCCGCACCATCGGATATTGCCGGTGGAAATTCGCCAACAAATGCGGCAATACATATTTCCCCGGTGTTGTGCTGCACCCCACGATCAAGTGCCCGTTAACCTGCCCCTGCAAAGAACTCATCGTCTCCTCAATGCGAATCGACTGCCGGACAATTTCACGCGCCATTGGAACCAGCGTCAGCCCGGCATCCGTCAGTTGCAGATTGCGCCCCGAACGGATGAACAAGGCAATACCGAAATGCTTTTCCAGCGCCTGAATATGCTGGCTGACACTCGGCTGGCTCATATGTAACCGCTTGGCAGCCTGCGTGAAGTTCAACGTCTCCGCCGCGGTTAAAAATACGTTGAGTTGATGGGTATCCAGCATGGCATCTCCTGCTTTGTGAATACTAGCACAAAAAGTATAACTATTTCAAGTGACAAACTTCCCTTCAGCAAAAGTCTTTCCTATCGGTTGGATAAGCAAAACCTATAAGCAGATGTTATCTTTGTCACTTGAGAACATGAGTTTTGCTTATTATAATCGCAAGTGTTCGTGAAAATAAGAACAAAAAGGCGAGCGTTCAGGATCAGGAGCATGTAATTTTATGAACAAACATCTCACCCATACCCTGCTGTTTGGCGCATTTATGTTTGCAATGCTTCTCTTGGGCGGATGCAGCACCCGCACAGCCCCCCCCGTTCATGCGGCGGATGCAATCCAGGTTGCCATAACCGAAGGCGAATCTGGCGCTGCCCCGGCGGCCAGCGTTTCAACGGAAACCGTTTCAGAAACGGAGACATCCCCAAATGCAGTTGCCGCCCCCGAAGCGGAAAATTACTGCATTGAATGCCATACCGACCAACAAGCCCTGATTGACACCGCAAAACCCGAGGAACCGGCCGCCAAAGAAAGCAAAGGCGAGGGCTGAGGGGGTGAAGTGGCTCCGTTGGAGCCATGGGAGAAAGTTTTTATCAATAGCAGCGCCTTCCTCGCCACCGTTCACGGGAAAATCGCCTGCGAAACCTGTCACGGCGGGGTGCAGGCCGCGGATAAAGAAACCGCGCACCAAGGGCTGATCCCCCGTCCCAGTGAAGACCCGCAAACCGTCTGCGGCGAGTGCCACCCTGACGTGGTTGCCCATTCAGAAACCAACCTGCATGTCAACCTGGCGGGTTACTGGACAGACCTGGACGCCCGCAGCACTCCCGCCGACCACACCGCATTGGCGGAAATGTTCGGAAACCACTGCAACACCTGCCATACCAGTTGCGGAGACTGCCACATCAGCCAGCCCAAACCGGTCGGCGGCGGTTTTGTCAATGGGCACGTTTTCAACCGCGAACCCTCCATGACGCGCAACTGCACCGCCTGCCACGGCAGCCGGGTCGGGAACGAATACATGGGCAAGCACGAAGATTTGCGGGCCGATGTCCACTTTCGCCAGGGGCGAATGAAATGCGTGGATTGCCACACCGGAGAAGCCATGCACGGCTACCCGCAAGACTGCGATACCTGTCATACCGCCCCGGAGAACGGGCAGGTTCCCCCGCCCGACCACCGCTACGCCGGGATTCAATCCCCAAGTTGCGAAACCTGTCACGCCAAAGTCGCCACCGGAGATGACGGAATCGAGATGCACGCCTACCACGCCGGTGACCTCTCATGCCAGGTCTGCCATTCGGTTTCCTACACCAGTTGCGATGGCTGCCACATGGCAATTAGCGAAAAGACCGGCAATCCATACTTCGCCACCGAAGGATCATCCCTGGGCTTCTACATCGGCAGAAACCCGCGCGAAAGTTACGCCCGCCCTTACCGGTATGTTCCGGTGCGGCATGTGCCGGTTTCCCCAACCAGTTTCCAGTTCTACGGGGAAGATTTACTGTCCAACTTCAACGCCTTGCCCACCTGGACTTACGCGACCCCTCACAATATCCAGCGCGAAACCCCTCAGACCGAATCCTGCGATGCCTGTCACAACAATCCGGCCCTGTTTCTCACAGCCGACAAGGTCAATCCTGACGAACTCGAAGCCAACCTGGATGTGATTGTTCTCGATATTCCCCCGGCGGTGGAAACCCTGCTGCCGGCCTACACATCCACGCTCACCGCAACAGAGACCACCGCGCCCTGATGCGGCCAAAAACATCCAACTCCCAATCTTCAACCCAACCGACAAGGAGAAGAAACCATGAAACGCAACATCCTCACCATCCTGTCTGTGCTCATCATCCTGAGCATGTTCCTCGCGGCCTGCAACGGAACGCCCGCTGAGGAAGCGCCCGCCGAGGAAGCGCCCGCTCCGGCAGAACCCACCGCCGCCCCGGAAGAACCGACAGCCCCGGAAGAACCCGCCGCACCGGAAGAACCGGCCTTTGACCTGACCACAGCGCTGGACGAATCCTACGAGGCCATGCTGGAGACAATGGAACATTACAACACCATCAAAGCCGACGGCCTGATGGAAGAACTGGCGAGCGACACCCCGCCCTTCCTCCTGGACGTTCGCACCACTGCCGAAGTGGAAGAACACGGCTACATTGAAGGCGCAGTTCATATCCCGCTCGATCAACTGGCGCAAAACCTGAAATCCCTGCCCGATTTCAACACCCCCATCGTGACCTACTGCGGCAGTGGATGGCGCGCCACC
>CAZPSL010000233.1:0-13992 GCA_964589145.1 uncultured Anaerolineales bacterium
GCCTGCCTGCAACTTGCAAACATGCAGACTTGCAAACCTGCACCCTTGCCCTCCGATTATACCGCGCCCGGCTCACTCCACCGCCTTTGCCACCACCTCGTCAAAGGGCAGCAGCACGGTCTTGAACTTGTTTTTCGCCGAGGCGTAGTAGCAGGCCTTGGCGCTGTCGGTTGCCAGGGCGTGGAACCGCCCCTCGATGGGGGCGACCACGCAGCAGGTATCAGCGGCGAACTTCGCCCCGGCGGCCTCAATCACCGCCGTGTAACCCATCATATCGGCGATGTTCTTGGTCGGGCGGGCGGTGGTGATCCAGAATTCCCTCGTCACCTGTTTGCCCGCCAGCAGTTCGGCGATGCGGGCGATTTCCTTGATGGAAAGATGCGGACACCCCAAACTGACGAAATCCACCTCGTCAGCGGATGTCACATCAATCATCGATTCCCGCGCCCGGCGGATTTCATCTCCCGTGATGCGTACCGTTTCCTCCGGGGGCGTGACGGACGCGGCTTCGGGGGTGATTCCCGCCATGTGGAACATCGCCACCCCCCCGTAGGTCGCCACCGAAGCGCAAAACGATTTGAGATTCTCCACCGAAGCGCACTCAACCCCCCGGAGGAACGGAACCCGCCGTCCCTGCCGGTTTTGCAGTTTGTCGCCAATCACCTTGCCCAGCGCGCCGAAGTCGGTGTTTTCGTTCAGGGCGGCTTCCACCTCGATAGTCAGCGCGGGCTGACGGTTCTCATCCAGGTGATAGCCGTAGGCGGGCGTGCGCCCCGTCAGGGATGCCGCCAGCGCGCTCGGCCCGCCCTCGCGGTTGGTGCGCGCCCCCAGCACCGAGTTGGCGTAGCACACCGCGCTGGATTCCGCCCAGGCGATATGCTCCCCGAAGTGGGGCGTGTTGCCGATCAGGTACGGCGTGCAGGATGCGGTGGTGATGATGTTCATGCGGGCGAAGGCATCCAGCACGCGGGTCTGGTTTTCAGCGAACTCCGGGCTGATGCCCAGCGCCTGCCAGTTTTCGATGTCCATCCCCGCGGGGTTGAGCGTGGTCAGGACGCGGGCGCGCCCGCCGCCTTCCGCCATCTCGGAGAGGAATTGCAGCCCCGCCTCCCCCAGGTTGGCGTAACTGACCCCGGAAATCTGCACCGAGGTCACCGGAATCAGCCGCGCCGCGCCGTAGATTTTGCCCAGCGCGGTGAGAATTTGCATCGCCTTGCGGGCGGCGCAGCCTTGTTCGCCGTCCAGCATGGCCTGTTCTTCAGGGGTGAGTCTCATGGGAAAAATTATTGGAATTTTCGCTGAAACGCAGGGACAAGAGGCGCCTTGTTGATTTGTTAGTACACCGGCAAACTCGGCTCAACCGCCTGCGCCCAGGCATTGATGCCCCCTTTCAGGTTCCTGGCCTTGCGAAACCCCGCCTCGCGCAGCACCTTCAGGGCGCGGGCGGAACGCGTCCCCTCCTTGCAGATCAGCACGATTTCCTCGTCCGGGTTCAGTTCGGCGATGCGGGATGTCAACTTCCCCAGGGGGATGCTCTCCGCTCCGGGGATGCGGGCGATCTCGGCCTCGTGGGGTTCGCGGACATCCACCAGTTTCAGGGAATCCCCGCGCTTCAGGCGGTCAGCCAGTTCCGCGGGCGTGATTTCCCATTCCTCGCCGAGAGCATCCGGCTCGCGGCCGAATCCGCAAAACGCTTCGTAATCCATCAGTCCGGTGATTTCGGGATGCTCCCCGCAGACCTTGCACTGCGGATTTTTGCGCAGTTTGATGCGGTCGAAGCGCATCTCCAGGGCATCGTAGAGCAGCAGCGTGCCGATCAGCGGCTCGCCGACTCCCAAAATCAGTTTGACCACCTCGGTCGCTTGCAGCGTCCCGATGGTTCCGGGCAGGATGCCCAGCACGCCGCCTTCGGCACAGGTCGGCACCGCGCCGGGGGGCGGCGGCTCCGGAAAGATGCAGCGGTAACAGGGGCCGCGGCTGGCATCGAAAACGCTGACCTGCCCATCGAAGCGGAAAATCGAGCCATAGACGTTGGGCTTTCCGGTCAGCACCGCCAGGTCGTTGCTCAGGTAGCGGGTGGGAAAATTGTCGCTGCAATCCACGATGATGTCATACGGCTCGGCGATGCGAAAGGCGTTTTCGGCGCTGAACATCTCGTTGTGGGCATCCACCCGGATGTCGGGGTTGAGGTCGAGCAGCCGTTTTTTGGCGGATTCCACCTTGAGGCCGCCGAGCGTCCCGCTCCCGTGGATGATCTGCCGTTGAAGGTTGGAGGCATCCACCAGATCGAAATCCACCAGCCCGATGCGCCCCACGCCCGCTGCTGCCAGGTAGAGCGCAACCGGAGAACCCAGCCCGCCGGTGCCGATGACCAGCACGGAGGCGGCCTTGAGTTTGCGCTGCCCCTGTAGCCCCACTTCGGGGAGCAGCAGGTGACGGGAGTAGCGTCGAAATTCCTCGCGGGAGAGTTCCGGGAGCATCGCGTTCAGTCTCCTACGCCAATTTTCGCCAGATTCTCATCCAGTACATCCATGCTCATGCTGCCGATGAACACCGCCTGAATGACTCCGTCGGCATCAATGAAAAACGAGGTGGGGTAAGCGTAAATTTCATAATCCCGCGAGACGCTTTCGGTGCCGACCAGCACGGTGAAGGTGATCTCCTCTTCTTGGATAAAGTCGAGCAGGTCATTCCGGGAAGAATCGCTTTCGATTGCCAGCACCACCAGTTCGGGAGCATACTGCCGGTAGCGTTCTTCGATGTGCGGCATCTCATCTACGCAGGGGCTGCACCAGGTTGCCCAGAAGTTCACCAGAACGGGCTGGCCGCGGAACTCGCTCAGGGTAACGGTTTCTCCGGTGATGCTTTGCAGTTGAAAATCGGGGGCGAACTCGCCGGTTTGGGGAGCGGCGCTGCTGTCCATCTCGGCGGGGCCGCTGTTATTGTCAGAATTATCAAACGGCATGTTCCACAGGGTGAGCATTCCACAAGCCGCGCAAATTCCGACAAAAAAGCAAATGACGCTGCCGATGATAATTACAATGACCACGGTTGTTGTGCTGTTGTTTTTCATCGTGCCTCCGTTAAGGTGGGGCAATTTCAGGGTTGATGTGTGTTCTCAATACGAAGAAACGGTAGAGCGGATTGGCAATCCGCTCTACAGCCGTGTTTCTCTGTGCCTTTGCAGAGAAGTGAGATGGACTTGCCCTAAATGTCTATCCGAAAATTCGGACGGGTGCAAGTAAAAGATGTAGAAATCGGGCAGTCACAAGGACATTGCTTCTTCCCCCCTCCCTTACCCTCCCCCCGACGGGGGGAGGGTAAGGGAGGGGGGAACCCAGGCGTTTCTACAACATTTGCCTGCACTCATTCGGACATGTGTGTCGTTACAAGCATATCAATCTGGTATGTTACCCCATCCCCCCTGTATCCCCCCTCACCCTTCGGGCAGGCTTCACACTCCCCAAGGAAAGGGGGATGTGCTGTAGTGATGTTGTCGGCGCACAGAGTGCGCCGACAACATCACACTTTTCGATGTCCCTCTCCAAAACTTCCGCTTTGGTTCCCCTCTCCCGAAGGGAGAGGGGGCAGGGGTGAGGGCAGGGAGGGGCTGGGGTGAGGGAAATGTCGCCACAGCATATCACAACGTATCCGGTTTGTTACATCGTGATTTTTCGAATAGGGTCTAAATCCATTTCCCCCAGTATAGCAAGTAAATTGCAAAAAAACAAATTGGAACAGTGTGCGGGTGCAGGCAAATGTTGTAGAAAGTGGGCAGTCGTATGGGCGCTGCTTCCTTTCCCCCCACCCAACCCTCCCCCCGTCGGGGGGAGGGCAGGGGAGGGGGGACCACCGGCGTTCTACATCTTTTGCCTGCACCCCAGTGTGCCCCAGGAGGGAGTCGAACCCCCAACCTAGGCTTTAGGAGAGCCTTGCTCTGTCCGTTTGAGCTACTGGGGCGTGCGGGAATTATAGCATAGGGGGGGAGTGAGTCAACGAGTCGGCGAGTCAGCGAGTCGGCGAGTCAGCGAGTCAGCGAGTCAGCGAGTCAACGGATTGCCGATTCGCCGAATCGCTGAATCGTTGATTCGCCGACTCAAACTCCTCCGGTGTGTTCACATTCAAAAATGCCAGTCCGCCAGGATCAAGGCGGGCGACTTCTTCCGGGGGCAGGGTGCGGATGCTGGCCTCCCCGTGCCAGGCGATTAGTTTCCACTTGTTGGCGGCGATGGCCTGTTCCACCAGCGGCAGACAGGTCTCGCGGCGATAGACGGCGTGCAGCGGCTCCAGGCCGTGTTCGGTGGCGGGGATGACCGCATCCAGGGCAGGGTCGGCGAGCAGATGGTCGCGGCAGACGGCGAAAACTTCAGGGCTGGCGAAGGGCATGTCGCAGGCGGCTACCGCCACCAGCGGGTGCGAGGCGGCTTTCAGGGCGGTGTAAAGCCCGCCGAGGGCGCCGCGGCCGGGAATCACATCCGAGACGAGGGGCAAATTCAGGAAACGGTAGCCCTCCGGTCGGTTGGTGGTGATGATCGTCTCCTGGGCGAGGGATTCCAGCCGGTCGAGGACGCGCTGAATCAACGGTTTTCCGCCAAAATCCAGCAGCGCCTTGTCCGTTCCCATGCGGGAAGAGCGCCCGCCCGCTTGAATGCAAAGGGTTAGCATGGTAGGATTATACTGGAAGTTACAAGTTACAAGTTGCAAGTTGAAAGTTGAAAGTTGGAAACCTTCAACCTTCAACCTGCAACCCCTGAACACTGGAACACACACCATGTCCACACTGGCTGAACGCTTGGATGCACTGACACGCGAGGGGGAACTTTACGAGAAACTGGATGACAACGCGGTGCGCTGCTACGCCTGTGCGCATCGCTGCCTGATCAAGGACGGGCGGCGGGGCATTTGCCAGGTACGCTTCAACCGCGGCGGGGTGCTGTACGTCCCGTGGGGTTACGTCTCCGGCTTGCAGGTGGACCCCATCGAGAAGAAGCCGTTTTATCACTTTCTGGCGGGGAGCGATGCACTCAGTTTCGGGATGCTGGGCTGCGACCTGCACTGCGAGTACTGCCAAAACTGGCTGACATCCCAGGCGCTGCGCGACCCCGCTTCGGAGATTTCCGGGCGCTACATTCAGAAAATCAGCCCGGAGCAACTGGTCGCCCTGGGGGTGCGCAGCGGGGCGCAGGTGGTGGCCTCCACCTACAACGAGCCGCTGATCACCTCCGAATGGGCGGTCAGCATCTTCAAACTGGCAAAGCAGGCCGGGATGAAGTGCGTTTACGTCTCCAACGGCAACGCCACGCCCGAAGTGCTCGACTACCTGCGCCCCTGGCTGGACGGCTACAAGATTGACCTCAAAACCATGCAGGACAGGCAGTACCGCAAACTGGGCGGCGTGCTGCAAAACGTGCTCGACAGCATCCGGCGGGCGCACGACCTGGGCTTTTGGGTGGAGGTCGTTACGCTGGTGGTGCCCGGCTTCAACGATTCCACCGATGAGTTGATGGATGCGGCCCGCTTCATCACCTCCGTTTCCCCGAATATCCCCTGGCATGTGACCGCCTTCCACCCCGATTACAAGATGACCGGGCCCTCCCGGACTCCCGCCCGCACCCTGGAGCGAGCGGCGGAAATCGGCATCGAGGCGGGGCTCCGTTATGTGTATGCGGGCAACCTCCCCGGGCTGCTGGCGGAGTATGAGCATACCCGCTGCCACAATTGCGGGTATCGGCTGATTGAGCGGTACGGTTTTGCTGTGACCCGGTATCGTATCACCGCCGAGGGAACCTGCCCGCGCTGCGGTACCAGCATTCCGGGTATCTGGTCTGATACGCCTGGCAGTGTTCGAACAGGAGGCCCTGGCCTGCCCCGGCAGGTAGCCTTCTGATCAACCCGACCTGCCCGGAAGATTCACAGGGCACAAATTTGCGGATGTTTTTTGCTCTCCGTTCTTTCTTGTTTCTATTATTCACAAAGGAGTAGAAAATGAAAAAGGCTGTGTTTTTGTTCCTTGTTATTCCGGTTTTCGGCATTTTGTTGGCACTCGGCGGCCAGCATGCCAGCGCACAGTCCTCTGGTGAACCGGGTTCTCCCCCCCCGGTCAATCAGATTATCATCAAATACCAAGACGATGCACATCTCAATGCGCCGGCCCAGGCGCGGGCCGCCAGTCAGATGCAGCGGTTGAGTGCGGCGGCAGGAATAGAATTGACCTATTTCCGCCCCATGTCCGGGGATGCACACGTACTGCGTTTGCCAGCACAAATGTCGGTGCCGGAGGCTGCAAAAATCGCTCAGGAACTGGCAGCACTTCCCGAAGTGGAATACGCAGAGCCGGATCTCGTTCTGCTGCCGCTGGGAGAACAGATAAACACACCACAAACTGCGCCTAACGACCCGCAATACACCAACCAATGGCACTATCTGGTTCCCGGTGGCAACCACTATGGTGTGGACGCCCCCTCTGCCTGGGATATTACCACCGGCTCCGGCAGCGTTTATGTCGCCGTGCTGGATACCGGCATCACAGACCACGCCGATTTGAGCGGCCGCTGGACCGGCGGCTACGATATGATTAGCAGTTCGGTGGTAGGCAACGACGGAGACGGGCGTGATAACGATCCGCACGACCCTGGGGATTGGGTTGTGGCCGGTGAATGTTACGCTGGCTCCCCGGCACATAACAGTTCCTGGCATGGCACGCATGTCGCGGGCACCATCGCTGCGGCAACCAACAACAATCTCGGCGTTGCCGGGCTGAACTGGGTCTCGCAGGTGATTCCGGTGCGCGTACTGGGCAAATGCGGCGGGTCCACATCGGATATTGCTGACGCAATTCGCTGGGCTGCCGGGCTTTCCGTTACGGGTGTGCCGAACAATCCGCACCCTGCGCAGGTTATCAACATGAGCCTGGGAGGAGGCGGGTCGTGCGGAACAACCATGCAAAATGCAATCAGCGCGGCCTATAACGCCGGAACAACCGTAGCCGTAGCCGCCGGGAACAACAATTCAGACGCCGGAAACTTCACGCCGGGTAACTGCAATAACGTGATTACCATAGCCGCAACCGACCGCAACGGAGACCGGGCCTACTACAGCAATTACGGATCAGTGGTAGAAATCGCGGCCCCAGGCGGGGATACCCGTTACAGCGGCAGCGGCGTTCTTTCCACGCTGAACGCGGGTACACAAGGCCCCGCAGGCGACACATATGCGTATTACCAGGGCACCAGCATGGCAACGCCACATGTCGCCGGAATTGTTTCGCTCATGTATTCAGTCAAACCGTCAATTACACCGGCAGAGGTGCTTTCCACTTTGCAGAATACGGTTACAGCCTTTCCATCCGGCAGCACTTGCAGCACATCCATTTGCGGCAGTGGAATTGCAAACGCAGGTGCGGCGGTAGCGATGGCAAATTCCGGGGTGGCAGCCCCCATCCTGAACCCAATCAGCAATTCGGACGGAGACGGCAGTTACACCGTCACCTGGAGCGCGGTCACAGCCCCGGCCGCCGGTTCACCCGCACAGAGTACACACTCTCTGGCTGCGGCAACCTACAAAATCTACCTGCCGCTGGTTATGAATCAAAGAACCTCCTACACTTTGCAGGAGGATGACAACAGCACCTTCAGTTCACCGACCGTTGTTTACAACGGAGGAAACACATCCTGGACGGCAACAGGCAAAGCCCCCGGCACGTATTACTACCGCGTGCGCGCAACAACCGGACGGGGAACCTCCGGCTGGAGCAATATTCAATCGGTGACGGTAGGGAACGGATCAGGCCCCGCCTCTGGTTTCTGGAATGGGAATTCTGAAGAGTTTTACGTCACTTCCGATGGCGCCAACGTGGACGACTTCGCCATCTACATCAGTGTGAACGGCTGTGGAAATTACAAAATTACCAGCAGTACGGTTAACCCGATTACGAACAACTCCTTTGCTGATACTGACGGTACATTCGTGTATTCTGGAACCTTCAATTCGTCCACCACTGCCAGCGGAGATGAGGAATTGATAAACTTCAATATTGACGGATGCGGTCTGGTCAGCGGCGGCCCTTGGAACTGGACGGCCAACTGGGTACACAGTTTACAACCGGCATTCCACCAGGCAACACGGGTGGCAGCAGATGTTGTTGAGGCTGATTCCAGCGGACGGGACGGCTATAAGGTCATCAAAATCACCCCGGCCCCATAGTTCAAATCCGGCAACGCCGGAATCGGCCAATTTTTGGCAGCACCGCGTTTATTGTTTCGCAAAACCCACGTTTCCCCCTGTCCCTTTCGGTTTCACACGCCTCAAGGAAGGGGGGACTGGACTCTCAGGTGTGTGTGCGGCGCACTCCGTGCGCCGCACACACACCTGACAAACACACCCCTCCCCAAAATTTCCGCTTTGGTTCCCCCTCCCTGTGGGAGAGGGGTTCGGGGGGAGAGGGAGGGAGAGTGGCCGGGGGTAGGGGCACACTCGACAATGCAATGCTGAATTTTGCTCAATTTCTACATCTTTTGCCTGCACCCCCCGGAGCGACTGTCACCGGAGCATCCAATTTGACAGTATAATGAGACCGCCTCAAACAACACTGCCGATACCAAAACCTGGCACAGAAAACCACGGCAAAACATCGTTACCATGCCCTCCTCCCTCGATCTTCTCATCACCCCTGTCATCCCGAAAAACATCCCCGGCCTCGCGGCGGCTTTGCCGCCGCGGCGCACCGGGCGCGGGCGGGGACAAGACCGGCTGGTGATGTATCTCAACGTTCAGGGGAATGCCCCGCTTTCGGAAAACGCTTACGGAAAACTGCTCAACTCGCTGGCTGAAACTTACTTCAAAACGCCCGGCTCCTCCACAACCGCCATGCGGGCTGTGGCCGATTCGCTCAACCAGTCATTTTTCCGCCGCAACCAGCGCATCGCCAGCCGCGGCATCCGCTCACTGGGGCTGCTTTCGCTGGTGGTGGTGCGCTCCGGGCATCTTTACCTGGCGCAGTGCGGCCCGGCACAAGCCGTTCTCATCCGGGCAGACGGAGTACATCTGTTCTCGGCCCCTGCCGCGATTGGCACTGGCCTGGGGATGGGAAGAGCAACGCCTATCCGTTATCATCAGGCTGAGATCACCCCCGGCGATCTGTTGATCCTCAGCCCGGCGCCGCCAGCCGCCTGGCTCCAGCCAGGGATGCAGTCATTGCACGGCCAGCCGCTGGAGCGGATTCTGCCGCGCTTGCGGTCAAGCGCGGGGGATGCTGCCGAAGCCGCCCTGATTCAGATGGTGCCGGGAGATGGCAGCCTGACCCTGGTTTCCCCGGATAAGGCAGAAACTCCCTCTCCGAAGGAGGGCGGCGATTCTGAAATTCCTGGAGGGCCGTCCAGCCCTGATGGTGAGTCCCCTCCCCCGGTTCCAGCCCGTCCCGCCGCCCCGAAGCGGGCAGCCAACCCTGAGGTTGAGTACCCTGCCCAGGAACGGGAATCCCCTCCGGCGAAGAAATCTCATCCGCCCAAGAAACCAAAACAACCCCCGCTGACTTTCACCGCGCTGCTGGCGGTCTTGATCAATTTGCGCCGTTTTGCAGGGCGTTTTCTGGGCGGCATGAGCGCGTTGCTGCGCCGTATCCTGCCGGAGGAGAGCGACCTGGACCTGCCGCCCTCGCTGATGTTGTTCATTGCCGTGGCGGTGCCGGTGGTGATTGTGACCATCGCCTCGGTGGTTTACTTTCGCGAGGGACGGGTGCGGATGCACCAGGAGCAACTGGCACATGCCAAAATTGCCGCCGAGCAGGCCCTGCAAGCCACAGACCCACTGACGGCGCGGGCCAAATGGAAGCAGGCCGTCGCTTACCTGAACACCGCTGAAGGTTTCGGACGTTCGGACGAATCGCGGCAACTTCGTCAATACGTCTACACCGCCCTGGACAAGATGGACAAAACCGAGCGGCTGGTGTACAGGCCCCTGCTCGCAGAGGAACTCCCGCCAGATGTCGCCATCACCAGAATGGTACTTTCCGGGGAGAATGACCTTTATTTGCTAAACGGCGCAAATGGGCGGGTGCTGCGCGCCGTCTGGGGAAAAGACGGGTATACCATTGACCCTGATTTTATCTGCGGTCCGATTCCAGCCCCGATTGTGGTTGGCCCGCTGGCAGATGTTGAACCGCTCCCGTTCGGGGAAAATGACGGAGCCGCCATCATCAGCATGGACACCAATGGGATGCTGTTACGCTGTGTGCCCGGGGAGGGCAAAGGCCCTAATGTCATCACACTCACACCGCCGGACATCAATTGGGGACAGCCAACCGCTTTTTCAGCCGATAACGGCAATATCTACATTCTCGACCCAAAAACCAATGCTGTCTGGATTTACTGGGGGCGGGAGAACTACACGGAAGTGCCAACCTACTACTTCGGAAACTACGTTCCATCTCTGCAAAATGTGGTGGATATGACAGTGAGCGATGCAGATTTGTATCTGCTTTATGAAGACGGGCATCTTGTTTTCTGCTCCTACCGCCCTTTTACGGATTCACCCACCATTTGTGATGACCCCGCACCTTTTGATGATGACCGTGCCGGATACGCTGACGGCCCCGTGATGCAGGATACGGATTTCCAGCAAATCCAGTACCTGCCCCCGCCAGACCCTTCGATTTATCTGTTCGACCCCGGCAATGCGGCGATCTACCTGTTCAGTTTGCAGTTGAAGTACCAACGGCAATACCGCCCATCCACCCCGCTACCGGAAGCGCCTACCGCTTTCGTTGTCGGGACGAACCGCCGCGTTTTCCTCGCCGCCGGAAATCAGATTTACGAGGCGGAGATTCCATAACAGTGTAACGCTTCAGATAAGGGGAGATGAAATGCGGGCGTGCGAAGTTCGGTGGAGCGGATTGGCAATCCGCTTTACGTTAGCGCAAAAACAACACCACCAGAACCAGCAGCAGCAAGACCCCCAGCAGCGCCGCCCCGCCGATCACCCAGGGGAGCAGCGACGGCGGGATGGCGGGATTTTGCATCTTCTGTTCCACCACAACCCCCTGCGGGGTTTCGCCGCTGTTTGGGAACTTCAACGCCAGGATGGTGATATTGTCGTGCCCCCCGTTTTTGTTCGCCAGTTCCACCAGGGAAGCCAGCGCAGCGGGAAGCGGGTTCTCCTGAAAAGCGGCCAAAATCTCGGCATCGCTGACCAGGTCCGACAGGCCGTCGGAACACAGCACCAGTTTGTCGCCGGGGAACAGCCGCATCCCCTGGTTGGCAACGGACTCGGCATCGCTTTCATCCGGGGATAGTTTCAGCCGTAAATCCGGCACAACCGCACTCTTCGATCCCAGGTAACGGCGGATGATGTGCGAGCGGGGGTGATTCTGCGCCTGGTCGGGGGTGATGATGCCGTGATCAAGGGCCTCCTGAACCCAGGTGTGATCCACCGTCAATTGACGGATGTTCTCCTCCCGCAGCAGGTAGATGCGCGAATCCCCCACGGAGGCGGTGTAAAGCCGGTCGCCGATCACCCAGGCACAGGCGCAGGTGGACCCCATGCCGCGCTGCTCGTCATCCCTGCTGGCCTGACGGTTGATCAACTCACCGGCCTGGACGATGGCGTATTCCAGCGTCTCCTGCGGGGTTGAGCCGTCGCTCGCCGCAACCGCGCGGCTGATGCTGTCCACCGCGATTTCAGCGGCGACCTCCCCCGCCAGGTGCCCTCCCACCCCGTCGGCAAGAATGGCGAACACCGCCGGTGTGCTGTTCTCGTCCTCCAGCCGGTAGGCGGAGACCGCGTAACGGTCTTCGTTGTGTTTGCCGCTCATCCCCGGATGGGTGATGGCAGCAGCGTACAGGTGGGAGCGCTCGCTGGGGATCACGACCAGTTTTCCAAATTGAGAATCGTCACCTTCGGGATGCGGTTGGCATCCGAGTAAGCGATGGAAAGCGCCACGCGCCCCAGGTGGATAATGTCGCCGTGGTGCAAGGGTGTACCTTCGGGCGCAACCGGCTCGTAATTCACCCAGGTACCGGCCTGCGATCCGGCATCCTGAATAACAAACAAACCGTTGGTGCGTCGCAGGTTGGCGTGCATTGCGGAAATCGAGGCGTCTGTCAACGCGATCATAACCCGCTTCGGGTCGCGCCCGATGCTGATTTCACGCCCGTCCAGCGGAATGCGGTTGAGCGGGTCATCGGCAGCGCTCCCGTCCAGCGGCTCCAGATAGGCGGGGGCTTCCGCCGCTCCCCGCCGTTGGGGCCAGGAAAAGCGGCTTACCCATCCAAATCGGCTGCGTCCCGGCACGGTGGCCGGGCGCACCGGAACCGGCTGAGTCACCGGATCGGAATCAATTTCCCGCCGCGACTTGCGGGATTTTCCGTTCCCGTTCTGCCTGCCGAACTCGCGCGGGCGGATATGCCCGCCGACAATCAGCACCAGCAGCAGCACGCCTCCGGCAATCGCCGCCAGCACCCCGGCAATCAGCGGACCGTTGCGGGCGAGCGTTACCGCCACCGTCTGCGGCGTCTGCTGCACTGTGATCTGCACCGGGGTCTCAATTGTCACGCTGCTCAACCCCAGCGCATCCACCGCCTCCACCTGGAGGATATGCTCGCCGCTGGCCTGGTAGCCGTCCAAATTCCAGGTGAAGGTATCGAAAGGCGGGGCGGTATTCTCGTCTGCCAGTTGCCCGTCTACGTACAGACTGGTGCGCACCAGCGGGCGCGAATAGCCATCCGGGAATTCGACCACGATTTCGATGGCTTGCGATTTCGGGGTGTAATCCGGCTCGGCCTCGTGCATGGTGGCCGAAAAATCGCGGCGGTCGGCGCGCACAATCTGCTGCGGGGGAGAGACCAAAATCGGGTTTGGCGGGAGCACCTGCAAATCGAAGGTCTGCGGCTCACTGCGGATGGTCAGATCATCCAGTTCGATGCGGGCGGCGACCTGGTGGATTCCGGCATCCCTGATTTTGGATTGATACGTCAGGTTGTAGATGTGACGGAGCGGTTCGAGATACGAATCCGGATTTGGGAGGGGTTCCTCGCCCGAATAGGTGAACAACTGCCCCCCGGTGTGAGCGGCGGTCTCCGCCAGTTTTTGGGCGAACTCGCTATCGAAATAGGCCGGTGAACCCACCAGCCAGATGTTGATCACCACTCCCTCCTGCTGTGCCCGCGACAGCAGGCTTTCCAGCGCCCCGACGTTCTCGCGGGGCATGTTCGGGGTCAGGAAGAGGATACTGCGCCCCATGCCGGGCCGCGGCGTCGGGTCGGCAGCGATGTCAATGGCGCGCGAAAGGGCATCCAGGCTCGGCTCGGCGGCGCGCGGATCAACATCGTAGGCGGTCAGCGCGTCCAGCCAGTCGGCGGCGGTACTGACGTGAGCCGCCTCGTACCCGTCGGCGGTGACCAAACTGAGGTTGTCGCTGGCGTTTGCGGGCTGGGCATCCGCCCATTCGGTGAGGGCGGTGAGGATATTGTCGTACCGCGAGATACCGTGCGAATCGCGGATGGCGAATGCCCGCTCCAGGCTGAGCGCAAGCACAAACTGCGCGCCGGGGTGCTGCTCCTGCAAGGCGGTGAGCGGCAGCGGACGGCTGTCCTCCGCGATGGTGATGTTTTCCACCGTCAGGTTGTGCGCAAACGCCCCCTGCCCGTCAAAAACTTTCAGCGATGCCGAGATTTCGGGGAAATCCTGGGTGTTGGGCGGGGAAAGAACGGCACTGGATGCCGTTTGTGCGCTTGCGGCAAGCGGCAACAGCAAAAGCAGCCCCAGCAGGAGCACAGCGGTTTTTTTCATGCGGCGAACCATATCTGGATTTTAGCACATTTTGACGGGGGTGTTTTGGCGGGGCGTTTTGGGGGTGCAGGGTGCAGGCAAATGTTGTAGAAATTCCTATGTGTTTCCCTCGCCCCGCACACAAGACTGGCAGTCCTGGCAGGACTGCCAGTCTTCATTTTGCGAACAGGACAGGCACCGAACACCCCGCCCCGCCGGGGGGAGGGCAGG
>CAZPSL010000234.1:0-7662 GCA_964589145.1 uncultured Anaerolineales bacterium
TCCGGCGAGCGCGGCTGGGTCAACCCGCGTCCCTGGGCGGATGATGCCTGGTCGCGGCTGTTTGGGTACAGCAGCCAGCGCTGGGCATCTTTTGTGCTTTACACCCTGCGCGATTGGGACGGTGCAGGCTGGTACTACCGCGTTACCGGTGGGAGTTTGTTCCGCACCTTTTGGGCTAAATTTGGCTGGGGGCATGTTCCCTTGCTGGGGCATAAGCCCTATCGCTGGCTGCTGCTTGCCACTGTTTTGCTGACCGCTGGCGGGACGTGGGGGGTGTGGAAAGCGCGCCATTCCCTGCGCGGGGATGTCGCTTTGCTTTATATCCTGTCACTGGGAGCCGCATGGGGATTGGCGGTGGTGCGCGGCGCGCATCACGTGCTTTCGACTTTTGTTTCGATCCCCGTTGCGCGGTACGCCTTTCCGGCCCTGTTTCCGCTGGCGCTGTTTTTCGCACTTGGCGCGTTGACCTGGGCGCGCGGCCTGGAGCGGGTACTCCCATCGCTGCGGAATGCCCCCGGCGTGCTGTGGGGCCTTTTCCTGGCGGTGCTCACTCTCTGGAGTTGGGTCAGCATCTACGTTTTCTACTACGCCTGACCGCCAACTTGTAACCCTGGTTGCGATAAAAGGCAGCACCAACAGGCAAAAAACTGGAGTTTGTACACGGATTTTGCGGATTTCACGGATACACTCATTCGCCTTCATGTGACATGTCTGTTATCTGGCAAAGTTGGCCGTTTTTTGCCTGCAAATCTTGCTAGATTACGCCCATTTCGAATTGGTAAACCTCAAAAACTCAAAAAAAACCGTGTTATCCGTGCCTATCCGTGTCCCAAAAAATTTGCCGGTCAATCAGCCCGCAACTTTCAACCTTCAACCTGTCCCTTCCCATGAACCGCATCTACTTTGGCGATAACCTGCCCATTTTGCAGTCGCTCCCCGACGAGAGCGTCCACCTGATTTACATTGACCCGCCCTTCAACACCGGCAAAACCCAAAAGCGGACCCAAATCCGCACCCGCCGCGCCGATGACGGGGACCGGACGGGCTTCGCCGGGCGGCGGTATGCCACCGTCAAAATCGGGGAGCGCGGCTACCGCGACACCTTCGATGATTACCTCGCCTTTCTGGAGCCGCGGCTCATCGAAGCCTATCGGCTGCTGACCCCCAACGGGTCGCTGTACTTCCACATTGACTACCGTGAAGTCCACTACTGCAAAATTCTGCTGGATGGCATCTTCGGGCGCGAGGGTTTCCTGAACGAGATCATCTGGGCATACGATTTTGGCGGGCGCACCAAAAAGAAGTGGCCTCCCAAGCACGATAACATCCTGTTCTACGCCAAAGACCCCCGCAATTACACCTTCAACACCGAGGAGATTGACCGCATCCCCTACATGGCGCCGGGGCTGGTGGGGCCGGAGAAAGCCGCCAGGGGCAAACTGCCCACCGATACCTGGTGGCACACCATCGTGGGTACCAACAGCCGCGAGAAAACCGGCTATCCCACCCAAAAGCCGCGCGGCATCATTGACCGCATCGTGCGCGCCTCCTCCAACCCCGGCGATACCGTGCTGGATTTCTTCGCCGGTTCCGGCACGGTGGGCGAAAGTTGCCTGGAACTGGGTCGCCGCTTCATCCTGATTGACAACAACCCCCAGGCAATGGATGTGATGGCGAAACGCTTCGCGGGCGTGGAGGGGATTGAGTGGGTAAAATAAAGCGCGCCAGCCCGATGGGCCTGGCGCGCTTTCCAATGCTTCGCCTGAGAATTTCCGCTTTGCTTCCCCTCTCCCTTAGTATCTATCCGAAAATTCAAGCAAATATATTGCTACAGGTATATCCGTACAGCGCGTTCCCCCATCCCCCCTGCGTCCCCCCTTCCCCAGGGAAGGGGGGATGTGTTGTAGTGCTGTTGTCGGCGCACTTTTTGCGCCGACAACAGCACACTTTTTGCAGCCACTCCCCAAAACTTCCGCTTTGGTTCCCCTCTCCCGAAGGGAGAGGGGTCAGGGGTGAGGGAAACAACGCAGGATTTTTCTGCAACAGTTGCCCTGTTTACACGACTGCCAGTCCTGACATGACTGGCTGTCGTCGTAAGTTTGGCGGTGCCTACTTCCCGAACTTCTCCTTGAGCAGGTCTTCCAG
The DNA here is from genome assembly GCA_964589145.1 of uncultured Anaerolineales bacterium. Taxonomy (GTDB): domain Bacteria; phylum Chloroflexota; class Anaerolineae; order Anaerolineales; family UBA11858; genus UBA11858. The sequence continues at coordinate 2,146 of CAZPSL010000234.1, forward strand.
GGTGGGCTGGCCGATTTCCTGCAATTCGTAGCGCACGCGCTGGAAGGGCTTGTCAATCTTCAGCACGCGGGTCAGGTCAATGGGGGTGCCGACCACCACCAGATCCACATCGGCGTTGTGGATGGTCTGCTCCAACTCGCGGATTTGCTCGTCCCCGTAGCCCATCGCGGGCAGGACGTTCCCCGTGGTGGGGTATTTCTCGTAGGTCGCCTTGATGGAGCCGACCGCGTAGGGGCGCGGATCCACAATTTCGGCAGCGCCGAACCGTCGGGCAGCGACCCAGCCCGCGCCGTAGGCCATGCTGCCGTGGGTCAGGGTGGGACCGTCTTCAACCACAAGGACGCGCTTCCCCTTGATGGCGGCGGGGTCATCCACAAACAGGGGCGAAGCACCCTCGATGATGAGCGCATCCGGGTTGATGGCACGCAGGTTGCGGCGGACTTCCAGCACGTTCTCGTAATCGGCGGTATCCACCTTGTTGATGACAAAGACATCCGCACTGCGGGCAACCGCCTCTCCGGGGTGGTAGCGCACCTCATGGCCGGGGCGGTGCGGATCGGCTACCACAATCTGAAAATCGGATTTGTAGAACGGCAAGTCGTTGTTGCCGCCGTCCCACAGGATGATGTCCACTTCCTGCTCGGCCTGGCGCAGGATGGCTTCGTAATCCACCCCGGCGTAGACGATTACGCCGTTATCCAGGTGCGGCTCGTACTCTTCGCGCTCCTCGATGGTGCATTCGTGCTTGTCGAGGTCGCTGTAGTCGGCAAAGCGCTGGACGGCCTGCTTGGCGAGGTCGCCATAGGGCATCGGGTGGCGGATGGCGGCGACCTTGTAGCCCATCTCCCGCAGGATGAGCGAGACCCGGCGGGTGGTCTGCGATTTGCCGCAGCCGGTGCGGACGGCACAGACGGAAACCACCGGCTTGGCAGACTGGATTTGGGTAGTCCACGCGCCCATCAGACGGAAATCCGGCCCCGCGGCGATCACCTTGGAAGCGATGTGCATAACGTATTCGTGGGGCACGTCACTGTAAGCGAAAACCACCTGCACCACATCGTGCTCCTTGATCAGGCTCAGCAGTTCGCTTTCCGGGTAGATGGGGATGCCTTCGGGGTAGTGGGGACCGGCGAGTTCGGGGGGATATTTGCGCCCCTCGATGTTCGGGATCTGCGTGGCGGTGAAGGCAACGACCTCGTATTTCGGGTTGTTCCGAAAGAAGGTGTTGAAGTTGTGGAAGTCGCGCCCGGCGGCGCCCATGATGATGGTTTTGATACGCATTTTGTTGTGGTTGATTTCCATGTTGGCTCCTTGGGGGAAATTTGAAGATTGAGGATTGAAGATTGAAGAAAAATGGTTTGCAAACAGAAAACAAAAGGGCAACAATTTCTTGTCACCCAGTTGCAAAACCTCACATTTTTTCCGGCGCCTTGATGTCCAGCAAACGGAGCGCATTTGCCAGCGTTTGACGGGCGGCGGCGACCAGCCGCAGGCGGGCCGCCCGCTTTTGGTCGGTCTCCGCCTGACGGACGGGAACCGTGTGATAGAACTTGTGGAAGATGGATGCCAGATCGTAGGCGTAAGTCGCCATCACCAGCGGACGGTACTCCAGGGCGGCCTGCTCCACCGCGGCGGGGAAGCGGGAAATCTGGTCAATCAACTCCACCTCGAAAGGCTCCATCTCGTAATGGAAATCGGCCTCCGCCGGGTATCCGCCTGCCTTGCGCAGGATGCTGCTGGCGCGCACATGCGCGTTCTGGATGTAGGGGCCGGTGTGCCCGTCGAAACTGAGTGCCTCGTCAATGTGGAAAACGATGTCCTTGTTGTTGTCCACCGAGAGCATGGCGTAGGCCAGCGCGCCCATGCCGATCATCTGCGCCACGGATTCGCGCTCGTCCTCCGGCAAATCGGGGTTCTTGACCGCGATCTCCTCCAGCACGCGGCGGATGGCCTCGTCGTACACATCCTTGAACAGCACCACCCGTCCCCGCCGCGCCGACATCGCCCCTTCGGGCAAACTGACGAAGCCGTAGCCCAGGTGATAGCACTGCTCCGCCTGCGGAAAGCCCCACAGCCGTAAAATGGCAAAGGTTTGCTGCAAATGCAAACTCTGGCGCACATCCACAACGTAAATCGAGCGGTCAATGTGGTGCTGCTCAAACTTGATTTTTGCCAGCGCGAGGTCTTTGGTCAGGTAGAGCGTGGTGCCGTCACTGCGCAAGAGCACGTTGGTGCGGTATTTTTCCTTCTTTAGGCCCAGTTTCTCGTCAATGCGGACGATCACCGCGCCGCCCTGGGGACGCTCATCGTCGGCGATGCCCAGTTCGATCAGTTCCTCCACGATCTCCTTGGCGAGATCATCCACCTCGCTCTCGAAGAACCAGACATCCATTCGGATGTCCATCATCCGCAGGATATCGCGCAGTTCATCCAGGCTCCACTCGCGGGTTTCCAGCCACAGGGCGCGCACTTCGGGATCACCGGCATCCCAGCGGCGGTACATCTCGCGGCGCTCGGTGTCGTAGGCTTCACGCTGCGCCCGCTCCTCGGGGGTTTCGTCCGGTTTCTCGGTGAGCAGTTGGGTGGCTTCCACGTACAGTTTCAGCAGCCACTGGCCGCGCTCGTGGATGCCTTCCGGCTCCTGCCCGCGGTAGAACTTGTCGTACATCCACAGCACGGTGATCACCCCCAGCCCGATGTCGCCGGGATAGGCTGCCCGCACGGTCTCAAAACCGGCAAATTCCACCAGCCGCGCCAGCGATTCGCCCAAAATGGCGTTGCGGTAGTGCCCGATGTGGAACGAGTGATGCGTGTTGGGCTGGGCGTATTCCACCATCACCCGCTCGCCTCGCGGCGCGCCGCGCCCGAAATCCGCCCCCTGCTCAAGCACGGTATCCACCACGCGGCGGGCAAACTCCGCCGAATCGAAGTACAGGTTCAGGTAGCCGCGCACCGCTTCCACGCGGCTGAACCCCTGGGGCGTGCCGAGCGCGTCCGCCGCGCCCTGGGCGATCTCCTGCGCCCGCTGGGGGACGTTGACCCGTTTGCCGGAACGTGCCTCCAGGGCTGCGGTCTGGAAAAACGAGGTGGCGATGCCCCACTCCCCGCTGAAGGGGACGGGTTTCCACTGGATTTCTTCCGGCTGAGGGATGCCGTTTTCTTCGAGGTAGGAGCGGATCGCGGTGGTGACGGATTTTTGAGCGTTCTCGAACATTCTTCTGCCTTTGGGATGGAGTTGCGGGCCGGAATTTGGGGTGCCCGCCGCGATTGGGGATTATATCACGCCTGGGGTGTGCTCACGTGTTTCTTCCCCCCTCCCCTGCCCTCTCCCCGGTGGGGGGAGGGTTGGGTGGGGGGAACACCGTCGTTCTACAACATTTGCTTGCACCCTGTTCCCCCCCCCAACACAAAAAGCGGGAGCCGTGAATAAGCGACTCCCGCGAAACCTTGCGATTTGCGGCTTGTTTACTTTGCGGAGGCTTCCAGGGCAGCCAGTTGCTTCATCAGGCGTCCCTTGCGGCGGGAAGCATTGTTCTTGTGCAAAACGCCTTTTTCGGCGGCCTTGTCCAGCGCGCTGGCGGCCTGCAACGTTGCTGCGCGGGCGGCTTCCACGTCGCCGCTTTCGATGGCGAGACGAGCCTTCTTGACAAAGGTGCGGGCGCGGCCGCGGTAAACGCGATTGCGGGCGCGGCGCTTGAGATTTTGACGATTGCGTTTGATTTGTGATTTGATGTTAGCCAAGTTGATCCTCCAAAAACCTGGAAAAATTTTTCAGCGAAATTCAGTTTGTTTGGAATGTTTCACGGCTGGCAATTCTACCTGAGAGCAGGGATTTTGTCTACCCTTTTGGGATGCTTCGTGGTAACATCGAACGCGCTCCAGGCCGGTCAGGCGATCGCGGTTCCGCGTTTTGGCGCGGGGCCGAGGAAAGTCCGCACTCCACAGAGCACGGTGCCGGGTAACACCCGGAGGGGAGCAATCCCCTGGACAGGGCCACAGAAAACAACAGCCGGGGATTGGGGCTTGATGATTGGAGATTGGAGATTGAAGATTGCAATGCAATCAAAAATCCGAAATCAAAAATCAACAATCCCCCCCCGGTGATGGTGAAAAGGCGGTGTAAGAGACCACCGGCGCGGGGGGCAACCCCCGCGGCCAGGCAACCCCCACCGGGAGCAAGGCCAAGCAGGAACGACGCGGCTGCTCGTCGCATTTGAGTTCCGGGTAGGCTGCACCGAGGCGGGCCGCGAGGTCCGTCCCAGACAGATGATCGCCCACGACAGAATGCGGCTTATCGGCCGGCCTGGGGCAGTTGCGCGCTTCCGGACGCTATGGCGTCCACACCAGCCAGATTTCGCTGGCCTGGACAATCGAGCCGTACAGATCGCGGTATTCAATGGTGATCGTCTGCCCGGCCCAGGATTCAACCGTGGGGCGGGGAATCTCCACAATTGCCGGGATAGGCGGATGCTGGGGGCTGGAAAACGCGTAACTGAACGAAACGGTATTGCCCAGCAAAACAAACAGGGCATCATCCACCAGCGTTTCGGTCACTGAATCCGGGGAAGCAGAGAAGTAGAAATGGCCGTTATCCGGCAGCCGGGCCGGGATGGTCAGGGTGACGGTGTAGAACACTTCGCCCGGATAATCCGCATCCCGCTCCGGGATGGCGCCGCCGACCTGAACACTATCAAAATCCTGCGGCGGCGAGATGCGGACAACAGGCAGCATCACCCCCCAGAAAACGCCGTCTACCGGCAAAGCGAAGGAATCGCCAACGCGTTCATCCAACACCCAGGTGTTGGAAAAACGATTGAAGAAGTCCGCATTCGTCCAGTTGAGCGCCAGAACGGAGTTGTCGGGCTGCCAAAGATTGGCGCTGGCCTCTCCGGGGACAAAGAAGCGCACCACCACAGCGGACTCCGTGCCGGGGGCCAGGTCGCCAGCAGTCCAGCGCAGGGTGTTGGAGACAACGGTCACATTGGAAGGGTAAGCAGTGGGGGTAATCCGGCTGCTGTAGGAAATCTCCAGGGTGGTACTGATAGCAACATCGTTGCCCGTATCGGCAGCACTGATGCGCACCGCGACTTCGCAATCTTCGCCGCGGGGGATAATTGTCAGCGGCGCGCCATCCAGGGTGCGGGTGATGCCGTCCACACTGTAAAAGGCGTGCAGCCACGGGCCGCGGGCTTCGACATACTGCGCTTCAGCGGTGTCGGTGACGACCATACCGAAGTCATCCAACCCGGTCAGTTGTGCTCCTTCGCTGACCCGGTAGCGTCCGCCGCGGCGCACGGAGAAATCGTTGAGCAGGACTGCATGAGCAGCGGCTGCGCTATCCCCGCTATCCAGCCAGGGGAGCAAGACGGGCAGGCCGAACGTCATCTGCTGCCCGTTCAGGGTGTAATTCAATGCAGGGGCGGTGCCGCTCAGGGAACGGAAGTAACTGATAGCCTGCGTGCCGCGCGGGATGGTGGTCAGGTCGGCGGCGAGGTAGGTTTCGAGGGTGGTCATCTG
>CAZPSL010000235.1:0-16333 GCA_964589145.1 uncultured Anaerolineales bacterium
ACCTACGGCGGGCCGCCCCTGCTGGCCCCCCGCTGGGCGGTGAACGTCAGTCTGGATTTGATTCGGAAATTGTGAGTACGCCCAGGGGCTGGCAGTCCTGACAGAACTGCCAGCCCTTATGGGTTACTTAAACGCCATCTCAACGTAATACCAGATTCCATCGCGCTGGGCAAAAAAGGCAATACGGTTCTCCCTGACCAGGGGATTTTGAACACCAAGCCCTCAGCCGAAGCCGCGAATCACATCGTGATAGTAGATGGGCAAAATTCCCCCGTTGTAAAAAATCCCAACCCGCTTGCCCTTGCGAAAAAAGAAGAACGGCTTGCCGTTCAGGGGGTGCCAGTCAAAAGTTTCCTGAAAATCGTATTTCTCGTTGATGATTTCCCCATCCTGAATGATGAAATCGGCAATCTCCAAAATCCAGTGGTCGTTCCAGGATTTGAACTGCCGCAGGGGAACATTGGCGCCAAAATACGTTGAGAAGTCGAAGAGGATATCCTGCCCGCTGGTTTCCACCAGAACATGCGTGCCGTCAACGCGCACCCAAAGTACTTCGCCATTCACCATCACGGGCGGGTAGGCCGGATCGTTGAACAAGGAACGCCGTTCACTGATTTCCCCCCCCTGGACGGTGTAATCGCGGAAATCGGGATTGCCTGTTTCTCCACCCACCGTCTGGACGGCAAAAACCAGCATCTCGCCGGATTCGGTGGGGAAGACGGCGGCGCGGTCTACCCGGTAAACATTGTCGAAGAGCAACTCGTCGCCTTTGTAGAGCGACTGGGGGCCGCCGGGGGGTTGTTCCAGGCGGTAGCCAAACTGTGCGAGCAACTCGTCCGTGTGCAGGCGTCTGGTTCCCGATGTGTGTATCATGTCCTTCCGGCGTTCAGCAGCATCCTGGGGAAGCAGATCCGTAAGAGGCTTGCTGCCGGGGAAAACCTGCTGGCCGGGCGCGGTCAGCACGGTTTCGGTCACAGCGATGCCTTCCGGCATCGGTGCGGCAGCAGACCAAAGAGCGGCATCTTCCGGACGCAGGGTCATCTGGTGGAAGGGAGGGCGGGCACCACGCGGCAGACTCTCCGCCGGGGACAGCCACCGAAAGGACGAGCGCACCATTTCTGCGTGCGATTCGTCCACTGTGAGCCGGACAAAACGGTGTGCGTAACCGGCACCCGGATTCTCGAACAAAAGGTGTTGAATTTTCCCGCCGTCTCCGGCATCAACGGTAACGCTGCCATCCAGCCAGATTGTTGTGTTTTCCGGTTCTGGAAATTCGATATTGGCCTGCCACGCGGAAACGTTCAGGATGTTGGTCATAAACCCCAAATCAGGGAGAAAACGGACATCCAGAAAACCATTCTTCCCGAAAAATGATCCCGGCGCATCCCCCGGAAGCCAGTCAACCGGCAGGGAGAGTGCGAACCAGCCTTCGGGGTCGGTGTAAACCTGTTCATCGGGCTGGGTGGGCAGCGGGGCGGGCAAAACAGGTGTGAGAGTCAGGGTAGCCCGGAAGGCGGTCTGAATCGGCGTGTGCGAGGGTGCTGGAAGGGGCGTGGCAGACGGCAAAACGCGGGTAGCCGACGTTGACGAAAGCACCGCCGAGGGAGACGGGCGGCCGTCAGATGGCACGGTCTGTTGGCAGCCAGCGGTCAGAGAGACCCCCAGAGAGAAGAAAAGAGCAATAAACCCGGTGCGGAGAATGGGACGAATGCTTGTCATAGCCTTCAGCGTTCAAAACAGTACCCGACCCCGCGTTTGGTAATGATGTAACGCGGTCTGGACGGGTCTGTCTCGATTTTTTGGCGCAGATGACCGATGTAAACCCGCAGATACTCGTGCTCGTCGCCGTATTCCGGCCCCCATACCTTTTGCAAGATCTGACGGTGGGGAAGTACCCGGCCGACATTTTCCATCAGGTAAACCAGAAGGCTGAACTCGGTTGGAGTAAATTCAGTGATCTGGCCGCGCACCGTGACTTCATGCCGCTCCAGATTGACGACAATCTCCCCGTGCCGGATGCTGCCCGGCCGCACGGGGCTTTCCGACCAGCGCGAGCGGCGCAGCACCGCCCGAACCCGCGCCAGGAGTTCTCCCACGCCGAAGGGCTTGGTCAGGTAATCGTCCGCGCCAAGGTCGAAGGCGCGGATTTTATCGGCTTCCTCCCCCAGAGCGGTGAGAATGATAATCGGCACGGTGGAAACTTCCCGGATGCGGCGGGTGGTCTCCAGACCATCCAGACGGGGCATCATAATATCCAGAATCACCAGGTCGATGCTGCGCGTGTTGAAAATCTCCAGGGCTTCCATTCCATTTGTCGCTGCCGAGACGCGGAATCCCCGCACTTCAAGATTCTTGCGGATAAAATTACGGATGGTTTTCTCGTCATCAACAACGAGAACAGCAGGGGAGGACATGATGGAATGATGAATGGGGAATGGGAACCGGGGGGTTGGGTGGGGGGAACACCGTCGTTCTACAACATTTGCCTGCACCCTGTCGGGCTGCTGCCAGACGACACAGGCCGGTTTTGTCTTCAACTCAAGTTTCGCTGCATTGGCGTACAGCCTTTTACAGCGAGATTGACAATCCGCTCCACGGCATAGAGCAAAAGTTACTCGGCTTCTATCGGCAAAGAGACCACAAAACACGCGCCGGTATCGCAGGGTTCTGCCCAGATTTTACCACCATGCAATTCAACAAAGCCGCGCGAAATAGTCAGCCCCAGCCCAAATCCGGAGGGGATTCGCAGAGAGTTATCAGACGGGCGGTAAAAACTTTCAAAAATACGTTCGCGCTGTTCTTCCGGAATGCCAGGCCCTTCATCGTGAACGCGAACAATAATTTCGCTACCGCGCTGCCCGGCGGTGATGCTGATCGGTGTGCGGGCAGCGGAGTATTTGACAGCATTCTCAATCAGGTTGCGAAACACGGATTCGATGAGCCGCTGGTCGAGATACAGCGGCGGCAGGTCCGCAGGAAGGGACACTTGCAACCGGTCATCCGGTGCGGGATAGGCCTGCCGGCTGGCTCTTGCAATGATTGTGCGCAGGTGAACTTCCGAACGGTTCAAAACCAGGCTGCCGGCTTCGATCTTCGAGAGATCAAGCAGATCGGTGACCATCGCGCTCAAACGGTCGGTTTCGGCAGAGATAATCTCCAGGAATTCGCGCTGGGATTGCAAATCCCACTCCACATCATCCGCCAGCAAAGTGGTGGCATACCCCTTGATGGATGCCAGCGGGGTGCGTAACTCATGCGAAACGGTGGAAACCAGCCATGATCTCATGCGGTCAAATTCCCGGTCGGCGGTTATGTCGTAGAAGATGCGGCCGCGCCCGATAATTGTCCCTTGCGCATCGGTCACGCTGAAAACCTGAAGGCGCAGGTTAACCTTTCGGCCGCGGCGGAACACCTCAAATTCCGTGCCGTGGGGCGCCGGTGAGGCATCTCCTTCCTGGATATCCTGCCAAACCCGCGCCACGTCCCCGGCATCCTCCAACATCCAGGTGAGCATGTCTGCAATTGTCACCCCTACAATTTCGTTTGCCGGGCGGTTCGCCAGCAGGCCCATCTGGCGGTTGGCGTAGATGATGCGCCCCTCCAGGTTTTCAAGAACCAGGGCGTCGCGCAAGGATTGTATCAGGGCATCCAGACGGGCATCAATAGCGGCTTCCATGCGCAGCAGGGTATCGGTCAGGTGTCCAACCTGGTCGGGGCGGTTCGCCAGCGAGACAAGTTGCTGCCGTTCTTTCCGTGAAAGCGGGGTATCCGTGCGGACGGCCTGACCAAAGGCATCCAGTTGTTCCAGCGGCCAGATAACCTGCCGCGACAAGCCCAGCCAGAAGAGGATCCCGACAACCAGGAAGAACGCCACCACAAGCCCCATGCTGCGGGTGAAGGCATTGGCAGTAGCAAAAGCAGCATCGGCAGGGCGGCTGATGATTACCCCCCAATCGGTGCCGGTAACCGGCGCATAACTGTAGAGGGTATCTACCCCTTCGGAGTCAGGATAAACCCCGCTGCCGGATTGCCCCTCCAGTACGGCGGACATTACTTCGGCGGGCACATCCTGGGGCAAAGTGAGCAACAGCGAGGGATCGGGGTGTGCGACAATGTGGCGGGCAGCGTCAATGACCATCGCATCGAAAGGATAACTCTCGCGCTGGTATTCATCCAGCAAAAGTTCCAGTGCGTTGCTGAGCGCAGTCAGTTTGATATTGCTGACCACATATTCAAAAACATTCTCGCGTTCATCCCAAAAGGGCATCACCGAGGTCGCGACCGGTTGGTGCGATTGTACAGATTGCCGCCCATTGGAGAGCACCGGCCCCCTCAGGCCTGACATGCGAGCAAAATCGCGTAACGGGAAGGCCTCCAGAGGGGCAACATCCAGCCCCAGGGGAACAGGCCGCTCCACAACCCACCAATCCCCCAGCAGCGTAACCGGGTTGACCAGTGAACGCGCCAGATTAAACTGGTCGTACAGTGCTTCCAGGGTAGTGTGATCCATCGAATCGGTGCGGGAATAGCGGACCAGTTCCTGGGCAGCGTAGCGCGCATTGGTCAGGTTCAGCCCCAAATCCTGGGCCAGGGAACGCGCCAGCGAAACGTCTGCGGACATCGCATCTGTGCGCAGGCGGTCGTTAATATCCCGTCCCGAAAAGAAAACCACCACCACCACCGGCACAACAAACAGCAGGTAATAGAACGCGATCTGAAACCGCAGGTCGCGCCGGAAGCGGGAGATAGCGCGGTGAAACACACCGCCGAAGAACGGCCTATCCTTGTGCAAATTCCTCCACAATGCGAACGATATGCCGCGCCCCAAGTTCGTACAAATCCAGGCGGATGTTTTCGTTGGGAGCATGGGCATTGGCTCCCGGATGACCGATGCCCGCCGTAGCAACCGGCAGCCCCAGTTCGTGGATGAAGGCATGGTTTGGCCCGGAACCGCCGACCATGGGCACAACCTCCATCGGATGCTCGTACACCTGGTTGGCGGTGTCGATCACCAGTTGGATGAAAGGATCATCGGGATCGGTTCTCGCGGGCGGCCCGCCGCCCAGAAAGGTGATCTGCACATCCGAAAAACCTTCCGCGTCCAGGTGCGCCCGAAGTTGTTCCACCACCTGAGGCGGGGTCTGGTCCGGTACGAGACGGAAATCTACCTTGGCGGAGGCTTTAGCGGGCAGCACCGTCTTGGAGCCAGGCCCCTGATAACCCGAAGTCAGCCCGCAGATGGTGCAGGTCGGCTCGAAGACCTCCGTCAGGTACAGTTCCGCGCCGCCCTCCAGGCCGTGCAGGAAGTTCCGCACCCCGAAACGGGTTTTGTACTCCTCGGCAAGGTCGGGCAGGGTTTTGGCAAGTTCAATGTCGCGATCGGTGGGCGGTTTGACCGGGTCGTAGAAGCCAGGGATGCGGATGCGTTCATCGGGGCCTTTGAGCGTGTTCAGCGCCCAGACCAGCCGCCAGGCGGCGTTGGGGAAAATTGAGCCGCCCAGCCCGGAGTGGACATCCACACCGGCGGTCTCTACCGAAAGTTCCACGTAGCAGATGCCGCGCATCCCCAGGTACTGCATGGGAACGCCGCGGTGATCCACGCCGCCAAACTCCCAGATGCAGGCATCGGCGGCGAGCAGTTCCTTGTTCTGTTTGACGAAATCGGGCAGGTGAACGCTGCCGATTTCTTCCTCACCTTCAACGACAAATTTGACGTTGCAGGGCAGTTCACCTTCCGCTGCCAGGATGGCGTCAATGGCAAACAGGCGGCTGACCAGGTGCCCCTTGTCATCGCTGACGCCGCGCCCGTAAAGTCTGCCGTCCCGGATGGCCGGTTCAAAAGCGGGTGTATCCCAGAGTTCGAGCGGCTCGGCGGGCTGGACATCGTAATGATTGTAGAACAGCAGGGTCCTGCCGCGGTTGCGCCCCTTGCGCTCGGCGACCACCACCGGCGCGCCGCCCGTGGGCAGAATTTGGACATCAAACCCGCGGGCGCGCAGCATTTCCGCGACCAGTTGGGCGGTATCTTCCATCCCCCGGTTCTGCGCGGCGACACTGGGCCGGGCGACCAGCCGCGAAAGTTCTGCGATGCTCTCATCGAGGTGCGAGGCGAGGTAGGTATCCATCCGGGTGTAGTTGTGAGGCATGAGAATCTCCTGTGGGGAAGCGGGCAGGTTTGCAGGTGTGCAAGCGACAAGTCAGCGTGTATCGAGGCCTGTTTCGCACGGTTCCTGGTTACGATACGCCCTCCGGGAGGCTCGGCCAGCGAATCGGCACTGATCTGCCACTACCCTTCGCTGCATTCGTGTTCCCCGGGCAGCGCCGTCGGTTTATCCGCAATTCAGGCTAAAAAAACACCGGCAGCGAGGCGGCACCGAAGTAAGCGAAAACGATCATCTTGAAGGTAATGCCCAGCCAGGCCCAGAATAGGAACCGCCAGAAAGGCATCTTGAGCGCACCAGCGGCGAGGCCGGTGATGTCAAAAAACGGGTTGGGAATCGCGGCCATCACCAGAACGGTCAGGTCGCCGTACCGCCGCATCCAGGCGACCATTCGGTTGTAGATATCGACATGCTCCAGCACACCCTGGCCGCTGAAGCCCGCCAGGTAACCGGAAAGTTCACCCAGCGAACCGCCCGCGCCCGCAGCAAGCCCCACCAGCAGCGGGTTGAACACCCCGCCCATGGCGAACACTACCGCAATCCCCGGTGCAGGGAGCAGCACAGTGGCGTTGGCGAGAAAGGCGAGCACAAAAATGCCCGGATACCCGTAAACGGCGAACTCCTCTGCCCGGTCACGGATGCTGTAAACGAAAACACTGATCGCCACCACCGCCAGAAACGCCAGGATGCGGGCGATGGTCAGGCGGTGTTTTTTGAGCGCGTCAGGCATCCGTCTGTTCCGTTCCCAGCAGGGAGCGCACCCGCGCCACCACCATATCCATCGCCACGATGTTGAAACCGCCTTCGGGGATGATCACGTCAGCATAGCGTTTGGAGGGTTCCACAAATTCCAGGTGCATCGGGCGGACGGTGTTCTGATACTGGGCGATGACCGATTCCACAGTACGCCCGCGCTCGCTGATGTCGCGCTGCAAGCGGCGGATGAAGCGGATGTCGGGGTCGGTATCCACAAAAATTTTGACGTCGAACATCCGGCGGAGTTCCGGTTCGGCAAAAATCAGGATGCCATCCACCAGAATCACCGGCTGCGGCTCCACCCGGATGGTCTTGGCGGTCCGCGAGTGGGTTTTGAAATCGTAAATCGGCAGTTCGACGGGATACCCGGCCCTGAGTTGGCGGATATGCTCGATCAGCAGATCAGTTTCCAGCGAGTCAGGGTGGTCGAAGTTGATTTTCACCCGCTCCGAGAACGAAAGATTGCCAAAATCCCGGTAGTAGGAATCATGCGGCAGAAAAGCGATCCGATCCGCGCCGACGCGGGCCATAATCTCCTTCGCTACGGTGGTCTTCCCCGACCCGCTGCCGCCGGCAATACCAATCACGATGGGGGTTATGCTGTCATTCATGCCTGAATTATACCCACTCCCTTGCAAACGCGGGGAAATCCGGGGGTGGGGTATAATCGAGAAAGCAGATTGGGCGCAATGGTTTGAAAATCTCCCTGAACCGAAAAACCGTCCTGCGCCGCCAACTCGCCAACTCGCCAACTCGCTGACTCGTTGACTCGCTGATTCGTTACTCACATCGCTCGACACAGGAACACCAAACCACATGACACCTCTCCCCCCTCCCCCCGTCTCCCTCGCCCTGACAGAAATGGGCATCCCGCATCAGGTTTTCGTCCACAAGGGACCGCTGCGCTCGGTAGAGCAGGCCGCGGCGGAACGCGGTCAGCGCCCGGAGCAGGTTGTGCGCAGCATTTTGTTCCGTCTCACGAAAGGCGAGTACCTGATGGTGCTGATGGCTGGTCCCGGACAAATTGACTGGAAGAAACTGCGCCACTACCTGGGCACCAACCGCCTGACAATGGCGGATAAAGACGAAGTGCTGCGCGTGACCGGCTACCCGCGGGGCGCGGTCGCTCCCGTAGGGTTGGCAACCCCTCTCAAAATCCTGATAGACCGCTCCGTCCTCGAGGAGGAGACCATCTCAATGGGGTCGGGCGTGCGCGGCACGGGGATCATCATCCAATCCGCCGATCTTCTCAAAGCGATTGACAATTACGAGATTGGAGACTTCGGGTAAAAACGTCCGGCACCACAAGGAAATCAAATGACGAGGACGAAATCGAAGGACAGGGTACGGGGGACAAAGTACAGGGTACAGGGTACAGCGTACAGCGTACGGCGTACTTTGTACTTTGTACGTTGTACGTTGTACTTTGTACGTTGTACTTCGTACTTTGTACGTTGTACTTCGTACTTTGTACGTTGTACTCTGTACGTCCTGCTGTTCGCTGTGCTGGCTTTTGCCGCCGCGGTACCGGTCAACGCGCAAGAGGGTTCTCCGGTCACCCTCACCGCACAACCGGCATTCGAGGGCAAATTCAAATACGGCGAGTGGATGACGGTTTGGGTGACTCTGGAAAACAGCGGGCCGGACATTGAAGGCGAAGTGCGCGCCGTCATCCGCGGGGATACGGGGCAGAACACCTATGTTGTGCCGGTTTCGCTGGCGCACGGAGCGCGCAAACGTCTGCCGCTTTACGTTTTGCCCAACAATTTCAGCCATCAAATCCAAATCGAACTGGTCAGCGGGGAGCAGCGCATCCAGATGCGCATCGTCAACGTGCATCCGCAGGTCAATATCAATTACCTGATTGGCATCACCGCCGAAACGCGCGGCGCGCTGGCCCTGCTGCCGGGCATCCGGCTGCCCGGCGGGCGTCAGCCGGTGATTGTGGATGCCCCCCTGCAATCCCTGCCAACCCGCATGGAAGGGCTGCGCTCGCTGGATGCCCTGGTTCTGAACGCGGTGGACACCACCGGCCTGACCCCAAAGCAGATCGAAGCCCTGAACGGCTGGATTCGCCAGGGCGGACATCTGATCATCGGCGGCGGAGCGGGCGCGCCGGAAACCGCAGCCGGGCTGCCCGCCGAATGGCTGCCGCTGGCCCCTGCGGACCTTGCGGAACTGGATTCCCTGGAAGGCCTGGCCGAATTTGCGGAGGCCCCGCCGGTGCGCGTGCCCGGCCCCTTTTTGGCGGCAACCGGCACAACCCAGGGCACCACCCTCGCCGCACAGGACGGGATTCCCCTGGTGCAGCAAGTCCACCTGGGAGAGGGGATGGTTACTTTCATCGCCCTGGATTTGCGCATCACCCCCTTCGATGCCTGGACGGGCACCACCATTTTCTGGGAGGCGGTACTCGCCCCCGGCGCAGAATATCCGCCCAATCTCTCACCGGATACATCCACCCGGCAGATGCAATCCGGGATGATGAGCACGGCGCTCGCCAATATCCCCAGTTTGGATTTGCCCTCCGTCAAAAATATAGCGCTCCTTCTGGGGTTGTATATCCTGCTGGTCGGGCCGGTCAACTATCTGGTGCTGCGAAAAATCAGAAAACTGCACTGGGGCTGGGTCACAATTCCGGCACTCACGCTGGTTTTTACCGCGCTGAGTTTCGGCATTGGCTACGCCATGCGCGGCAACGACCTGATTATCAATAAAGCCGCGGTCATCCGGGGCCACGAAGACGGCTCCGCCCAGGTAAGCACTTATATCGGTGTGTTCTCCCCGGCCAGCCGGGCGTACCAAATTGAGTTGCTGGGAAATGGGCTGCCCGGCCCGATGTCCAGACCGTATGATGCCTGGGCGCCCAGCACCGGCGGCGGCAATCTGACCTTTGTGCAAAGCAGCCCCGCCGGAGTAAACGGGTTAGGCGTTGACCAATGGTCTATGCAGAGTTTCATGGTCGAGGGGATTACCGAAAACTTCGGCGCGCTGCACGCCGAACTGGAGATCCGTGACGGGCACCTGACGGGAACGGTCACCAACCAGACCGGGCAGCCCATCGAAGATGTGACCGCGCTCCTGGGTGCCCGCTTTCAAACACTGGGGAACCTGCCGGTTGGCGGCACAACCGAGGTTGACCTGAATCTGAATACCTTGCACGGAGAAGCGCTGCCCATGATGTATGCCGATTCCATTGGGACGCACATCTATGGCTATCAGCCCACCAATGACGCATACAGAGAGAATGAACTCAAACGCACCATGCTTGATGCTGCCCTGAACCAGGGATACGGCCATTACTATGAAGAATCAAATGCGCCCGGCAGCGGGGCCGCCGTCAGGGCCGCGCCCGCACTGCTCCCTGTGATCCTGTTTGGCTGGCTGGATAGCGCGCCGCCGGAAATTCGCATCGAAGGGCAGGAGCCTGTGGAACATGCCCGCTCACTCTTCCTGCTGCAAACCGGTTACCAATTCCCGGAAAGCGGCGATATTCATGTTCCGCCGGGGCTGATAGCCGGGGTTGTAACCGAGAAGCCTGCTTCTGCATATCCCTGCGCATCAAACCAATTCACTGCCGTGGGCTTAGTGGAGGGTACCGCAACCTTTGAATTTGCCATTCCCCCGGAACTTGCCGATGTGGAACTGCACACCCTGCTGCTGGGTCTGACCACTGACAGCGGGCTGAACACTCCTGAAACCGCCCTCTACGACTGGAAAACCGAAACCTGGCAGCCTTTCGATGCAATCAGCCAAAGCGTCACACCCATTTCCGCACCGCAGCCCTATATCAGCCCGGAGGGGCGCGTGCGCATCCGCATCAATGTAAATGAAAACACCTGGGGCGCATGTTACGCTGTTTCCCTGGGGCTGGAGGGGGAACGGTAATGTACGCCATCGAAACCACCCGCCTGACCCGCAAATTCGGCAAACTGACCGCCGTCAATGACCTGAACCTGCAAGTGCCCGCCGGTTCGCTCTTCGGCCTGATCGGCCCCAACGGCGCGGGGAAAACCACCACCCTGCGGATGCTGGCCGGTCTGCTGGAGCCCTCCGCCGGAGAGATCAAAATCAACGGGGTTCCCGCCAACGGCAACTGGGCGGAACTCCGCCGCCAGATCGGTTACATGCCCGATTTCTTCGGCGTTTACGAAGACATGCTGGTTTGGGAATACCTGGACTTCTTCGCCCGCTGTTACGAAATCCCTGCCGAGCGCCGCCAGCGCGTCACGGATGAACTGCTGGAACTGGTGGATTTGAACGGCAAGCGCGATGCCTACGTCCAGACCCTCTCGCGCGGGATGCGCCAGCGGCTCTGCCTGGCGCACGCCCTGGTACACGACCCCGCCGTACTCCTGCTGGACGAACCCGCTTCCGGGCTTGACCCCCGCGCCCGCGTGGAGATGCGCGAACTGCTGCGCGAACTCGGCGCGATGGGCAAAACCATCATCGTCAGTTCGCACATTCTGAGCGAACTGGCGGAACTTTGCAATTGGGTGGGCATCATCGAGCGCGGGGAACTGGTCGCCAGCGGCTCCATGGAGGAGATCAACCGTCTGGCGCAGCAGGGGCGTACCCTGCGGATTCAGCCGCTCCCCGGAGAACTGGACACGCTCGAAGAAGCCCTGCGCGGCCAGCCCGGGGTCGGTGAGATTTATCCCCTCAACGGCGCGCTGGAAGTGGCCTTCACCGGCGATGAGGAAGCCGTCGCCGCGCTGCTGGCCTCGCTGATCGCCGCGGGAGTGCGAATTACCTCTTTCACGGAAGCCTCCTCAAGCCTCGAAGAGACCTTCCTGCGGCTGACCAAAGGCGAGGTGGCGTGAACAGCCCTCTCTCCGCGAAGAATCCGCAAAAAAACGGGCCAGGCAAGGCGATCAGAAAGCACCCGCCCCGGCCTGCCTGAAATGCTCTGTAGTTGAAACCCAAAATGGCCGTTTTGAAAACGAACCCCATCATCGTCAAGGAACTGCGCTCGCGGATGCGCGGGGCGCGGGCTTTCATCATCCTGACTGTCTCCCTGCTGGGATTTGGCGGAATCAGTTTTCTGGTCTACCTGGGGGTCACTGCTACGATCCAATGGGGTTTCCCCGGCCCGATTGCACCGCAAATCGGGCAGTCGCTGTTTACCACCCTGGCCTATCTGGAGATGATGACCATCTGCCTGATTACGCCTGCCATCACCGCCGGAGCAATCAGCAGCGAATACGAAAACCTGACCTACGAAATGCTGCTCGCCACGCCCCTGCCGCCGGTGCGCATCTTGTGGGGAAAACTGGTTTCGGCATTGAGTTATATCTTCCTGCTGATTTTCGCCGCCATTCCGCTGGCAAGCGTGGTGTTCACCTACGGCGGCGTAGCCCCGCGGGAAATGTTCAAAGCCCTGGTTGTGCTGATTGCCACCGCGGTCATGGTCGGCACGCTGGGCATTTTCAACTCCGCCTGGCTCAAACGAACCGGACGCGCCACCGTGCTCACCTACCTGATTGTACTGGGCATCATGGGGCTGCCGATTTTCATCTACATCGCGACCGCCATTGTCCGCAGCGGCGCGCCACCCCGCTGGCCGCTGGTGCCCAACCCGTTCAGCGCGCTGGCCTCGGCAATGATCTCTCCCGCTTCGCTGGCAAGCGCCGACTACAGCATCTCCGGCGGGCTGAACGCGCTGCTCAGCGGCAATATTGATGTCATGCTCCAGCCGAACGCTGTCCCGCGCCCGCTCTACCACTACACCCTGCCGTTTTACGGGCTGGTGACCGTCGTACTCTACGCCCTCGCCAGCCGGATGATCCGCCCCACCCGGCGCTGGCACATCTCCCGCCGGGCCTGGCTGACCTTCACCCTGGGGATGTTGCTCCTCCTTGGGGTCAGCGCGGCTGCCTTTGGGTTAACCGCGGCACGCTATGAGGGCGCGGGAATTTTCACCGCCCCCACCCCGATACCGGAAATCGTCCCAATCGTGGAAGAATCGGTCATCACCGAACCATCCGGCAGCGGAAATTTCGCCATCACCCCGGAAGACCAGGCCGCTATTTACGCCGCAGTCCTTCACGAAGTTCACGTCGAAAATACCGACGCCGAAACGCTTTACGTCCTGACAATGACCGATGACAGCGTCGGCGATCCCGACATTCCGCGAATGCCCGCCGCCACGCTGGACGAAGACCTGCAATCCGGGATTCAGAACGCGCTCTCAGGTGATCCCGTGACCATCCGGTGGATCGCCGACCGCAGCGAAGTCCCCGGGCTGGCAAACGGGGATGGTATCGTCGCGGACGGGCTGCTCATCACCCTCGGCAACATCCAGGCGCAGCCGGACGGCAGCGTGTGGGTATCCGTCAGCGAATATGCCGGGATGCTCGACGGAAGCGGGCGGACTTACATCCTCATCAAGATGGAGGACGGCTGGGAAGTAATCGGCACAACGGGGGTGGAATGGACCAGTTGAACGTTTTTCCCTCCGCCGCGGCTGAAAAAGCGGCAGACCTGCAAGCCCGGCTGCGCGTTTTCCGCCGCCGCCTGCGCCTGCGTGACGGCGTGGAACGGATGCAGCGCACGCTGTGGATTGCGCTCGCTGCAAGCGTGTTCATCCTGCTGCTCGGCAGAACGGTTCCCGTCCCGCACCTCGCCGCGGGGGCGCTCGCGCCCGCGTTTGTCTGGCTGTGCGCAGTTGCGGGGTACAGTCTGCTCCGCCCCCTGCCCCTCGACCGCGTTGCCCGCCGCATGGACGCCGAACTGGGCCTGAAGGAGCGGCTGGGGACCGCTGTGGAAATTGGGGAACAGGGGGCTTCTCCCGCCGCTGCGTCTGCAAACCGACCGCCATCTAACCTTCCCGCCCGCCAATTCGCCGATGCCCTCGCCGCCGCCCGCGCGGTTGACCCGCGGCGCGGCCTGCCCCTGCATCTCCTGCGCCGCCCCATGCTGGCCGCCGCCGCGCTGCTGGCGCTCGCGCTGGCCCTGGCGTATCTCCCCAACCCGATGGATGCCGTGCTCGCCGAGCGCGCCGCCGTGGAGCAGGCCGCCGAAGCCGAGGCCGAGCGCGTCGGGAAAATCGCCGAACAGGTGGAAAACAGCGGACTCTCTCCCGAAAAACAGGCCGAACTGTTGCGCCAATTGGATGAACTCGCCCGTCAACTGCGCGAAAACCCCGGCGACCGCGAACAGGCCCTGGCCGATCTCTCCACCCTGGAAGCGGAACTCCGCCGCCAGATTGACCCCGGCGCCGCCACCCGTCAGGCCATGCTGGACGCCATCACCACCCAACTGCAAGCCCTCGCCCAAAGCGAATCCGCCTCCCCGCCCGATACCGCCGCCGCGCTGGAGCAACTCGCCGCCAGCCTCGATTCGATGACCGCCGAAGAACAGCAATCCCTGGCCGCCGCGCTCTCGCAGATGGCTGCCCAGGCCTCCCAGGCGGGCGATACCGACCTGGCGCAGGCGCTGGCCGCCATGTCTCAGGCGGCGCAAGCCGGGGATGCGCAAGCCGCATCCGATGCCGCCGGACAGGTCTCCGAGGCGGTGCAGAACGCTCAGCAGGCGCTCACCGACCAGCAGGTGCTCCAGCAAACGCTCAGCCAACTCCAGAACAGCAGCCAGGCGATTGCCCAGGCCGGGAGCGGTCAGCAGCCAGATGCCGCCGGGGAACCGGATCAAACCGCCGCCGCAGGCAGCGGGCAGCAATCCGGGCAGGGACAGGGCGCGGGGCAGCAGCCCGGTCAGGGGCAGGGCGGGCAGGGCCTGAGCGGCGGCGGGACAAACGCCAGCACGCTCCCCCCCGGAACCGGCAGCGGACAGGCCCAAACTCCAGAAAACACCGATACCGGCGCGCTTACCGGCGACCCCGCCGAGCAGGTTTTCGTCCCCTGGGAGCGGCAGGCCTCCGAAGGCGGCAGCATGAGCATCCCCGGTCAGGACAGCGGGCAGGGCGAGACCATCACGCACGAGAGTCCCAACCCCCTCGGCGGGCTGTCCAACCCTGCACTGATCCCCTATCAGCAGGTTTACACCCGGTATTTCGATGCCGCCCAGCAGGCCATCAGCGGCGGCGATATTCCCCCCGCTTACCGCGATCTGGTGCGGGAATATTTTGTGCTGCTGGCGCCGTAAAATCAACGCCGCGCCGGAAAAGAGGACAACACGATGCCATCTCCCCTCACCCCCGAAGAATACCGCCAAACCGCCGCGGCCATCGAAGCGCAGGTCGGGCGGGTGATTGTCGGCCAGAAGGAACTCATCCGTCAGACTTTGGTGACGCTGCTGGCGGGCGGCAACGCCCTGCTGGAAGGAGTCCCCGGCCTGGGAAAGACCCTGCTGGTGCGCACCCTTGCCCAGACGGTGGATTGCGCCTTTGCGCGCATCCAGTTCACGCCCGACCTGATGCCCGCCGACATCGTGGGCACCAACCTGATTGTGGAAGACGAAGACGGCCGGCGGCGTTTCCAGTTCGAGCCGGGGCCGATTTTTGCCAACCTGGTGCTGGCCGATGAAATCAACCGCGCCACGCCCAAAACCCAATCCGCCATGCTGGAAGCCATGCAGGAGCGCAGCGTTACCGTTGCCAAGGCCACCCGGCCGCTCCCGGCGCCCTTTTTCGTCCTGGCTACCCAGAACCCGCTCGAAATGGAGGGCACCTACCCCCTGCCCGAAGCCCAACTCGACCGGTTTTTCTTCAAAATCAACGTTCCCTTCCCCACCGTAGACGAACTGACGGAAATTGCCAACCGCACCACCGGCACGGAAATCCCCGCCGCCGAACCGGTTGCCGACGGCGGAACCATTCTGGCGATGCAGGAACTCGCCCGCGGGGTGCCGATTGCCTCCCACGTGACGGAATACGCCGCCCGATTGGTGCTCGCCACCCACCCGGAGCATCCGGACTCGCCCGAAGCGGTTCGCCGTTATGTGCGCTATGGCGCCAGCCCGCGCGGGATGCAGGCCCTCATCCTGGCCGGAAAAATCTTCGCCCTGCTGGATGACCGCTACAACGTCGCCTTCGATGACCTGCGCGCCGCCGCGCTCCCCGCGCTGCGCCACCGCCTGATGCTCAACTTCGAGGCCCAGGCCGAGGGCATCAGTCCCGATGCGGTCATCGGCGATCTTCTCTCCGCAATCGGGTACAAGCAAATGTTGTAGAAAAATATCTGTGCTTCCCCCCACCCAACCCTCCCCCCGGCGGGGGGAGGGCAGGGTAGGGGGCAAAAGCAGTTTCCATGTGGCTGCCCGATTTTTACATCTTTTGCCTGTCTCCAACCAGGTCCGTTTTGACTACTGTGGCAACACTTCATCAACCCCATGCTCCTCGACGAAGCCGAACTCCGTAAACTGGAACGCCTGAGCGTGATGTCGCGGCGCGCCATGTCCGGGCAGATGCAGGGCGAGCGGCGCAGCCCCAAGCGCGGGCAGTCGGTCGAATTTGCCGA
>CAZPSL010000236.1:0-4660 GCA_964589145.1 uncultured Anaerolineales bacterium
CAGCAGATCATGCCGACCGCGGTGGGCAATATCCTGCGGGCAGGAGAGAGCGCCCCGGCGGAGAAATACGGGCTGGATGCGGTGGTCTGCTGGCCGCGGCTGTGGATGCTGCTGCCGAAGGAGGTCCGCGATGACCTGGTGACCGCCCGTCGACACCTGATGACGCTGACTGAACGCTGGGCCTGGGGGCTGCTCTTCCTGGTGTGGAGCATCTGGTCTCCCTGGGCGATTGCGGTCAGCATCGCGTGGCTGGCGCTGGCCTACGTCTGGCTGACGGAAAGCGCCCGCGGCTATGCGGACCTGATTGTATCCGCCTTCGACCTGTATCGCTGGAAATTGTATGAGGCCCTCGACTGGCCGCGTCCCAAAGACCGAGGCGCCGAGGTCGAAAGCGGCCGCGCCCTGACCGAGTTCCTGTGGCGCGGCACTGAGCCGACCGAAGCAGCGTGACAGGCGACGTTTGGCTGGCTTCCCCCATGTCCCACAATGGGCGTTGTAGGCCGCTTTTTGCAGATTTTGTTTGCAAAAACGCAAGTTTTGGGCATCGTAAGGGGCGAAAAAGATGGGGTACAATTAGGTGGCGGTTGTTCCTGTGTGTCCCTGTTGACTTTTTGTCGGGCAGGGCGGGGTTTGCAAGCACACCAGGGATGCGTTGCCGCGGTCATGTTTTAGTCCTGTTCCAACACTTTGCCCATGAGCCAATCTGTCATCACAAACCCGGTCATCAACTCCCCATTCAAGGAGCCGCAGCGGCATTTTCGCTTTACAGATGAGGGGATTACGAATGAAATCGTGCCGGAGCGCCGCAAAAGCGCCTATTTCGTGCCGGTTCCGCAGCCCAGGCGCAAAAATGCTCAGCAACTGGCGATGGATTTCGAAGCCTGGACGGGAGACCGTCTGGAAGAAAACCGCCTGATTAATCAAATCCGGGAGAGGGTCGCCATCTGGCGCAAGGGTGGGTATCAGGGCATTTCCAGAACCAGCCGGAAATTGCTGGAATACTGGCAGCGCCCGGAACGAGAGCCGAGGCTCTTTTTCGCCCAGATTGAAGCCCTGGAAACGGTGATTTACCTGACGGAAGTCGCCCACAAATTCAATGACGGCTGGATTGCGGAGAAGTTGCGGGAGGAAAACCAGCAGGCAAACCCCGGATTGTTCCGCATGGCGCTGAAAATGGCAACCGGCACTGGCAAAACAGTCGTGATGGCGATGCTGATTGCCTGGCAAACCCTGAACAAGCGGGGGAACGTGCAGGACAAGCGCTTCAGCGATGCTTTCCTGATTGTCACGCCGGGCATCACCATCCGGGACCGGCTGCGCGTCCTGCTACCCAGCGATCCGGAGAACTACTACAAACGCTTTGACCTCGTCCCGCCTGCGCTGCGGACGCAACTGCACCAGGCACGCATCGTGATTACCAACTACCACGCGCTGCAACTGCGCGAGCGCGTCAAGGCCGGGCGGCTGACCAAAGAACTGTTGTCGCAGGGGAAAGAAAACCCGTTCACCGAGACGCCCGACCAGATGGTGCGCCGCGTCTGCCGGGCACTGGGCAACAAAAAGAACATCATCGTCATCAACGACGAAGCCCATCACTGCTACCGGCACAAACCGCCGGAAAAGAAAGAACGTCTCTCCCGCGAGGAACGGGCGGAACTGAAAAAGCACGAACAGGAAGCCCGCGTCTGGATTTCCGGGCTGGAGGCTGTGCAGAAAAAACTGGGCATCAAGGTCATCTATGACCTTTCGGCGACGCCCTTCTTCCTGCGCGGGTCGGGCTACCGGGAGGGGACGCTTTTCCCCTGGGTGGTATCCGATTTCTCGCTGGTGGACGCCATCGAGAGCGGCATCGTCAAAGTGCCCCGCGTTCCGATTGATGATGACGCCATGCTGGGCGAATACCCCGTCTACCGTCACCTGTGGCCGTACGTCAAGGACGGCCTGCCCAAAAAGGGACGCGGCACCGAGGCCGTCCGCGGGGAGCCGAAACTCCCGGCGCGGCTGGAAAGCGCGCTGCACAGCCTGTACAACAACTACGAGAAATATCACCGCGCCTGGGAGGCGCAAAACGCGCCCGACGTGCCGCCGCCGGTTTTCATCGTGGTCGCCAACAACACCAATGTCTCGAAGATGATTTATGACTACATCGCCGGGTGGGAGAAAACGCTCCCCGATGGCCGCACGGTGCTGGTTCCGGGGAAACTGCCCCTGTTCAGCAACGTGGAGCGCAGCGCAGGAGGCAGCCGCTGGCGCGCCCGCCCGACCACCATCCTGATTGACAGCGAGCAACTGGAATCCGGCGAGGGGATGAGCGCCGATTTCAAGAAAATCGCCGCCGCCGAAATCGCCCGCTTCAAGGCGGAATACCGCCAGCGCTTCCCCGGAAGGGACCCCGACAAACTTACCGATGAAGACCTGCTGCGCGAGGTGATGAATACCGTCGGCAAGCCGGGTAAACTGGGCGGACAGGTCAAATGTGTGGTCTCCGTCTCCATGCTGACCGAGGGCTGGGATGCCAACACCGTCACCCACATCCTGGGCGTGCGCGCCTTCGGGACGCAGTTGCTCTGCGAGCAGGTGGTCGGACGCGGGCTGCGGCGCATCAGTTACGAAACCGAAACCCGTTCTTTCGAGGTCAGCGGCGAAACCGTCACCATCGAGGCTTTTCCGGTGGAGTATGCCGAGGTGTACGGTGTGCCGTTTTCCTTTATCCCCACCCGCGAAGCCCCCAAACCGGCGCCGCCGCCCCGGCGTCCGGTGCGCGTGCGTGCCATGGAGACGCGCATCGCCGCTGAAATCACCTTCCCGCGGGTGATGGGCTACCGCTACGAACTGCCTGCCGAGCGGCTGGCGGCGAAATTCACCCCCGATTCACAGATGGCGCTTTCCACACAGGATGTCCCCACCCGCGTGGAGAACGCGCCCATCATCGGGGAGCGCAGCATCCACACGCTCTACGACCTGCAAACGCACCGCGTGCAGGAGGTGGATTTCCGCCTGGCGCAGCGCGTGCTGGAACGCTATTTTCGGGACGAGGAGGGCGCACTCAAGCCCTGGCTCTTCCCGGATATGCTGCGGATTGTCCGCCAGTGGCGCGGGACGCAACTCACGCTCAAGGACAATGCCTTCCCGCAAATGCTGTTGCTGGAACAACTGGCGGACCGTGCCGCCGAAAAGATTTACCTGGCCGTGGTGCAGGCGGAGAGCGGCGCGCCGCGCATCCTGCCGCGCCTGCACCCTTACGACACGCTGGGCAGCACCCGCTATGTAGATTTCAACACCACCCGCCCCGTCTGGGTGACCGACCCGGCGAAATGCCACATCTCCCACGTGGTGGCGGATACCGGCTCCTGGGAGCAGAAAACCGCCCAGGCGCTGGAGGAAATGCCCGAAGTGCTGCGCTATGTCAAAAATCACAACCTGGGCTTCACTATCCCCTACACCTTCGACGGGCAGGAAAAACAGTACATCCCCGATTTCATCGTCCATCTGGATGACGGGCACGGGCCGGACGACCCGCTGCAACTCGTCCTGGAAGTTTCCGGTGAAGCGCGGGCAGATAAGGCCGCCAAAGTCGCCGCCGCCCGCAATTTCTGGGTACCAGCCCTCAACAATCACGGCGGCTTCGGTCGCTGGGCTTTTCTGGAAATCCGCGATCCCTGGGACGCGCAGAACACCCTGCGCGGGTTTCTGGCCCGCCCGCTCGCCCGCGAATGAATGGCGGGCTGCCAACCAAACCGGCTGATGCCGGTTTCCTGCCCCTCGCCGGTAATCTCTGATTCAGGAGCATCGCCTATGCCCCGCAAACGCAAACCCAAAACCCCCAAACAGGTCACCCACCTGGCCCACGAGGAGACGCGCCCCAACATCCCCACCGAGGAACTGCGCGATTTCGTCGCCGAGGACGAGCGCAACCCCCGCATCGTGCGCTACCCCCGCGACCCCTCCCTTGACCCGCAACTGGTCTGGAAGGGCAAGGACGAGCAGGACAGCGAAGACCTGGCCGTCCCCGCCGTGCCCATCTACATCCAGGAGAAGATTCACCCCCAGGCCATCATCGAGGATTTGCGCCGTTTTCACGCTGAGCGGAGCGATGACGCAGCCGAAGCGCAGCACTTCCAACTCAACCTCTTCGCCGACTTCAACGGCATCGAGTTCGAAGACCTGATTGAGTTCTACCGGCACGAACAGAAGTGGAGCAACCGCCTGATTCTGGGCGATTCGCTCCAGGTGATGGTCTCCCTGGCCGAGAAAGAGGGCCTGAAGGGGCAGGTGCAGATGATTTACCTCGACCCGCCCTACGGCATCAAGTTCGGCTCCAACTGGCAGGTGAGCGTCAAGAAGCGCCAGGTGCGGGACGGCAAAGCCGAAGACGTGGTGCGCCAGCCGGAGCAGATCAAAGCCTTCCGCGACACCTGGGAACTGGGCATCCACTCCTACCTGAGTTACCTGCGCGACCGCTTCGTGGTCGCCCGCGACCTGCTGACCGAGAGCGGCAGCATCTTCGTCCAGATTGGCGATGAGAACGCCCACCTGGTGCGCAGTTTGCTGGATGAAGTCTTTGGGAGTGAGAATTTTGTTTCTCAAATTACCTATCGAACGAAAAACATGACATTTGGGGCAAGGTACCTTGAGACTATCGCTGATTTTATCTTATGGT
>CAZPSL010000237.1:0-10721 GCA_964589145.1 uncultured Anaerolineales bacterium
GCCGCACCCTAAAACCGTTCGCCAAGCGCGGTGAGACGGGCGATCTCCCCCCCGTCTCACCGCGCCACGCCCCACGCCACGCCCCACGCCACTCCCCACTCCCCACTCCCCACTCCCCACTCCCGACTCTCGACTCCCAACTCCCGACTCCCCACTCTCATGATCCCCACTTCCTTCTGGATCACCGACTACCCCCGCCCTGCCGACCTGCCCGTGAGGGATGAACCGCCCGCCGAGGTGGATGTCGCCATCGTCGGAGGCGGTTACACAGGCCTGAGCGCGGCGCGCACGCTGGCGAAATCCGGGCTTTCCGCCGCCGTGCTGGAGCGCAACACCATCGGATGGGGCGCATCCTCCCGGAACGCGGGCATCACCGGCTGCGGTCTCAAGGCTGGCGCACCGACCATCTTCAAACGCTACGGCGAGGCATACGGGCGCAAGTTCTGGCAGGCATCGCTGGACGCGCTCGCCCTGCTGCGCGAACTGGTCACAGACGAGGGGATTGACTGCGACTACCATAACAACGGCGACCTGTGCGTGGCCTACAAGCCCTCGCACTACGAGAACTTCAAAGCCAAAATCGAGTGGCACCAAAAGCATCTCGGCCACACGCTGAAACTGGTGCCCCCCGCGGAACTGCACGCCGAAATCGGCTCGGATGCCTACTTCGGCGGGGTGGTGGACGAGCACGGCACGGGCATCCATCCGGCGAAACTGGTCTTCGGGCTGGCGGAGGCCGCCGCGCGGCACGGGGCGCAACTCGTGGAGGCCTGCAAAGTCGTCAAAATCGAGAAAATCCCGCAGGGGTTCGCGGTCATCACCAACAAGGGCGATCTGCGCGCCCGCGAGGTCATCGTCGCCACCAACGGCTACACCGACAAACTGGTGCCCAAACTCAAGCCGCGCATCTTCCCCGGCGGGAGTTACAGCATCGTCACCGAGCCGCTGCCGCCCGAACTTCAGGCCGAAATCAGCCCCAAGGGGCGCATGTTCTGGGATTCAAAATGGTTCCTGAACTATTTTCGGCTCACGCCCGACGGTCGGCTGCTTTGGGGCGGACGCAACAACCTGAGCACCAGCCTCGATTTGGAGGAATCCGCCAAAACCCTGCACGCCGGGATGCTGCGCGCCTTCCCGCAACTGACGGGCATCCCCATCACCCACACCTGGACGGGGCAACTCGGCCTGACCTTCGACCTGATGCCCCATATCGGGCGCATTGAAAGCATCTACTACGCTCTGGGGCACGGCGGGCACGGACTGCACACCGCCCTCCTGCTGGGACGCGAAACCGCCCGCCTGATCACCGGCGAGCAGTCCGCCAGCCCCTTCATGGAAATTCCGCACGAGACGCATTTCTTCTACCGCAACCGCCCCTGGTTCCTGCCCCTGGCAGCGCTCAACTTCCGCATTCGGGACTGGCTTTCATAGCGGTTGGAAGTTGAAGGCTGGAAGTTGAAGGTTTGCGGACTTTCAGCCTTCAGCCTGCAACTTGCAGCCAGCATCCACGCCAACCGCGGAACCACGGCGGTGCGTTTTCTCCCGCGTGAAAAACACCAACTCTCAACTGAAACGGAGA
Organism: uncultured Anaerolineales bacterium; assembly: GCA_964589145.1. Taxonomy (GTDB): domain Bacteria; phylum Chloroflexota; class Anaerolineae; order Anaerolineales; family UBA11858; genus UBA11858. Next base: position 1,580 of record CAZPSL010000237.1, read on the forward strand.
ACAACCTATGAGCATGCAAGGCCCCAAAACCCGCGAACTCTTCCGGAAAGCCAAGCAATACATCCCGCACGGCGTCAACTCAAACTTCCGTTACTGGGGCGACGAGGATACCGTCGTTGTCCAGCGCGGTAAAGGGACGTACATCTGGGATATGGACGGCAAACGCTACATTGACTATCGCCTGGCGTTTGGCCCCATCATCCTGGGGCACGCCTACCCCGCCGTGAACCAGCGCGTCAAGGAGGCGATGGACAACGGCACCCTCTTCGCCTGGACGACGCCCCTGGAAATCAGCGTTGCCGAGCGCATCTGCCGCATGACCGGCGTGGACAAGGTGCGCCTGACCAACACCGGCTCCGAGGCGACCTTCCACGCCCTGCGCATCGCCCGCGCCTACACCGGGCGGGAGAAGTTCATCAAGTTCGAGGGACAGTATCACGGCATGGTGGATTACTTCATGTTCGGCACCGCCTCCTCCAGCGAGAAGCACCTTGGGGCGCGCACCGACCCCCGAACCGCGGCGATGAGCCTCGGCATCCCGGAGGGCATCGGCGATTACGTGCTCAACCTGCCCTTCAACGATTTCGAAATCCTGGAAGAAACGCTGGAAAAACAGGGCGAGCAAATCGCCGCCATCTTCGTGGAACCCATCCTGGGGAACGCGGCGGGCATTCTGCCCAAGCCAGGTTTCCTCGAAAAAATCCGCGAACTCTGCGACAAGTACGGCATCGTGCTGGTCTTTGACGAGGTGAAAACCGGCTTCCGCATCGCCAACGGCGGCGCACAGGAATACTTCGGCATCCGCGCCGACCTGGTGACCTTCGCCAAATCGCTGGGCAACGGCTTCCCCATCGCCGCAATCGGCGGCAGGGAGGAAGTGATGATGACCATCCAGCCCGGCAAAATGGCGCACGGCGGCACCTATTCCGGCAATGTGGTCGGCGTGGCCGCCGCGGACGCGACCCTCGAAATCCTGGAAAACGAACCGGTCATCGAGACCATCAGCGCCCGCGGCACTGCCCTGATGGAGGGCATTGACGAGATTCTCACCGAGCAGGGCATCCCCCACGTGGTTACCGGCGTGCCCTCCATGCTCAGCATCCTGCTCGGCATGGAAGACGAGCCCCACGAGTTCCGCGACTACATCAAAGGCGACGGCGACCTCTACGAAGCCATCGCCCTGGAACTGATCGCCCGCGGCGTGATGCCCGATTCCGACGGGCGCGAACCCTGGTTCCTGTGCTACGCCCTCAGCGAAGACGACGTCGCCTACACCCTGGATGCCTTCAACGAGGCGGTGAAAGCGGCGAAGCGTTGAAAGTTGTCAGTTGAAAGTTCGCTACCTTCAACCTTCAACCTTCAACCTTCAACTTTCAACCTGCAACCTTCAACCTTCAACCTTCAACATCCAACCTCCAACCTGCAACCTGCAACCTGTAACTTCCCAACCGACGGAGGCTCCCATGCCCTACGGATACAACGGAAAAATCCTGCACGTTCACCTGGATACCCTCACCCTGGAGACGGAAACACCCCCGGAGCGCTTCTACCGGAAATTTATGGGGGGTTCCGCTATGGGGGCGTACTACCTGCTCAAAAACACCCCCGCCAACGCCGACCCGCTCGGCCCCGAAAACACCCTCTCCCTGATGCTGAGCGTGACCACCGGCGCGCCCATCTCCGGGCAGAGCCGCATCGCAGCAGTGGCAAAATCGCCGCTCACGGGCGGCATCGGCGATTCGGAAGCGGGCGGCTACTTCCCCGCGGAGTTGAAATTCGCCGGATTTGACGGCATCGTCATCCACGGGCAGGCGGAAAAGCCGGTTTACCTGTGGATCCATGAGGGCGAAGCCGAACTGCGGGATGCCGTCCACCTGTGGGGGCGCACCACCGGCGAGGTGGAAGACGCGCTCAAGGAGGAACTCGGCGACCCGCGGGTGCAAATTCTGCAAACCGGCATCGCCGGGGAGAACGGCGTGCGTTTTGCTGCGCTGATGAACATGGCAACCCGCGCCAACGGGCGCACCGGCATGGGCGCGGTGATGGCCTCCAAGCGGCTGAAAGCCGTTGCGGTGCGCGGCACCCGCCGCCCCGAACTCGCCGACCCCGAAGGGCTGCGCGAACTGGCCCGCTGGGGTTCGCGCAACTTCAAGGAATCGGATATTTACGGGATGGGGCTGCTGGGCACGGCAGAAATCGTCCGCTGGCAGGACAAATCGGGCGGGCTGCCCACCCGAAACTGGTCCAGCGGCACCTTTGAAGGGGCGCTCGCCATTGACGGCAAGACAATGGCAGAGACCATCCTGACGGGGCGCGAATCCTGCTACGCCTGCACCGTGCGCTGCAAACGGGTGGTGGAAGTCCCCGAAGCGCCGTACAACGTGGAAGCCCGCTACGGCGGCCCCGAATACGAGACGCTCTCCACCTTCGGCTCGTACTGCGGCGTGGACGACCTGAAAGCCGTCGCCCGCGCCAACCAGTTGTGCAACGCCTACGGGATGGATACCATCTCCTGCGGGGCGACGATTGCCTGGGCGATGGATGCTTTCGAGCACGGCCTGCTCACCGAGGCCGACACCGGCGGGCTGGAACTGCGCTTCGGGAACGCCGAAGCGATGATGACCCTGGTGGAACAGATCGCCCGCCGCGAGGGGTTCGGCGCGGTGCTGGCGGAAGGCTCGGCGCGGGCCGCGGAACAACTGGGGCGCGGCCAGGATTTGGTGGTCGCCGTCAAAAAGCAGGAGATGCCCGCCCACATGCCGCAGGTCAAGCGCTCCCTGGGGCTGATTTACGCCGTCAACCCCTATGGCGCAGACCACCAGTCCAGCGAGCATGACCCGTCCTACAAGGGCTATCCGGAGCGGATGGCGCAAATCGGGCTGACCGACCCGCAGCCCTCGAAGGTACTCAACGAGGAAAAGGTGCGCTTCGCCTTTGTGACCCAGTGCCTGTACTCCGCCCTGGATTCGGTGGGCGTGTGCCAGTTTGTTTTCGGCCCCTCCTGGCACCTGTACGACACCGGGCAACTGGTGCAGATGATCAACGCCGTCACCGGCTGGGATGTGACCGTGGACGAACTGCTGACCGTCGGCGAGCGGCGGCTGAACCTGCTGCGCGCTTTCAACGCCCGTGAGGGCATCGGGCGCGAGGCGGATACCCTGCCCAAAAAGATGTTCCAGCCCCTCAGGGGCGGCAAATCCGACGGGATTGCGCTCACCGAGGCGGAGATCGAAACCGCCAAGGATGTGTACTACGCTCTCGCTGGCTGGGATGTCCGCAGCGGCACCCCCACGCGTGAGAAGTTAGAATCGCTGGGGCTGGAAGAGGTTTGGGAGTAGGGATCAGGGATTAGTTATCAGTTATCAGGTATCAGGTATCAGGTATCAGGGATTGGGGATCAGGCTGTCCTTGTCCAATTCCCCAATCCCCGATTGCCCAATCCCTGATTACCCGATTACCAATCCCCAGTTCCCAATCCCCAATCCCCAGTCCCCAGTCCCCAACCCCCCAACCTCCAAGGAGAATCAAAAATGAAAATCGTCGTTCTGGGCGGCGCGGGCAAGATGGGCAGCATTGCTGTTCAGGCCCTCGCCAATGACCGGCGCGTGGACGAGGTAACAATCGCCGATTTCAACCTCGAAAACGCCAAAATCGTCGCCGATTACATCGGCAGTCCGAAAATCCAGATTCAGCACGTGGACGTGACCAACCATGACGGGTTGGTGAACACCCTCCGGGGTGCAGATGCCTGCCTGAACGCCACGGTCTACTACACCAACCTGCCCATCATGGAAGCCTGCCTGGAGGCGGGAGTCCCCTACACCGACATGGGCGGGCTGTTCCACACCACCCTGAAGCAACTGGAACTCAGCGACCGCTTCGCCGAGCGCGGCATCAGTGCCGTGCTGGGGATGGGTTCCGCTCCGGGCGTGCCCAACCTTCAGGCGCGCTACGCCGCCGACCGGCTGGACACCATCGAGTACATCCGCATCTACGACGGCATCAAGCCCCCCGCGCCGGATGACATGCGCTTCACCTACGCTGTGCCCACCATCCTGGACGAGATGAGCCTCCAGCCGATGGTTTACCTGAACGGGGAGTTCGTCGCCAAAGAGCCGTTCAGCGATTTCGAGGATTACTGGTTTGCAGAACCGCTCGGTCTGCTGCCGATGCACCTTTCCCTGCACTCCGAGGTCGCCACCATCCCGATTTCCTTCCAGGACAAAGGCGTGAAGGAATGCTTTTTCAAGATCAACTACTGGGGCATGGCGAAAGAGACCGTGGAGAAGGTGCGCGTCCTGGCGGAGTTCGGTTTCGACAGCACCGAGCCGGTGGATGTGAAGGGTGTCAAGGTCGCCCCCAAGGACGTGATGATCGCCATGATGGGCAATTTCGTCCCGCCGGTGACCGATTTTCTCGCTCCGCCCAAAAACCAGCCCCCCGACTGGGTGAAAGAAATCGTCACCGAGACCAAAGGCACGAAGGACGGAAAAACCGTCACCTACCGCCTGGGCACGCTGACCGTCAAGGGTGCGCTGCCCACCGGAACCGCACCGGCAATCGCCGCCATCTGGCTGGCGGAAGGCCGCGTGAAACCCGGTGTCTATCCCCCGGAGCGCGCCCTCGACCCGGAAGCCTTCTTCAAGGAACTGGAAGCCGTCGGCATCCCCACGCAGGTCACGGTCACGCAGCCGGTGTAGTACTGCCGCGAACGTTTCGGAATTAGAGTCTATCCGAAAAATCAGGCGCGGCAAATCGGCGTTTCTCCAGCCGCTGGCGGACGACCTCAAAGAGCAGCACTGCACCGGCGATAGCGGCGTTGAGCGATTCGGCATCGCCGGGCATGGGGATATGGACGCGGCGGGCTGCCAGTTTTTGGGCTTGATCCCCCGCTCCGGAGGCTTCGCCGCCGATGATGATCGCCAGCGGCGCATCGAACCCGGCTTCGTAGTGGGGCTGCCCGCCCGCGGCATCCGCCAGGAAGACGTTGAGTCCCGCCAAATGCCGCCCGATGGTTTCCCAGTCCATTGGGAACAGCGGCAGTCTGAAATGCGCCCCCATCGCGGCGCGCACCACCTTCGGAGAAAAAGCATCCGCGTTGCCCGGCGGCAGGAAAACCGCCTCCGCACCCGCGGCGAGGGCGGTGCGCAGCAGAGTCCCCAGGTTGCCGGGGTCGCGCACCCCGTCGGGGACGAGGGCAAACGTCAGCGGCGCGGGAATCTCCGGCTGCGGGAGCGGCAACACGGCGAGAATCCCCTGGGGCGTTTGGGTATCACTGGCTGCGGTCATCACCTGCGGGGCCACGGGGAGCGTCTCCGCCCCCATTGCCCGGAATCCATCCACAACCGCCTGCCCGCGCCCGGACAAATCTCCGGTGAAGAGCACAAGTTCGGGCTGCCATCCCGCGCGCAGGGCTTCCTCCGTCAGCCGCACGCCCTCGACCACAAAAGCCCGTTCCCGTCGGCGGGTGCGGGCGCTGGCTTGCAGTTTGCGGATGCGCTGAATGCGGGGGTTCCTGGGGGAGGTGAGCATGGCGTTGAGCGTTTCGCAAGACGTGGGAGGTACCTAAAGACCTCCCGCGTCTCTGGCGGCGCGCCATCATCCGTGCCGCTGGGCGAAGCGGGCGATGCGCTCCAGGGCTTCCTCGATTTTCTCATAAGCGGTGGCGTAGGAGCAGCGCACAAAGCCCTCGCCGCCCGCTCCAAACGCCGAGCCGGGCACCACGGCGACCTTCTCCTCCTCCAGCAGTTTCATCGAGAAGGTTTCGCCGTCCATGCCGGTGGGGGCGATGCTGGGGAAAGCGTAAAACGCGCCCTTCGGCTCGAAGGTGGGCAGGCCGAGGTCGTTCAGCCCGTTGACGATCAGTTCGCGGCGGCGGTTGTACTCGGCGCGCATCTCTTCCACATCGTCTTCGCCGTGCTTCAGGGCTTCCAGCGCGGCTACCTGCGACATGGTGGGCGCCGACATGATGGTGTACTGGTGGATGCGCAGCAGCCCTTGCAGCAGGTCCGCCGGGGCGCAGGCGTAGCCCACCCGCCAGCCGGTCATGGCGTAATTTTTGGAGAAACCGCCCAGGGTGATGGTGCGTTCCTTCATCCCCGGCAGAGCGGCAAAGCAGACGTGCTCCACCCCGTAAACCAGCCGGTCGTAGATTTCATCGGAGATCACCACGAGGTCGTGTTCTTCAGCGATGCGGGCGACCTCCAGCAGGACCTCGCGGGAGGCCACCGCGCCCGTGGGGTTGTTCGGGTATCCGATGAAGATCGCTTTGGTCCTGGGGGTGATGGCCGCTTCCAGGGTTTCGGGGCGCAGTTGGAAGTTGTCCTCCACCCGGCTGGGCACTTCCACGGGAACCCCGCCCGCCAGAGTGACCTCCGCCTGATAGGAGACGAAGCACGGCGTGGGGATAATCACCTCGTCCCCCGGCTCGATGACCGCGTTCATCGCCAGGTAGAGCGCCTCGGAGACGCCCACCGTGACCACGATCTCGTCCTGGGGGTTGTAGCGCACCCCGTACAGGCGTTCCAAATGCTCGGAGATGGCGGCGCGCAGTTCGTAGATGCCCGCGTTGGAGGTGTAGTGCGTCTCTCCCGCTTGCAGCGAGCGGATGCCCGCATCCAGGATGTGCTGCGGGGTGGTGAAATCCGGCTCGCCGATGCCCAGGGAGATCACATCGTCCATCGTGGCGACAATATCAAAAAAGCGGCGGATGCCGGAGGGTTTGAGCGAGGCGACATGCTTGGCTAAATAGGGACTGCTCACAGTTTGCTCCTGTTTTTGGGGGTTCAGTTTTGGGGGGTTCAGACCCTAAAGGTCTGGCAGACCTTTAGGGTCTTTGGCTGTTAACCGTCGTCTTTCATCACGAGGCCATCAGAACGGGTTCGTTTTTCTTTGTGCCTTTGTGTTTTCGTGGTTAGGGTTTGGTTCTCCATCCGGTTTCGCTTGCCAGATTGAGCGGCTGAATTCGTAGGCTAACTCGAAGACTGCGCCTTGTTCAGTGCGCACGCGAAAGACTTTTTGTTCCGGGGTGCGCCACTCGGCAAGGATCATCTCAACCCGATGGCGTTCTCCGTCCCAGGTGAAGGCGACGGGGCGTTCCGGGTAGGTGTGCCCGGCGCGGCATTCGACGTTCATGGGGGAGGGGGGTATCAGGTATCAGGGATCGGGGATCGGGGCGCGCAAAGTGTGCAAAACGGGAAAACGCTCACGCCCGTTTTTCGGTTTACCCGTCTCCCGCTACTGCATCGTCGCCCAGGTTGACCGCTGTTGCCTTGCCGTGAACCGCGGCGCGCTGCCCGATCAGCGAGTTGGTCAGCACCGCGTCGGAGACTTGCGCGCCATCTTCCAGAATGGAGTCGGTGATAACAGCACGATCAACCTTGCACCCCGCGCCGATGGAGGCGTAAGGGCCGATGACCGAGTTGCTGACTTCCGCTTCGGGATGGATGAACGCGGGCGGGATGACCGCCACCCCTTCGCCGGAGAAATCCGCCGCGTTGCCCGCGCCGTGTTCCAGCAGATAACGGTTGGTCTCCAGAACGGCCTGAGGGGTGCCGGCGTCCAGCCAGGTTTCCACCTGCTGAGTGCGCATCTTCAGGCCGCGCTCCAGCATGATGTTGACCGCGTCCGCCAGGAAGAACTCACCCTTCAACTGCTGGCCGCGTTTCATCTGGGTTTCGATGGCGGCGACCAGGTCCTCGGATTCTCGGAAGTAGTAGAAGCCGACCACGACCAAATTGTTTTCAATCTCGGAGGGCTTTTCCACCAGGCGCGTCACCAGCCCGTCCGCACCGACCTCCGCCACGCCGAACCGCCGCGGGTCGGGGACGGGCTTGACCCAGGCGATGCCGCCGATGTCGTCCGCGCCCAGTGTGGAAAGGTCGGTTTCGATCAGCGTGTCGGCAAAGACCATCAGCATCGGGCCGTGCAGGTATTCCTTCGCCAGGTAAATGGCGTGCGATTGGCCGCGCATTTCGGCCTGCACCACGTAGCGCACGTTCAGGTGCGGGTAGCGGGCGTTCATAAACGCTTCGATTTTCTCGCCCAGGTAGCCGACGATGAAGATGTACTCCACCGCCACGCCTTCGGGCAGGGTGCTGAACTGGTCGAGGACGTGTTCGATGACGGTTTTCCCGGCGATGCTGAGCAGTTGCTTGGGGCGGCTCCAGGTCTGCGGGCGCAGACGGGTGCCGAAGCCAGCCATTGGGATCACGATTTTCAGGGTTTGCATGGGCGGAATCTCCTCCGAGGGGGAGACCCTAAAGGTCTTCTAGACCTTTAGGGTCTTATGGGTTTTTGATGCGCCCCCATTATAACGCGGGAAAACGAAAATCCCCTGAGACGGGCGGTATCTCAGGGGATGTATCCGGCCTTGGAGACGCGGATCAGCCTGAAATCATCGGCTGGTCTGCGTTCTTTGGTTTTATTCCGGGTTTTCAAAATATCCTTCGATTACATCCTCTTCAAGTTCATCTTCCACGCCGTATTTCATTGCAGCATACATCGCCCCGCCGATAGCACCCAGAACGGCGGCGATAAAGACCCCCGTCAGACAGCAAATTGAACTGCAAACTGTTGTGCCGCCGATGCCAAAGAAAAGTTCGGGGGGAATGCCAATATCCCGAAGTTGATAGCGTAGTTCCGGCGGCATTTGCGATAGAACATCGCTGAATTGTCCGTTCGCGCTAAGGATAGCGGCTCTGACCAGCGTGAAGATGAAGTTGAACACCCCGCCGATGAAGGACGCGACGACCGCAGCGATTGCTCCCTGTCCGGTCGCTTTTCCGGTGTTACGGGGACGGGCGGTGTAATGCGCTGCCAGTGCTCCGATGCCGATGTAAGCGAACAGGATCAGAAACCATCCGCAACATCCCAGAATCGGGATTTGGATGACCACGTCGAGCACAAACAAAATTGCGCCGCCAATCAGACCGGCTTTTAACCATGAAGGCATGATGTTTTCTCCTCAATTGTGGAAAAGTAATCTAACGTGAGTTCTGTGCAGGCCTCATGCCGTTGAGGGCAAAGCAGGGGGATGAAGCCATCATAGCCCTATTGTAGAGAAGAAAGGTGGTGGAGTCAAGCGGCGCATATTGAACCAGACAATTCAAGATAAGGAAAAGGGAGGCAATCGCTCGCTACC
>CAZPSL010000238.1:0-26829 GCA_964589145.1 uncultured Anaerolineales bacterium
AAGGGGTGTAGAGCGCGGGGGCCCCCGCCCCCCACCCCCCCCCCGGGGGGGGGGGGGGGGGGGGGGGGGGGAAAGGAAGCAGTTCCCATAGACTGCCCGATTTCTACAACATTTGCTTGCACCCATCCGAAGGGCACAGGCAAATGTTGTAGAAATTCCTATGGGTTTCCCTCGCCCCGCACACAAGACCGGCAGTCCTGGCAGGACTGCCAGTCTTCATTTTGCGAACAGGACAAGCACCGAACACCCCGTCCTGCCGGAAGCATGACAGAGACATGTGGCTGCCCGATTTCTACATCTTTTGCTTGCACCCATTTGGAAAAATCATCCATGCCCGTGTCCATGTCCATGACTGTGGACGTGGCCGTGCGCCAGTTCCTCCTCGGTGGGCTGGCGCAGCCCGACGATAGTGACATCAAAGGTCAACTGCCTGCCCGCCAGCGGGTGATTGAAGTCCAGTTTGGCGCGGGTTTTGCCAACGGAAACTACGCGGGCGTACAGCCTGTGCCCGTCATGGTCTTTGAGCATCAGTTCCATGCCCGGTTCCGGGTCTACACTGTCCGGGAACTCACTCAAGGGCACATCCATCACCTGCGCCTGGTCGAACTCGCCGTAACCGTCTTTGGCTTCCACCGTCACCTGGCGGCTCTCACCGACTGTCATGCCGCCAATCTGCGATTCCAGGCCGGGGATGATATTGTTGTGCCCCTGCAAAAACTCAAACGGCTCGCCGGGGTCGGATTTGTCCACAAATTCACCGTCCACCGTCAGGGTGTATTCCATGCTGACGACCACGTCATCGGCGACTTGCTGGGGATTTTGCTTTTCAGTCATTGGTTGTTTTCCTTTCCCAAAGGGGGATTTTCCAAAGACGGACAACCCTGCCAGGGATGCCAGCCTTGATTCATGCCGCTGTCATCAGCGGTTTTATTTCTTCCGAGGCTGTTATGCACTTTCTGCGATGCAAATGGCAGAAAATCCGGCGATTCCTCTCCCGAAGGGAGGTGGACCAGAGGCAAGAGCAAATTAAGATGCCGGGAGTGAGAAAGACGGGAAAGTCCACAACAAAGTTCCGGGGTTTTCACAAAAACACCACAAACCATCGCTCAGAGCAGAGGTTCTGATGTTGAGGAAACGTCTGTCCAAAGAACGGTCAGCCTTGTGCCCGACGGGCGTTGGCGATGCGCTCTCCCAGGGGCGGGTGGTCGTGAAAGAGCCACACCACCCAGCGCGGGGGATCCACTTCGCCGAGGTTCTGGTTTGCCAGCCGTGTGAGGGCGGATTCAAAATCCCTGGGTTTGTGCGTGATCTCCAGGGAGAAATCATCCGCCATTCGCTCCCGCCAGCGGGTGATTGCGCCCATCAACGGGTCACTGACCAGACTGTAAATTTCCAGCACCAGCACCAGGGCGGGGAAGGCGGCCACATCGTCAACACCGCTGAACCCGAAGGCCGCGACCGCCCAATTCATCGCCAGCGAGGCCAGATACAACCCGACGCCGATGATCAGCGTGCTGGCGAGAATCAGCACCCACATATCGCGATGGACGTGGTGCCCCAACTCGTGCGCCAGGACGGTTTCGATCTCGTCGGGGGTGAACTCGTCAATCAGCGTATCGCCGAGCACAATGCGGCGGGTGTTGCCGATTCCCGTCAGGGCCGCGTTAGCCGCTTTGGAACGGCGGGACATATCAAATTTGTAAACACCGCGCACGGGCGTGCCCGTCTTTTCGGCGAGGGCGACCAGCCGCCGGGCGAGGTCGGCGTGCTCTTCATCCAGGGGAACGTATTTGTTGAAAATCGGCATGATCAGCACCGGGGCGAGGTTGACCAGCAGAACGGTGAACACCAGCAGCCCGCCCGCAGCCCACAGCCACCAGGCATCACCGGTCAGCCGCAGGGCGAGGTAAAGCAGTTCCACAATCAGCAGGCCGAGCGGGGCACTGATCAGCAGGTCCTTGAACTGGTCAATCCACCAGTCTTTGATGTTCTGTGTGGAAAGGTCGTAGCGATGGGGCAGCACAAAGCCGCCGTACCAGCCCAGCGGCAGGCCAAGCAGCATGTTCCCCGCGCCATACACCAGCATGAAGCCCGCCACCACCAGCCAGACATTCTCCGTGCGGGCGGTCAGGGCATCGCGCAGGGCAACCGACCAGCCCAGCCCCAGCCACAATGCGGGATAAAACAGGTTCAGCGCGGTGCTTGCCAGCCACAAATAGCGCGTCTTCAGGGCATATTCTCTGGCTTTTTGTTGTCTTGCGGTATTGAGAACGGCGTAATCTGTCATTTTGTGTACCTGATCTGAATTTTGAAAAAAGAGTGAGATACCTGTTTGGTAACCCGAAAATCCGCGAATGAAACGAATAGCGCGAATTTGTGTGTTTTTGTCCGCGATATTTGTGCGATCTACCGCATTCGTGTTACCTGGGATTAAAAATCGTGCAGATGGGGTTCGGCGAGGTAAAACGCGGCCAGGGTTTTGGCGTCAATGATTTCACCGGCCCGGATGCGGCCGCGTATTTCCGCCAGGGGAATGCGCACCACCTTCAGGAATTCGTCGGGATCGCTCTCGAGGGGGGCGGGATACAGGCCGGTTGCCAGATAGACCTGCATGAACTCGGTGGAATAGCCCGCCGCCAGAAAGAACTCGCCGATCTTCTGGAGATTCCCGGCCCCCATGCCGATTTCCTCGCGCAGTTCGCGGTGGGCACAAACCCCGAAATCTTCCTCCGGCTCCAGAACCCCGGCCGGTAATTCGAGCATCTCGCGTTCCGCGGGGTGGCGGTACTGCCGCACAAACCAGACCTGCCCCTCGGAGTCGACCGGCAGAATCGTCACCGAGCCGACGTGCTCCACGATGTCAAGGGTGGTCTCGTTGCCATCCGGCAGGCGGACGCGGTCCTGGCGGACGGAGAACGCGCGCCCCTGAAAAACAGGTTGGGAGTGGATGCGTTGGAATTTCATGGGGGATTGGGGACTGGGAATTGGAGGTTGGGGATTGGGAGTTGGGAGTTGGGGATGGTTTAGTTTTCGCGCGGCGGGCGGCGGATGCCCTTTTCATCCATCGGGGAGACGCGGCTCTCTACCAGTTGGATGAACTTCTTCCAGTCCCGCTCGTTCTGGAAAAACGGCCGGGGAAAAACCAGCAGCAAACCGTCCCCGCGGACCAGGGTGAGCAGGTCATCGGTTTTTTGCAGGCGGGTGAACCGCTTCCAGGGGATGAAGTTCTCCCCTTCGGGCAGGACATAAGTGATCCCCTGGCTGGTCACGCGTCCCTGAAGGGGGCGGCGCGTGCCGGGGTTGTTCCACATCTTGCGGGCGGCGAAATACGGCCGCAGAAAAATCCAGCCTACCACCCCAATCATAAAAACCGCCGCCAGCAGGTAAACCAGGTTGTCCCAAAAATCTCCGCTGGTGATGATGCGGTAAACCAGCACTCCCAGCGCGCCGACAGCAATCACCAGCGCGATGGAAAGCCAGCGCTGGCGGTCCTTTGGCAGGCGGTTCGCCAACGCCACCGCCCGGAAAAACAGTTTTTTGTCGTATTGTCCCTGAAAGTTGATTTGCATGAGGAGTTGGAGATTGGCGATTGAAGATGGGGGGTGGACAAAAGATGCGGAACGACGGTGTTCCCCCCTCCCCTGCCCTCCCCCCGGCGGGGGGAGGGCAGGGGAGGGGGGAAAGCAATTTCCCAAAAACGCCGTGCCAAATGTACACCGTCCGCGCATCGGGAGCGCTGCTTGCTCACACCCAGTTGGAGGGCTGGTACTCGCCCCACACCTCGCGCAGGACGGCGGTGATTTCGCCGAGGGTGAGGCCGTTTTCCACGCACGCGATGAAAAGCGGCACCAGATTCTCGTCCCCGCGGGCGGCAGATTCAAGATGGGAAAGCAGGTCTCGCACACGGGCTGCGTCCCGCCGCGCCCGCAGGGCAGCCAATCGGGCGCGCTGCCCGGCTTCGATGGCGGGGTCCACCAGCAGGCGGTCGAGGTCTCCGAAATCTTCCTCCACCTGAAACGCGTTCACGCCGACCACAATCTGCCCGCCGCGCTCGACCGCCTGCTGGTAGCGGTAGGCCGATTCCTGAATCTCGCTCTGCTGGTAGCCGCGTTCGATGGCCGCCAGCGCGCCGCCCATCTCATCAATTTTGGCGATGTAGGCCTCGGCACGGCGCTCGATTTCATCGGTGAGTTCCTCGATGAGGTAGGAACCCGCCAGCGGGTCCACACTGTCAGCAACGCCGGATTCGTAGGCGATGATCTGCTGGGTGCGCAGGGCGGTGCGGACGGATTTTTCGGTGGGCAGCCAGAGGGCCTCGTCCATGCTGTTGGTGTGCAGGGACTGCGTGCCGCCAAGCACCGCCGCCAGGGCTTGCAGGGTGACGCGCACCACGTTATTTTCGGGCTGCTGGGCGGTGAGGGTGGAGCCGCCCGTCTGGGTGTGGAAGCGCAGTTTCCACGATTTGGGATTGCGCGCCCCGAAGCGTTCACGCATGATGCGCGCCCACATCCGCCGCGCAGCCCGGAATTTGGCGATTTCCTCCAGGAAATTGTTATGAGCGTTGAAGAAAAACGAGAGTTGCGCGGCGAAACTGTCCACATCCAGGCCGGAGTCAATCGCCGCCTGGACGTAGGCGATACCGTTTGCCAGCGTGAAGGCGACCTCCTGCACGGCGGTGGATCCGGCCTCGCGGATGTGATAGCCGCTGATGCTGATGGTGTTCCAGCGCGGCACCTCCCGCTGACAGAAGCGGAACACGTCGGTAATCAGCCGCATGGAGGGCTGGGGCGGGAAGATGTACGTCCCGCGGGCGATGTACTCCTTGAGGATGTCGTTCTGGATGGTGCCGCGCAGTTTGCGGATTTCCGCACCCTGCTTTTTCGCCACGGCGAGGTACATCGCCAGCAAAATGGCGGCGGGGGCGTTGATGGTCATGCTGGTGGAGACCTTCTCCAGGGGGATGCCGCGGAACAGGGTTTCCATGTCTTCCAGCGCGGAGATGGAGACGCCCACCTTGCCGACCTCCCCGGCGGCGATGGGGTCGTCGGCGTCGTAGCCGATTTGGGTGGGCAGGTCAAACGCCACGGAGAGGCCGGTCTGCCCCTGGGCGAGGAGATAGCGGTAGCGGGCGTTGGATTCCGCCGCGCTGGCGTAACCGGCGTACTGGCGCATCGTCCACAGGCGGCCGCGGTACATGGTGGGCTGGACGCCGCGGGTGAAGGGGTATTCTCCGGGGAAGCCGAGGGTCTCCAGGTAGGCAGGGGACTGGCACTCCTCCGGGGGCAGGGCAACGCGCGGCAGCGGGATTCCCGAAGGGGTCTCGAAAGTTTCCCGCCGCTCCGGGAAGCGGTCAAGCACGGGCTGGAGGGTTGCTTCCTCCCAGCGGTGGTATTCGGACTGAATGTTCATGGGCCGGAGGCTGAAGAGTGAAGATTGACGATTGAAGAGCAAAGATGATGGCAGATAACAACGAGATTATACCAGCCCCGCCCGGAGAACTGGTAAAATTGTTCTGTTGCTCTTCCCAATCCCCAATCCCCAACTCCCAATCCCCAATTACCAATTTCCCAATCCCCAACCCCCATGCTCCTTCACTCCGCCTCCCAACTGCTCACCCTCCCCGGCCCCGTCCAGCGCGGGCATGACCTGGGGAACCTCGGCATCATCAAAGACGGCGCAATCCGCATCGTGGACGGGCGCATCGCTGCCGTGGGCACCACTGCCGAGTTGCGCGCCGCCTTCCCCGGCGACGAGCCGCTCGACGCCCGCGGGCGGGTGGTCCTGCCCGGCCTGGTTGACCCGCACACCCACGTGGTTTGGGCAGGCGACCGCGCCGCCGAGTTCGAGATGCGCCTGCAAGGAAAAACCTACCTGGAAATCATGGCTGCGGGCGGCGGCATCGTCTCCACCGTGCGGAAGACCCGCGCCGCCTCGCTGAATGACCTGCTTGCCGAAACCCGTCCCCGCCTGCGGCGGATGCTCGCCTACGGCACCACCACCGCCGAGGCCAAAACCGGCTACGGACTGGAGACCGAAACCGAACTCAAAGCCCTGGCAGCCATCCTCGCGCTGGATGCCGAAGGCCCGCTCGACCTTGTGCCGACCTTCCTCGGCGCGCACGCCATCCCCCCGGAGTTCAAGGACGACCCCGACGGCTACACCGACCTGGTCTGCAACGAGATGCTCCCTGCCCTGCGGGAATGGTGGAGCCGTCAATCGCCGGATTCCCCCCGGCCCTTTGTGGATGTCTTCTGCGAGACCGGCGCGTTCTCCCTGACGCAATCCCGCCGCATTCTGGAGACCGCCAAATCCCTGGGCTTTCCGCTCAAAATCCATGCGGACGAGTTCGACAACCTGGGGGGCGCCTCGCTGGCCGCGAAATTGGGGGCGGCCTCCGCTGACCATCTGGTAGTCACCTCCCCGGAGGACATCGCCGCGCTCGGTGCCTCCGGCACGGTGGCGGTTTCGCTGCCCTGCACGCCCTTCGGCCTGGCCGAGGGACATTACACGCCCGCCCGCGCCCTGCTCGACGCCGGTGCGGCGCTCGCCATCGCCACCGACATCAACCCCGGCACGGCCTGGTGCGAGAGTATGCAGTTCGCCATCGCCCTGGCCTGCCGCTACCTGAAACTGACCCCCGCCCAGGCGATTGCCGCCGCGACCATCAACGCCGCCGCCGCCATCGGCAAGGCAGACCAAATCGGCTCGCTGGAAGTCGGCAAGCAGGCCGACCTGCTGATTTTGGACGTGGACGACTACCGTCACCTGGGCTACCGCTTCGGGACAAATCTGGTGCGGACGGTGATCAAGCGCGGGCGCGTGCTGGAAATTGAAGATTGATGATTGAAGCGTGACGCTCCACGCCCCACCCTCCTCGCTCCTCCATCCACTCTCCACTCGCCATCCGCCACCCCCTCATGCCCACACTCGAACAAGCCCGCGCCTGGTATCCCCGCAACGACCCCGTCCACGGGTTCGACCACATTTTGCGCGTCTACCGCATGGCGGAGCGCATCGCCCGCGCCGAGGGCGCCGATCTGGAGATTGTGCGCGCCGCCGCACTGCTCCACGACGCCGAAGGCCCGCTGACGGGCGATTCCCGCGTTGAGCATCAGATCGCCTCGGCGGCGTTTGCCCGTCAGGTGCTGGAAGCCGAGAACTGGGAGGAAGCCCGCATCGCCGCGGTGGAACACTGCATCCGGGCACACCGCTTCCGCGATGGCCGCGAGCAGCCGCAAACCCTGGAGGCGCAGGTACTGTTCGATGCCGACAAACTGGATGCCATCGGCGCCATCGGAGCGGTGCGCGCCGTCGCCTACGCCGTGCTGGACGGGCAGCCCCTGTTCGCCGAGCCGTCGGCGCAGTTTCTCGCCACAGGGGAACGGGAACCCGGCGAGCCGCACACGCCCTATCACGAGCATCTTTTCAAACTGCGCAAACTCAAGGCGCGCATGTTCACCCCCACCGGGCGGCGCATCGCCCAGGAGCGGCACGATTATCTGGAAAACTTCTTCGCCCGTCTGCGGGCGGAACTGCGCGCCGAAGCGTGACCGGTATCAGGAAATCCCATTTTGAAGCGTGCGTACTGAGACATTTTCAGGAATGCAAGGCCCGGAAATGTGCAAATGCAAACAAAAGATGTGGAGACCGGGCAGCCTGATGTTTCGCTGCCTTTACGCCCTGCTCAAGCCCTGCACTTTCAGGAAGGAGAAACAAGATGACCAGTTTTGATATGCTAAAACCGCTGATGACTTTTTTCGCTCCACCAGAACAGGACATGCTGGAGAGCAATTTGCAAACTTATGACAGGTTGCTGCACAGACTGACAGAGGGCGAAACGCATCCTGACAATGCGGCTCGCCCTCAAAGCGGGATTCTCGCGCTAAACGGTGCTTCCGGGGCGGGGCAAAGTTATGTGATGAAACGGGTACAATCGCTGCTTCGGGCTCGAAACATCACGCTGCCGCGCATTTATTTGCTGGCAACCCGCTCACCACGCCCAGATGAAGGCCATAAAAATCCGTACATCTTTGTACGTGAAATGGAAAACGGGTATCAGGATATTTATCACCCGGATGTGCTTTACCGTTTTGATGAAATTTACTACCGTTATGAATCGCGCCCCGGTGCGGTGAATGCCATTCTGCTTGAAGATATGCGGCAGGCCTTGAGGCAGCGCATGTACCTGGAGACGGTTATCCCCACCCTGCTCCACATCCGCAATACGGCAATCGGAGAGATTTCTCCCTGGGAAGAACGGCTGAGAATTGTGTACCTTGCTGCGCCCAGCGGTGCGGAGTGGCTTTATCGCCTGCTGAACCGCCAGCCTGACAAACTCACCAGCCCGGAATATCGGACGGCAATTCTCGGCCGGGTGGATTCATCCATCGCCGACATGGAACTGGCAGCAGCCCAAAACATCCCGACGGTTCTTAATCGGCACGGGCAGGCTGAACGGGCCGCGGAGGAAATTCTGGAACGCTGGGGTGTGTAACGGCGGTTGGCACGGCGGAAGGGTATCCCGCTCGCCAAAAGCGTAACCCAACCCGAATTGTCAGATCAGGGGCGGGCAGTTGGCTCGAAATACGAAAAGCCACGAATGGGACGAATATCACGAACTTTCTTTGTGTAATTTGCGCCATTCGATGTATTCGTGTTCTCCGGACAGCACCTTTTGGCTTATCCGCAACTCAGGTTAATCCAGGGTTTGTAGCGTCCCGCGGGCGGCAAGCGAGGGGCAGAAACAGCCTTTGTGCGGCGCACAAACACCTGACAACACACCCCTTCCCAAAATTTCCGCTTCGGTTCCCTCGCTCCGCGCACAAGACTGGCAGTCCTGGCAGGACTGCCAGTCTTCATTTTGCGAACAGGACAAGCACCGACACCCCGCCCTGCCGGGAGCAGGACAGAGATATGTGGCTGCCCGATTTCTACATCTTTTGCTTGCACCCCTCCCCCCAAAACAGGAGTTTCCTGCAATTTGTGATATGATACATTCAGGTGAGAGACAGGATTTTCACGGAGGCGCGGGGGAAAGTGGTATTTTGGGTATGCGAAACAGGCACAAAATACCGCAAACCATCGCACGGTGCAAAAATCCTGGAGATGTCTTTTTTTCAGGGGAAGACAAAACATATCGAGGCAGCCGGTTCAAACAAGGAGGCAGAGATGTCCGGTGAAAAGAAAGGATTTAAGTTCCCGACCGCTTACACGATTCTGTTTTTGCTGATCGTTCTGGTCGCCATCGGGACGTGGTTTGTTCCGGCAGGGTCGTATGACTACAACGAGGACGGCGAGCCGATCCCCGGAACCTACCATGCGGTAGAGGCCAACCCGCAGCGGATCATCGCTGATGGGATTATGGCACCCATTCACGGGATGTACGGCATCCAGGACGATACGGGCAACGTCAACATTTACAATTACGGCGAACTTTACGGGGCGATTGACGTTGCGCTGTTTGTGCTGATCATCGGCGGATTTTTGGGGGTAACGATGAAAACCGGAGCAATTGACGCCGGAATCGCCGCCATCACCCGCAAATTGCAGGGCAGGGAAAAATGGATGATTGCCGCCCTGATGGCGGTCTTCGCCCTGGGCGGGACTTCCTACGGGATGGCGGAGGAGACGCTGGCCTTTTACGTCCTGATTATTGCCGTGATGATCGCGGCCGGTTACGATGCCCTGGTCGGGGTGGCGACCATCATGCTGGGGGCGGGTATCGGCACCCTGGCCTCCACCGTTAACCCCTTCGCCACAGGGATCGCTTCCGGCTTCGCGGGCATCTCGGTCGCCGACGGGATGCTGGGACGCATCGTCATCCTGGTGGCAGGGACGGCTATCGGCATCGCCTTTGTCATCCGCTACGCCGAAAAAGTGCGGCAAACGCCCGAAAAATCGCTGGTATACGAACAGAAGACGGAGAACGAAGCCCACTTCCTGAAAGCGCAGGACGAAGGGAAGTTCCCGGAGTTCACCGGGAGGCGCAAGGTTATCCTGGGGCTGTTCGGGCTGGCGTTTTTAGTGATGATTTTCAGCGTGATCCCCTGGCAGGATTTGGGCGTTCCGCTGCCGCAGTTGAACTGGTGGTTCGGCGAGTTGACTGCGCTCTTTTTGCTGTCCGGCATCATCATCGGGCTGGTCGGCAAATTGGGGGAGGAGAACCTGGTCAACGTCTTTGTGGACGGGGCGCGGGACATGCTGGGGGTGGCGCTGATTGTCGGGCTGGCGCGCGGCATCAGCGTGGTGATGAACAACGGGCTGATTACCGACACCGTGCTCTACTGGGCGGAGACGGCGCTCTCCGGCCTGGGCGGGGTGGCCTTTATCAACGTCACGCATCTGCTGTACCTGCCGCTTTCGTTCCTGATCCCCTCATCTTCGGGGCTGGCGACCGTTTCCATGCCCATCATGGCCCCGCTGGGCGACCTGGCGGGAGTCAACCGCGCCCTGATTGTGACCGCCTACCAGTCGGCGAACGGCCTGCTCAACCTGTTCACCCCCACCTCGGCGGTGGTGATGGGCGGCCTCGCTCTGGGGCGGGTGAGTTACAGCAAATGGCTCAAATTCGTCTGGCCGCTGCTGGTGATTTTGTTCATCCTGTACGCGGTGGTGCTGAGCATTGGCGTAATTGTTTCATAAATTTCGTCGTCCACTTCTGCCTGACAAAAAACAGCAAACCAACAAAAGGAGTTTCCCATGGCTTTTAACTTACGCAACCGAAGTTTTGTCAAACTGCTGGATTTCACCCCCCAGGAGATCAAGTTCCTGCTCAAACTGTCAGCAGACCTGAAAGCGGCCAAGTACGGCGGGTACGAGCAGCCGCGCCTGAGGGGCAAGAACATCGCCCTGATTTTCGAGAAATCCTCCACACGGACGCGCACCGCCTTTGAGGTTGCCGCACACGACCAGGGTGCGCATGTCACCTACCTGGGGCCGAGCGGCTCCCACATCGGCAAAAAAGAGACGATGAAGGATACCGCCCGCGTGCTGGGGCGTATGTTTGACGGCATTGAGTACCGCGGCTACGCGCAGGAGAAAGTCGAAATCCTGGCGGCGTATGCCGGGGTCCCGGTCTGGAACGGGTTGACTGACGAGTTTCACCCCACCCAGATTTTGGCGGATGTTCTCACCATGACGGAGCATTCCTACAAAGACCTGCCGGAAATCGCCTACTGCTTCCTGGGGGATGCCCGCAACAATATGGGTAACTCGCTGATGGTCGGCGGCGTCAAACTGGGGATGGACGTACGGCTCTGCGGCCCGAAGCATCTCTGGCCTAACGAGGATCTGGTGGAGACCTGCAAGGAAATCGCCAAAAAGACCGGCGCACGCCTGACGATCACCGACAGCGTGGAAGAGGGCGTGCGGGGCGCGGATTTTCTCTACACCGATGTCTGGGTGAGCATGGGCGAGCCGGATTCGGTCTGGGCGGAACGGGTGAAACTGCTCAAGCCTTATCAGGTCAACACACAGACAATGGAACTGACCGGCAACCCTGATGTCAGGTTCATGCACTGCCTGCCCGCATTCCACAACAACGACACCCAAATCGGCAAGGAGATGGAAGAGAAGTTCGGCCTGGAAAACGGCATGGAGGTCACTGAGGATGTGTTTGAATCGCCCGCTTCCATCGTGTTCGACGAAGCCGAAAACCGGATGCACACCATCAAGGCAATCATGGTCGCCACACTGGGAGATTAAGAGTTGGCAGATTGGGAGTTGGTAAATTGGGAATTGGTAGATTGATGAGGCCGCCCCAATCTACCAATTTACCAATGTTATCCGCCACCAAAGGAGATGACGTACAATGTTTGAAATTCTACCCGAAAGTACAGAGACCTGCATCGGCTTCAAAGTAAGCGGGAAGGTGTCTGCTGAAGATTATGAGCCGCTGCTTGCCAAAGTAGATGAGGCCATCGCCGAGTACGGCAAGATCAACCTGGTGGTCATTTTTGGCGATTTCAGCGGCTATGCTGACCTAGAAGCGGCCAAAGCCGATTGGAATTTCGGCACCCGCCAATATCGTCCAGTCAGCAAAGCGGCGTTCGTCAGCGACAAAAAGTGGCGGCAGGTTGTCAAACTTATGGCCCCCTTCATACCCGTGCTGAGGAACACCTTTGTGAACCCCGCCAGATAGAACGGGTGTGGAAGTGAGCATCAGAATAGGCCTTGAAAAGCGGCAGACCGAAAAAATTGGTATTGGGATAATTTCTACTTTACCCCAAAAAGGAGCAAACTATGTCTGAATTTGGCGTACACTCAGAAGTTGGCAAATTGCGCAAGGTTATCGTCCATCGTCCGGGGCTGGAAATGCGGCGGCTGACCCCCAACAACTGCCAGGAATTGCTGTTTGACGATGTGATCTGGGCACGCAAGGCGCGGGTGGATCATGATGCGTTTGTGGATTTAATGCGGGATGAGTTCGGCGTGACGGTCTACCGCGTCCACGAATTGCTCGAAGATGTGGTCAAAACCCCGGAGGGGCGGGCTTACATTCTGGATCGCAAGATCACGCCCGACGAGGTCGGTGTAGGCGGCGCACAAGACTTGCGGGCCTGGATGGACGAGATGGAACCCGCCAAACTGGTCGCTCATCTGATTGGCGGTGTTACCGTCTCCGAACTGCCATCAGAATTGCGCACCATCATTGAAAAGGCCTACGCGGGTGCGGATTTTGTGTTGGATCCGTTGCCCAACCAACTGTTCACCCGCGATAGTTCCTGCTGGATTTACAACGGCGTGACCGTCAACCCGATGTACTGGCCTGCCCGCCGCAAGGAGACTCTCCACATGGCGGCCATTTACAAATTCCACCCGGAATTCAGGGACGGCGACTTCCAGATCTGGTGGGGCGACCCCGATGTAGATCATGGCAGCGCCACCCTGGAGGGCGGAGACGTGATGCCTGTCGGCAAGGGTGTCGTCCTGATCGGCATGGGCGAGCGCACCACTTATCAGGCAGTCAGCCAGGTCGCGCTGGAACTGTTCAAGCACGGCGCGGCTCAACGCGTCATCGCTGCAAAAATGCCCCCCGACCGCGCCAGTATGCACCTGGATACCGTCTTCACCTTCTGTGATGTGGACCTGGTGACGGTCTTCGAGGGGGTAATCGAGAAAATCCAGCCCATCAGTTACTACCCAGGCGACAAGGAAGGAACACTGGATGTAGTTGTCGAGAAGCAGGGCTGGCTGGATGTAGTCGCCGAAGCACTGGGGATGCGGAAACTGCGCGTTGTCCCCACCGGCGGCGACATCTTCCAGCAGGAGCGCGAACAGTGGGACGACGGCAACAACGTGGTCGCCTTGCAGCCCGGCGTGGTGGTGGCTTATAACCGCAACGAGTGGACCAACGCCCGCCTGCGGAAAGCCGGTATTACCGTGCTGGAAATTGACGGTTCCGAACTGGGGCGCGGACGCGGCGGCGGGCACTGCATGACCTGCCCCGTACTGCGCGATCCGGTGTTTTAGGGGGTACAAAGTACAGGGTACAGGGTACAATGTACAATGTACAATGTACCCTGTACTTTGTACTCTGTGCTCTGTACTCTGTGCGTAACAAGAAATGTCGAACTCCAAGAAAACCCCAAAAATCAAGCCCCCATCCATCTGGGATGCACTGATTCCCATCGTTGTGCTGGTGATTTTGCTGATGGGGGCAATTATCCTTTACGGGGATGCGGGCATCACCGGGCCAATTCAGGTTGCACTGATGCTCACCATGCTGGTTGCTGCCGCGGTAGGTCTCAAAAACGGGCACCGGCTGGAAGATATGGGCAAGGCCGCGGTGGACGGCATCTCCTCGGCAATGGGGGCAATCTTCATCCTGCTGGCAGTCGGCTCGCTAATCGGCACCTGGAACATGGCGGGGACCATCCCGACGATTGTTTACTACGGGGTGCAGTTTCTCAACCCCACCTGGTACTACCTGGCGAGTGCGGTCATCAGCGCACTGCTGGCACTCAGCATCGGCAGTGCGTGGACGGTGGCAGGCACCCTCGGCATCGGGCTGATCGGCATCGCCGGAGCGCTGGGCGTTTCGCCGGAAATCACCGCCGGAGCAGTCATCTCCGGAGCATACTTCGGTGACAAGATGTCCCCGCTCTCGGAGACCACTAACCTGGCCCCCGCGGTAGCCGGGACCGACCTTTACACCCACATCAAAGGGATGCTGTGGACCACCATCCCCTCCATCATCATCGCCCTGATTATTTTTGCCGTGATTGGCTACAACGGAGAAGTGACCGAGGCCCTCGATTTGACCGCTGTGCTGAAAGCCATCTCCGGCGAGTTCCGAGTTGGCCTGCTCCCGCTGATTCCGCTGGTTGTGGTGCTGATCCTGTCTTTCCGGCGGGTATCGGCGTTTGTGACCATCTTCCTGGGCGCGCTGATTGGGGGGTTGACGGCGGTGATTTTACAGCCGGATGTGGTGCTGGCTTTCGGCGGCGCACCGGATTTAAGCGCACCGCTGGCAATGCTCAAAGGGGTTTGGTCGGCGATGGCAACCGGCTTTGTCATTGAGAGTGACTATCCCTCGCTGAACGCGCTCTTTTCGCAGGGCGGCATGTCCAGCATGTTGGAAACCGTGTGGCTGATTCTCAGTGCGATGGCTTTCGGCGGCGTGATGGAAAACTCCGGGCTGCTGGCGCGGCTGATTCAATCGGTGCTCAAAGCCGCCAAATCCGACCGCTCTCTGCTGATTGCCACCGGGCTGACCTCCGTCGGCGTCAACATCATTGCCGGAGATCAGTACATGGCAATCGTCCTCCCCGGACGGATGTACCGCGAGGCTTTTCGGGAACATGGCATTGCTCCGCAAACTCTCTCCCGCCAGATTGAAGATACCGGCACAATTACCTCCCCGCTGATCCCCTGGAACAGTTGCGGGGCGTATATGTCGGCAACCCTGGGCATCGCGACAATGGCTTACCTGCCCTTCGCCTTCTTCAACTGGGTCAACATGATTCTCTCGTTTTTGTATGCTCTCTTCGGGTTCCAGATCATCCATCTCTCCCCGGAAGCGGCTCCTTCCGAACATCCCGAAGAGGCCGCGTTTTACGGAATCGGCGGACAGGATATCGCCCATCCCGAACACGAACTGGAGATGATGCAGGAGTAACTGCCCTGGCGGCTGGATGTTGACATCCAATGCCGGAAATATCCGGAACATAACTTTCGGGCAGAGCGGTGGCTGGTGGTGTTTTGTGCGGGCGAAGCCCGCACAAAACACCACCTTTCCCTGCGTTTTGGCGAAAGTCCTAAAAATGGAGGTATTCACGAATGCTCAAATCCATGCGACGAATTTTTGTCATTTACCGGCGCTACCGCGGAAGACTGATCCTCTCGCAAGTGCTGGTACTCATCTCGGCAGCCGCGACCATGTGGTTCGCCTCGCTGACAGCAAAACTGATCAACGAGGGAATCGAGAAGGGCAATTCCGAGGTGCTGCTAAACACCGCCCTTTCCATGTTCGCGCTGGCGGTAATCGCCGGGCTGACCCTGGCAGGAGCGGCCTACATCTCGGTGTTTTTCTCGCAGGGAGCGGGGTACATGGTGCGCACCCTGCTCTACCGCAAACTGCAAACCTTCTCGTTTGCCAACTTTGACCGCTTCCCCACCAGCGACCTGATGGTGCGTCTCAACGCCGATGTGATCAACGTTCAGAACGCCGTGCTCTACACCACCATGCTGGCGCTTTATGCTCCCTTCATGCTCGTCATCACCTTCATCCTCACGGCGTTCCGCACCCCCAGCCTGTTGTGGATTTTGGTGGTGATGATCGTGGTGCTGGTGACCATTCTGGTGCTGCTGGTAAACCGGATTTTCAAGGCTTACGATGAACGTCAGCAGCGGCTCGATGACCTCAACAACACCTTGCAGGAGAACCTGGCCGGTATCCGCGTGGTCAAAGCCTTTGTGCGGGAGGATTACGAGGTGGAACGCTTCCGCAAACGGGCGGATGCGCTGCGCAAACCGGCCTTCGATGCCGCCTTCCGGGTAGCCTTCCTCACCCCGGCGATGACCGGCGTCGCCCAAATCTCCATCGCCGCCGCCATCGGCATCGGCGGTAAGGAGGTGCTGACCGGCACGGGGTTGAACGTCGGGGAACTGGTGGCGTTTTCCCAGTACCTTGCGCTCACCGTCGCCCCGCTGGCGATTATGGCAGTAGTACTCCCCTTCCTGATGCGCGGTGACGCCTCCGCCGAGCGCATCCTGGAAGTTTACGACGACGAGGCCCTGGTCAAAGACCGCCCCGACGCCAAGCCGCTGGAACCCGAAAAGGTCAAGGGGCGCGTAGTTTTCGAGAACGTCACCTTTGCCTTCCGCCGCCCCGACGGCACCTACGACCCGCCCGCTCTCAAAAACATCAACATCACCATCGAGCCGGGGCAGCAAATCGGATTTTTGGGCGCTACTGGTGCCGGAAAGTCCGCGCTGGTAAACCTTTTGCCCCGCTTCTACGATGTCACCGAGGGGCGGATCACCATTGACGGAGTGGATATCCGCGACATTCCCCAGGATACCCTGCGGGAAATCGTGGGAATCGCCATCCAGGAAGCGGTACTCTTCCAGGGAGATATCCGCTTCAACCTGAAATTCGGCGACCCCGATGCGGATGACGACGTGATGATTGATGCCGCCAAAGCCGCCGATGCCTACGGGTTCGTGATGAACCTCCCCGAAAAATGGGATGCGCCCGTTTCCCAGCGGGGATACAACTTCTCCGGCGGGCAGCGGCAGCGGCTTTCCATCGCCCGCAGCCTGACTCCCAAGCCCCGCATCCTCATCCTGGATGACAGCACCAGCGCCCTGGATGCTTCCACCGAAGCCCGGGTGCAGGATTCAATCCCCAAATTCACCGATCACGTAACAACCCTCTACGTTGCCCAGCGCATCAGCGCAGTCATCAACCTGGATAAAATCTACCTCATGGAACACGGCGAAGTCGTTGCCGAAGGCACCCACGAGGAATTGATGCAAACCAGCCCGCTGTATCAGGAAATCTACGAGTCTCAACTGGGCAAGGGCATCACCGAAGGACTGGACCTGGAGGCGATCTGATGGCGAAAGAACAAAAACACAAAAAGGCTTTTCCGGTAGACCCGGAAAAAGTGATCGAAAAACCCAGCGACACCCTGCAAATCACCGCCCGTCTGCTGGGTTACATGACCAACGAGGAGGCGCGGCCGCGCTTCATTGTGGCGATGACCCTGCGGGTGATGGCGTTGTTCGCGCTGTCCATCCTGCCGGGGCTGACCGGGCAGGCGATTGACGTGGTGCATGTGAACGGAACGTTAAACGACCTCAACCGCTGGGTGATGCTGGCACTGACCGCCGGACTGCTTTACCTTTCTCTCAGTTTCCTGGCAGACCGTATCTTCGGCGACCTGGCAACCCGCGCTTCCTACAAACTTCAGGTGCATCTTTTCTCCCACATGCAAACGCTCTCCCTGAGTTTCTTCGACCGCCACGGGCGCGGCGAACTGATGAGCCGCCTGACCAACGATACCGAGGTGATCGCCCTGTTTTACGAGAGCGCGGTCATCCAGATTTTGCGGGCGCTGATTCAGATCACGCTTTCCTTCGTGGTGATGCTGTTTGTGGACTGGCGGCTGACCTTTGTGGCGGTGCTCATCGTCCCGGTGATGCTCTTTGTGATGAACATCGCCAACCGCATCTCGGCACCGGCTTTCTCCAAGTTACAGGAAGATTTGAGCAAACTCAGCGGCTTTCAGGAGGAGACTCTTTCCGGCAACAAGGTGGTCATCAGCAACCGGCGGCAGGACTGGGCCGACGAAAAACACGTCCAACTGGCGTATCAGGCATATGAGGTGGGCAGCAAGGCCTTTTTCGTCTCCCTGCTGCAATATCCGCTCACCCAGTCGCTCACCTACATTCAGATTGTGGTGGTAATGCTCATCGGCGGGCTGATGGCTATCAACGGGAAGATTGAACTGGGAACAGTGATCGCCTTCTCCGGCTATGTGGGTCTGCTGGCGAAGCCGGTTTCCACCATCTCCAACCTGATCAGCGCCGCGCTGAACGGCATCGCTGGCGGACGGCGGGTGTTCACCATCATCGATTCGGAACCGGAAATTGTGGATGACCCCGATGCCACAGATTACGAGTTCAAGGGCGGGCACATCCAGTGCATTGATGTGGATTTCAGTTACATTCCCGGCCGCAAAATCCTGCGTGACAACACCTTTGAGGTTCAGCCGGGTGAATCCATCGGCATTTGCGGGCCTACGGGCGCAGGTAAGAGTACCCTCATCAACATCCTGACCCGTTACTACGACATTGACAGCGGAACGATTTTGATTGACGGGCAAGACCTGCGGAAACTGAACCGCGAGAGTTTGCGCAAGCAGATCGGCGTGGT
The DNA here is from genome assembly GCA_964589145.1 of uncultured Anaerolineales bacterium. Lineage (GTDB taxonomy): Bacteria > Chloroflexota > Anaerolineae > Anaerolineales > UBA11858 > UBA11858. The sequence continues at coordinate 18,383 of CAZPSL010000238.1, forward strand.
GCTGCAAGAGGCTTTTCTCTTCTCCGATACGGTGATGAACAACCTCAAGTACGCCCGCGAGGGCGCCACCGACGAGGAGTGCATCGAAGCCGCCAAGGAAGCCAATGCTCACGATTTCATCATGAACCTGCCCCAGGGGTACGATACCATGCTCACCGAGCGCGGCGCCAACCTTAGCCAGGGGCAGCGGCAGATGATCACCATCGCCCGCGCAATGGTCGCCCAACCCAAACTGATGATTTTGGACGAAGCCACCAGCAACGTGGACACCCGCACCGAAAAACTGATCCAGGACGGCTTGCGCAAACTGATGGAGGGCAAAACCAGTTTCTCCATCGCCCACCGTCTGGCAACCATCCGCGATTCGTCCAAGATCATGGTGCTCAACGGCGGCGAGATCGTCGAATACGCCCCGCACGACGAACTGATGAAGAAAAGGGGCTTTTACTACACCCTCTACATGAGCCAGTTCAAAGGCAAGGTCGGCGAAGGGCTGGGCGACGGCCCGAAAATCGATTTTGTGAGTACATAACCTGAGTGTTGACGTGTGAGTTCTCTTGAGACCTCGCACGTCTTGATACAACAAGGACTTTCGCTAAAACGCAAGGAACAGTGGTGTTTTGTGCGTGCTTCGCACGCACAAAACACCACAAACCATTCCTCTAAGCGAAAGTCCTGGCGATAAGGTTTTTTTATAAGGGCATCGAGAGGAGAATCTCTCGCCACGGAGTTGCCGTCACATCAACAGGACAGGAGAGAAAATATGAAAACGCTAAAAACCATACTGGTCGGGTTGCTGCGGCTGCTTGCAGTCTGGTTTGTTGATACCTTCTCTCTGCTGCTGACCGCCTGGATCATGCCGGGGTTCGATATTCAGGCGGTCAGCGGGTATTCATCTCTAACTGTGGCTGTTGCCGCAGCACTGTTGCTGGGAATTATCAACTTCCTGGTGCGCCCCATCCTGTTGCTGCTCACCATCCCCCTGGGATGGATGGTAGTCTTCCTGGTAGGGTTCTTCATCAACGCAGTTACACTGATGATCACCGCCGGGCTGATGGACGGATTCGCCATCAGCAGTTGGTGGACGGCGTTCTTCGGGGGCTTCGTACTTTCGTTTGTGAACATGATCCTGGTTGAATTGTTGAACATCAACAACGAAAGTTCGTTCTACATCAATCAGGCGATTCGTCAGGCAGAAAAACAACGCACAAAAACTGACAACCCCAACGCCCGCGGACTGATGATAGTCGAGATTGACGGGCTGAGTTACCAACACTTTCTGGATGCGCTGAAAAAAGGCTACATGCCCACCATGCAGAAACTGATTGACAAGTACGGGTACAAGGCATCGCGGGTGGATTGCGGGCTTCCGGCGACGACCCCGGCCTGTCAGGCGGGCATCATGCACGGGAACAACGAAGACATTCCGGCCTTTCGCTGGCTGGATAAATCCACCGGCAAGATGCTGGCTGGCGGACAGGCTGCCGCCATCGTGGAGCCGATCATCTCCGACGGGCAGGGCCTGCTGCGCGGCGGCACCAGCATCGGCAATATGTTCAGCGGGGACGCGGCGAAATCCATCCTGACCTTTTCAAAAATCACCGCCGGAACGCCGGAAGACAAAAAACAGCGGGCGCGCGATATGTACATGCTCATGCGCAACCCGACCTTCCTGATGCACGTTCTGGTGCTCTATTTCGGAGATGTGATCAAGGAACTCTGGGAGGGCTGGCAGCAGCGCCGCAGGGATGTTCAGCCCCGCATGAACCGCCTGCACAAGGGCTATCCCTTCCTGCGGGCGGCAACCAACGTCTTCCTGCGGGATGTCGGCATCTACCTTTCCATTCTGGATATCGTGCGCGGCGCGCCAGCGATCTACACCCTCTTTGCCGGATACGACGAGGTTGCCCACCACGCCGGCCCGCACACCGAGGATGCCATGCGCACCCTGAAACAACTCGACCGCTCCCTGGGCACCCTGCTGAAAGTCATTCAGGAGAAAGCCCCGCGCCCTTATGAACTACTCCTGCTCTCGGATCACGGGCAATCATTCGGGGCCACCTTCGAACAGCGTTATGAAATCAACATTCTGGATTACATCAAATCCCTGCTGCCGGAGGGCACCAACGCGGTGGGAACCGGCGGCGGCGATGACGGAACGGCTCCAATTACTGCCATGGTGCGGGAACTGGAGAACGTCGAGGCGCAGGAGATGGGCGGCGCCGTCAGCCGCACGGTGATCAGCCAGACACAGCGCACCCTGGAAAACAACCCCAACGTTCAGGACCGCAACCGGGAAGTGCAGCCCGCGGAAGTCACCGTCTGTTACAGCGGCAACTTCGCGTTGGTCTACTTTGACCTGTACCCCCGGAAAATCACCCTCAGCGAGTTGAACGCGGCTTACCCCGGTATGGTGGATTCACTCGTCCAGCATGAAGGCATTGGCTTTGTAGTCACTTATGAAGATGACGGCGAGCCGATTGTGATGGGCAAAAAGGGCGTTCGCAACCTGCACACCGGTCACATCGTCGGGGAAGACCCATTGGAACCCTTTGGAAATGTGGAACTGCGTGCCTGGCAGTTGCGCCGGGTGGCGGATTTCGCCAACGCCGGCGATTTGATCCTCAACAGCACGCTTTACCCGGATGGAACGGTAGCCGCACTGGAAGAACTGGTCGGCAGCCACGGCGGGTTGGGCGGTCAGCAAACCGATGCGTTCATCTTCCATCCTGCGGATATGCACATCCCGGAGATTCGCAATTCCCAGGAGATCAAAGCCGTGCTGGATGCCCGCCGCGGCCTGCCCGGCTCCCCGCTCGAACCTGTGGAGGATACCGAACCGCAGGTGGAATCCTGGTCATTCGACGTACTGTTTGGCGGGCTGGCAAAAGTCGGGCGCTGGCTGGGGCTGGCGGTGCAGACCATTGCGCTGCGCTCGGAGGCTTATCGTGACGTCGCTTCCGATGCGTATATGACCGGCCCGGCGATTTTCATTATGCTGGTTGGGCAAACAGTTCAAATGGTAGTCCAGATTGGGCGGTTCGACCCACTCAGTTACCTGCTGCGGGTATTTGCCTGGGTGCTGGCAGTAACCCTTCTGGCGGAGGCTGCGCGGTTGCTGCGCGGTCAGGGAAATTTCACCCGCACCCTGCGGGTTGCCGGTTTCGCCCAAAGCGCTCACATTTTGCAATTGTTGGCGTTTGTGCCGATACTCGGCCCCGCGGTGCGCTTTATCACCATGTTCCTGGTGGTCATGGGCGTGTGGATGGGTGTTGTTGTGGCACACGAACTAAAAGGGTGGCGCACGGTTGTTCTGCCGTTTCTGTACATCCTGGTAACGGTGGTCAGCGTCGTATTTTTGGTGGCAGTCATCGAAGGCACATCCTTCACCATGCAAATGCTGCTACAAGCGCTGGGCTTGTCGTAACTTTCTGTTGCCAAAATACTGCCGCCTGCACCCAAGCGGATGGGTGCAAGCAAATGTTGTAGAAAATGTATAGCCATGCGGGAACTGCTTTTTTGCCCCCTACCCTGCCCTCCCCCCGCCGGGGGGAGGGCAGGGTAGGGGGAACACCATCGTTCTACATCTTTTGCCTGCACCCAAGCGGATTTCCCTGTTGACTCTCGATACCGCGCGTGCTATCATGCAGTTGGCGTTTGTTGAAGCAAACATCAACCGCTTGTCATTTGTGGTGGGGTACTTATTCAGCCGTTTCTCATTATCCTTGTTATTTGCTGGCTGAACCCTGGGCGCGAACCACAGTAGCAATTATTTAACCATTATTCTGCTCAATTCGTTTGCTGTAAAAAAAACCCCATCCCCTTTTTGCGCGGTGCAGCCGGAAATCCGCGCTTTTTTGACAGGCGCAGACCACTGCGCTTTTTTGTTTGCGAACATCGGAGGTATTACAATGAGTTCGGATTTCGTCGCACGCATCGCAGGAATGTTGGTACTTGCCATTTCAGGTGTTTACCTGGGGATTACATTTGGAGAGAGCATTCCCAACGCCCCGGCGAATACAGTATTCTACGCTGTAACTTTCGGGTTGCTTGGTGCCCTGATCGGGTTGGTACTCACACCGTATGTAACCACGCGTCCTGTGCGTACTATCCGTACAAACCTGAGCCAGGTGGATGCAAAAACCCTGGTTGCGGGGCTGGTCGGGCTGATTGTAGGGCTGGTGGTTGCCGCTCTGTTGACCTTTCCCCTCTCGCTGCTCCCCGAACCCTTCAACCGCATCATGCCCTTTATCGGGGTGCTTCTTTTGGGCTATTTCGGTGTGACCGTTTTTGTCATGCGGCGCCACGACATCTTTGCTGTAATCTCTTCAATGACAGTATGGCACGCTTACGAAGATGCCGCTTCTGCCAAACCGGAAGACCGCGTCATTCTGGTAGATACCAGCGTGATCATTGACGGGCGCATCGCCGACATTGCCAAAACCGGCTTCATCACCGGAACGCTGCTCATTCCCCGCTTTGTACTCAACGAATTGCAATACGTCGCCGATTCTGCTGACCGCCTGCGCCGTCAACGCGGCCGCCGCGGGATGGAAATCCTCGCCCAACTCCAGAAAGAACCCCACGTCCCCGTTCAGATCAGCGACATCAACGTAGAGGGCACCCGCGATGTGGACGATAAACTCGTCATTCTGGCGCGCCAACTCAAATGCCCCATCCTGACCAACGACTACAACCTCAACCGCATCGCCGACCTTCAGGGCGTGACCATCCTCAACATCAACGAACTCGCCAACGCAGTCAAGGCCGTCATGCTGCCTGGCGAGAGCATCAAAGTCAAGGTCATCCAGGAAGGCAAGGAACACAACCAGGGCGTCGGCTATCTGGATGACGGCACGATGGTCGTCGTTGAAAACGGCGAGAACTACCTGAACCAGACCATCCCCGTGGTGGTGACCAAAGTCCTGCAAACCGCTGCCGGGCGGATGATCTTCGCCCGCCCGGAGGAAGCGCACTAACCCATCCAGGAGTGGCACACCTGACAGGTGTACCAGCCCTTAGTCTCGGAGTTCCCCATGAGCCTCAAAATCTACAACACGCTCACCCGCAAAAAAGAAACATTTGAAACCCTGGAACCCGGCAAAGTCCGCATGTACGTCTGCGGGCCTACCGTTTACGACAAAGCCCACGTCGGACACGCCATGTCGGTTGTGGTGTTCGACATCATCCGCCGCTACCTGGAATACCGCGGCTACGAAGTGCTCCACGTGATGAACTACACCGACGTGGACGACAAAATCATCCAGCGCGCCAACGCCCAGGGCCGCGACCCGCAGGAACTGGCAAACGAATACATGCACGAATTCGACCAGCACCTGCGGGATTTGAACGTTCTGCCCGCCACCGTCAACCCGCTCGCCACCCAGGAAATTGACAAAATCATCGAAATGGTGCAGGGGCTGACCGCGAAAGGCTGCGCTTACCCCGCCCCCAACGGCGACGTGTACTTCCGCGTCCGTAAAGACCCCGATTACGGCAAACTCTCTGGACGGCATCTGGACGACATGCAGGCCGGGGCGCGCATCGCTGTGGACGAACAGAAAGAAGACCCGATGGACTTCGCCCTGTGGAAAGCCTCCAAGCCCGGCGAGCCTGCCTGGAAGAGCCCCTGGGGGCCGGGACGTCCCGGCTGGCACATTGAATGCTCCGCCATGAACCTCGCCCATCTCGGCGAGCAGATTGACATCCACGGCGGCGGCAACGACCTGATCTTCCCTCACCACGAAAACGAAATCGCCCAAACCGAGTGCTACACCGGCAAGCCCTTCGCCCGCTACTGGGTCCACAACGGGATGCTGCAACTTTCGGGCGAGAAGATGTCCAAATCGCTGGGCAATCTGGTCACCATCGAGAAGTTCCTGGCCGAACACGATGCTGACGTCTTCCGCATGATGGTGCTCAACTCCAGTTATCGCAGCCCGCTCACCTTCAACAAAGAAACCATCCGGCACGCCGAGCGCGCCCTGGAACGGCTGCGCTCCGCCCTGCGCCCGGCCACCGGCGGCAAAACCGGCGTCACCTCCCGCCTGCCCATCCAGATGGAAGCCACCCGCCGCGGCTTCACCGCCGCGATGGATGACGATTTCAACACCGCGGGAGCGCTGGGCGCACTCTTCGACCTGGTGCGCGCCATCAATCAGGCGCGGGATATGGGGCTGGCGCAAAGTGAACTGGAACCCGCCCAGCGGCTGCTGCTGGAATTGACGGGAGTCCTCGGCCTGCAACTCGACAAACAGCCGGAACCCAAAGGGGGGGAGGCCGCCCCGTTTATCGACCTGCTCCTGGAAATCCGCCAGGAACTGCGTGCCCAGAAGTTGTGGTCACTCTCCGACAAAATCCGCGACCGCCTCACCGAGATGAGCGTAGTCATCGAAGATACCCGCGAAGGCTCAACCTGGCGCTGGAAGTAACCGCCGTATCCGTCTCCCGCCCAAACCCCCCCCCATCGGGGGGAGGCAGGGTGGGGGGATCTGCCTCAAAATCCCCCATGAAAGAAACCCTCTATTCCCGCAACGCCGTTTACGAGGCCCTGCGCGCCCGGCGGCGGCAGGCGTTTCAACTGCTGGTGGCTGAAGGCGCGCGGGAGAAGGGCAAACTGGCCGAAATCATTGCCCTGGCGCGGGCGCGCAAAATCCCCGTCAAACGCGTGCCGCGCGGAAAGTTGAACAGCATCCACCGCCAAAATCAGGGGGTTGCCCTTCAGGTGAGCGGATACCCCTACCTGGGGTTGGCCGACATCCTCGCTGCCGCCGAGATGCGCGGCGAACCGCCTTTCGTCCTCATCCTCGATGCGCTGCAAGACCCGCAAAACCTGGGCACGCTGCTGCGCACCGCCGAGGCGGTCGGCGTGCATGGGGTGATCATCCCCCTGGCGCGGACCGCACAGGTCACGCCCGCGGTGGTGAACGCCTCGTCGGGGGCGAGCGAACACCTGCGGATCGCGCAGGCCAATCTCTCGCAGGCCATCGGCACGCTGAAAGAAGCCGGGCTGTGGATTGTCGGGCTGGAGGGCAGTTCGGAGGCGCGGGAACCCGCCCAAATCCGGCTGGACGGGCCGCTGGGGCTGGTGGTCGGCTCCGAGGGGCAGGGGATGCGCCATCTGGTGCGGAAATCCTGCGATTTTCTGATGCGTCTCCCCATGCGCGGAAAAATCGAATCGCTCAACGCCGCGGTTGCCGGTTCGGTGGCGCTCTACCTGGCATGGCAGGCGCGCAATCCGGCGCAGCGCTAACCGCTCCTCATTCATCCTTCGCCATGCCATCTGACATCTTGCCATGAACCTCGCAACCGGTGTTGACATCATCGAAATCGCCCGTTTTGCAGGGACGCTGGAACGTCAGGGGGAGCGGTTCAGGCAGCGTTTTTACACCCCGCGCGAACTGGAACAGGCCGGGGAGAGTGTCGCATCCCTGGCGGTGCGCTTCGCCGCGAAGGAAGCGGTCAGCAAGGCACTGGGAACCGGCATGGGCAGGGTGCGCCCGATTGATATGGAGATTGTGCGCGATGAACAGCGTGCGCCGCGCCTGATTTTGCACGGCGAGGCAAAACGCGTGGCGGAGCAACTGGGCTTGCACACCTGGTCGGTGAGTTTGAGCCACAGCGACGCCTACGCCGTGGCGTTTGTGGTCGCGGTGGGCTGAGAGGATGAATCAGCGAATCAGCGAATCAGCGAGGCGGCGAATCAGCGAATCAGCGAGGCGGCGGCATGGTGAGCAACGCAGCAGCCGCGGTTTGCCGTCCGTGGTCTCTCCAAACGGAATGAAATTTCCATGAACCAGCAAACAACCCCCATTCTCTCCCTGAAAACCGCCCTCTGGCTGGGAATCTTCGGCATTGCGGGCAGTCTGGTACTTTTCGCGGGGGATATGCTCTTCTACTACAACGGCGAAAGCACCGATCTCATCGCCAACATGGCATCCGCCGCGCCGGAACGCATCACCGCCAGCGGGGTGTGCGCCCTGCTTGCCGCCTGGCTCTACACCCTGGGCGCCGGGCAGATTTTCTACGCCTTCCAGCCCGCCGGACGGTGGCTGCGGAACGCTGTGTTTCTCTCCTTCGCCGCGGTCATGATCGCCTACGGCATCGTCCACGGGGCTTACGTCGCCATCGCGGTCGCCGCGCAGAACGCCTCCGCCGCCGGTCTGCCCCCGGACGCGTTCACGGAACTGGCAATCGCCGCCAACAACGCCTTGCGGCAGGTCACTTACCTGCCGTTCGCGGTGTTCACCCTCCTGTTCATCCCCGCCGTGTGGATGCGGCGCACCCATTACCCGCGCTGGATGCTGCTCTTCAGCCCGATTATCCCCTTCGCCCTCAACGGGGTCGTCGTCGGGCATCTGGACGGGCGCTGGAAGACCATCATCGGGGGCGGATACCTGAACCTGATTTTGCTGCTGTTCTTCACGGCATCCACCGCTGCGCTGTGG
>CAZPSL010000239.1:0-7100 GCA_964589145.1 uncultured Anaerolineales bacterium
GCATCCTGTCCCTGAACATAGAGTATATGCCGCCCGACAGTGAGTGCGGCCGTATTTGTAATGGCAGCAGTCACATCTTCCGTTTTGGCATTGAAAATGCCGTCCGCGGCCTGCATGGTGTGCGTAATTGTGGTGCTGATCCAGGGCGGTGCATCAATGCTGTAAACCGCCGCCGCAATGTTCTGGGTTGGTTCGGTGCCATTGCTGTTGTTGTAGCGTACATCGTTGATGGTAGCGGTCAGGGTAAAAGTATCGCCGACGGCAATTGCTGCCGGGGAGGCACTGACATTCAGGGCATCAGGCCCCGCCGGGGTCAGGTAGGGGGTTCGGGTGGCTTTGGCAGCGTACACCAGGGCGGGCAGGTTATCCGGCAGGATGGTGTTCTCAAAGGTTGCACAATCCTGGAAGAAAGCGGTGCCCAATTCGAAGGTGTAGGCAGCCAGTCCCAGTTCTCCGTAAGCGAAATCATCGGTCGTGCCGTCGGTGGCATAGAGCGACATCGCCTGTTCCGGATGATAGCCGTTGAAATAGGCGAATTTCCGTCCCAGAGTCTGGAGGGCCGTACCGTTGGCGGTCGGATTGCTGGTGAAGCCCCAGGGCCAGAGCACCAGTTGGCTGTAGGAGTGAATATCCAAAAAGATGCCCGTAGCATCATCAGGTGCGGCATCGCTGAAATCGTCATCCCGCTGATCGGGGAAAATGCTGCGCACATAATTGGTCACAGCCTGCGTTTCGGGTTCCGATGCCGGGGAGGGGCCGCGGTAGGTTGTATCACATTCATTGCCGCTGGAGCCGCCGTGTGCCCCCCACTCAAAGGGGTAGTTGCGGTTCAGGTCTGCCCCGCGGTAGTTGGATGTAGCACCGCAATAGTTTTCATTGGTGTTCTTGCGCCACGATTGCCCGGCTTCGGCATGTTTACGTCCGTCGGGGTTGGCTTGCAGCAGCAGGTGGATGACAGTGTAATCCAGCAGCCAGGTTACATCGGGGTCAGTGCCGTAATTGTCAATCAGATACTCAGCAAAGCGGGTGTTGAGTTCCGCCGGAGTGTACTCGCGGGCGTGCATTGCAGACATGATGAACAAATGTGCCTTATCTGCCGTGCTGTTTTTGTTGGTCAGGCGCAGCACCATCATATCGTAGCCCGCATTGCCGCCGGGAGCGGTTTTCTCCCACGAATCGCCAATATCAACCCAATCGGCCAAATCGGGATGGTTTGCAGCAATATCGGCCGCGCTCTGATAAGTCTCCTCCACAGTACGGTAGCAGGCGTAACCGGGGATGCCGCTCACCTGCCCCGGCAGGGAAGTGCGCGGGCGGTTGATTTCCTCCGTAAGGGCGCGGTCAATTTCCAGGTGATACCCCTCCTGCCGCAAAACCTCGTACTTCGCCGGGGTGAGATCAATCACCAGATAGCCCGCTTTTCTGTTGACCTCCCAGATATCAAAATGAGCCGCAATCTCGGAAACTTGTTCCGCATCATCAAAGTAAACCCGCACCACCAACAGGGGAACCTCGGACTCCCCCGCGGGAGATTCCGTCACAGGCGGGGAATCCCCCTCCGGCGGCGGAGCAAGACGCTGCGCGGCAGCACTGGCAAAAGGCGTCAGCACCATGCCTGACAAAACAACAAAACTAACAAACAGGTTGAACAGCCGATGAGTTTTCACAAGATGCCTCCAAAAGTGTGAAAGGTGAAAAGAAAGGGAAAAAAGGATCAGGACTTTCACGACGAAAATCCGTTCACTGGCCTTCAGCACGCATGCGGCGCAAGAACGCAGCGGAGTTCAGGCCGCGTTCCAGATTGTAAGTCAGGTAATACTGCATCAGGGCTTCCATCTCACCGGCAACCGCCGGAGGAATTTGTGCCCGCCGGGCTTCGCTATAACTGCTGCGCTGAAAATGCCGCAGGTATTTTAGCGCATCTACATGAATCGGGCGAGATTGAGATTCATCAATTCCGCACCTGGGGCACAGCACCCCACCCTGGGAAGCGGAGAAATACTGGTCTTCGGGCTGAATCTCGGCTCCGCACTGGGCGCAGGCAAACAGCCGGGGACGGAACCCGACTTGATCCAGCAGACGCATTTCGTAGTAACGGACGGCGAACTCCGGCGGGTCGCCGCGGTTCAGCCGCGTCAGCGTGCGGGTCAGCAAATCGAACAGGGCGCGATGCTCGCCCTCCTCGTAGGTGAACCTGTCCAGCAATTCGATGACGTAGGATGCGTAGCCCAGCAGCACCAGGTCTCCGCGCAAAGCGGGATACACCTCGCTGGCCTCCGCCTGCGTGAGAATCCACAAATCGCGGCCGCGTGCCAGTTGCATCTGCGCCCGGCTGAACGGCTGAACGTGCCCCGCCTTGCGGGATTTGGCCTTGCGCACCCCTTTGGCAATCACCCGCACCTTGCCCAGTTGCCGCGTGAAAACTGTCAGCAGGCGGTCGGCCTCGCCAAAATTGCTGTGGCGCAGAATCACGCCTTCGGTGCGGATGGAGCGTTCGCGGGTCATATAATTGGAGATTGGAGATTGGAGATTGAAGTTTAATCTCCAACGTAAATCGGGTTGCTGAAAATCCAGCCGCGTCGCTTGCCCCGGAAGCGGAGATACACTTCCACGCGGTAAACGCCCGGTTCGGTGGTGATGTGGGCCGGTGTTTCGCGGTCATCCCAGGTTGCGATGACCTCCCCGTTGCGGAGCAGGCGGCACTCAGCGCGCTGCGGCAGCCGGATTTGCAGAGTCACCCCGTTCTTGGCGGAGATTTCCCCGCCCATCGGGGTGATGCCGTTGATGCCCTGAGCCTTGAAGTCGAAACCGCGTGTCGGTGCGGGCAGGTCGTAGCCGACAAAGGCACGGCCCGCGCCCAGCGCGTCCAGCACCAGTCGCTTGTCGTGCGCCAGATCACCGTTAAACGGCTCCGGGGTCTGGATATGGGTGTTGATGGCGCGAAAATGCTGCTCGTAGGGGAACAGCACCCGTTTGAAAGGCCCCATCTGCCCGGTCAGGGCGTGGGCGTCCGAACCGCCGACAGCAACCACACGCCGCCCCTGGTTGAGCAGGTAATCCCAGCGTTGCAGGGTTGCCTCGAAGGGCGCGTGCGCCACCGCGGGGAAGTTGAAGGCGTAGTAAACCGCGGCCAGTTTGCCCGTCAGGTGCGATTTGAACTCCGACAGCGCGTTCCACAACTCAATGCCGGTGAAATTGCGGATATTCCAATCCACCCAGGAAAGATCCTCCTCGCCGAAGGTTTCCGAGGGCGGGTCCACCGGATGGGCAATGAAGGTCAGGCCGCCGGTCTCTCGGGCAGCGTTGATCAGCAATTGCGGGTCGTGTGCCAGATGCGAGAGTTCGCGCTCTGCCCCGAAAACCAGCAGGTGGTTCTTTTGCGGGTCGCGGGTCCGGTCGTGGATTTCCTCGCCGACCATCAGGAGCACGCGCCGCCCGTCTTCTTCGTAGACGTCTTCAGGCCCGTTGACCCAGACGTTATGGTCGGTGACAATGACGGCGTCAATGCCGGTGCGCAGAGCGGCCTGCGCGATTTCCCGGTGCGAGCCGTGCCCGTCCGAGTAAGGGGTGTGCATGTGGAGGTTGACGATGTATTCGTGCATGGTATAATCTGCCCGCTTTGAAAATCATGCAGGCGGCAGGACTGGCAGTCCTGCCAGGACTGCCAGTCCTATGGTTTTGTGGAGGTTCGTGTGAAAATTGCATTAGATATTGCCATGATTATAACGTCAATTGCGCTGATTGCATCGGTGATTTTGCAGAGCAAAGGCGCGGGCCTGGGCGGGTTGACCGGCGGCGACGCAGGCGGTATTTTTACCGCACGGCGCGGCGTGGAAAAACTCCTCTTCCGGGTGACGATTATTCTCAGTTTCGTGTTCTTTTTCCTGGCATTGCTCTCCGTGATTGTCGCGGGCTAGTTCGCTTTTCAGGCGCGGCAGGCTTCGGATTGAGATTCCGTGCACTCGGCGCGGGGCTGCATTCGAGCCTCCCCGCGCCTTGTTTTTTGGAAAACCCCAACAGGTTGGTGCACTGCGAGAGCACTTCCGCCCCAATTTACCAGCCCCCATCCCCATGAAACAACTTCGCTGGCAGATAACGATCGTTATCCTGGCACTGATCGCAATTGCGGTTCTGCTGTTCAGCCAAAAGCCGCTTGCTGAAACCATTGCCGAATCGCCGGAGCCGGTCGCTGGCGGCGCGTACACCGAAGCGCTGCTCGGCGGGTTTTCGCGTTTTAACCCGGTGCTCGATTTTTACAACCCGGCAGACCGCGATGTGGATCGGCTGATTTTCAGCGGGCTGCTGCGTTTTGACGACAAGGGCATGGCGCAGTCGGATTTGGCGGAATCCTGGGGGATTTCGCGGGATGGCACGGTTTACAACTTTTCGCTCCAGCCGAATGCGCACTGGCATGACGGCGAGCCGGTCACTGCCGATGATGTGGTCTTTACGGTGGAATTGCTGCGCAGCCCGGACCTCCCCATCCCTGAAGATTTGCAAAATATGTGGGCGGATATCGAAGTGGAAGCCCTGGACGCGCACACCCTTCAATTCCGCTTGCCGGAGCCTTTTGCCCCCTTTTTGGATTACCTGACCTTCGGGGTGCTGCCCGCTCATCTGCTGGCGGATGTTCCCCCCGCCGACTTGATTGATGCCCCCTTCAACCTGGCCCCGGTGGGGAGCGGCCCTTACCGTTTCCAGTCCATGATTGTGGAGAACGGGCAGATCGCGGGCGCGGCACTGACTGCCTTCGACGGGTACTACGGCGGGCGTCCGTTCATTGACGAGTTCAACTTCCGTTACTATCCCGATGAGGATGCCGCGCTGGCGGCCTATCGGGACGGGGAAGTGATGGGGATTTCACAGATCACCCCCAGGGCCTTCGCCGAATCTCCCCCCGAGGAGGGGATGAACCTCTATACCGGGCGTCTGCCCAAAATGGCGATCATCTTCCTGAATCTGGACAATTCCAATGTGCCCTTCTTCCAGGAGACGGAAATCCGCCGCGCCCTGCTGATGGGAGTCAACCGCCAGCGGCTGATTGACCGTGTGCTGGACGGGCAGGCGGTCATCGCCGACGGGCCGATTTTGCCCAACACCTGGGCCTACTACGACGGGATGCCGCGCGTGCCCTACGACCCGGAAGCGGCGATCAAGACCATCAAGGAGGCGGGATACACCTTCCCGGCGGGAGGCGGCACGGTCCGCGAGAACGAGGACGGGGTTGCGCTGACCTTCACACTCATCCACCCCGAGACGCCGGAACACACCGACCTTGCCCAGCGCATCCAAAGCGACTGGGCTGAACTGGGCGTGGACGTAAAACTGAAAGCCGTGCCTTACGAAGATTTGATTGAGGATTACTTGACCCCCCGCCTGTACGAGGCCGCGCTGGTAGACCTCAGTTTTTCCCGCACCCCGGACCCAGACCCGTACCCCTTCTGGCATCAGACTCAGGCCGCCAGCGGGCAAAACTACGCCATGTGGAACGACCGGCAGGCCAGTGAGTATCTGGAGCAGGCGCGCATCATCGTTGACCCGGCGGAGCGGGCGCGGCTTTACCGAAACTTTCAGGTGCGTTTTTCCAGCGAGTTGCCCTCGCTGCCGCTTTACTACCCGATGTACACTTACGCGGTCAGCAGCCAGGTGCAGGGCGTGCGCATGGGGCCGCTCTTTGATACCAGCGACCGCTTCGCCACTGTAACTTCGTGGTACTTGTTTTCAGAGATTGGAGCGGGGGAACAGATGCAGGGAGAAACAGAGAAGTAGGCAGGCCTGGCAGGTTTGCGGGCGGCCTGCCGCCCGCAAACAGGGTACCGGCAAGAAATCTGTTCCCTGTTTCCCTGGTATCGGATTATCTGTTTCCTCCATCACCGTCAAACGGCGTGTTCTCAATTTCCAGCAAGTCCCCCGCCAGGATGCTCAAATCCTTGATGGCGGTGTCGGGAGCGGTCTCCAGTTCACTGAGGGCCAAATCCAGACGGGCTTGCAGGGGGGCGATAACGTCTTGCATATCCTTCGACAACATCGTTTCGACGGAATTCAGCAATTCACCGGTATCTTCCAGCAGTGTGCGCGCCTGAGTGGGGTTCTCAGCGTAAAGTGCCACCTGCGCTTCTATGACATTGGCACGTGCTTGCAGCAATGCAATGTGCAACTGACAGCCGCTTTGGATGTTCAGCAGAGTTGTATTTTCCCCCTGAAGATTTTCAAGTTGCTGCTCAAGTGAAGCCACCTGGTTTTCCAGGTCGGCGATCTGTGCGTCCTGTGCGGTCAGGGTGGCCTGGACATCCTCAAGATTCGCATATGCCTGATTCAATTCAGCCACTTTGGGCTGATAGATGAGAAAGACCGCCGCCAGGAATCCAAGCCCGATGATGACCAGGATTCCCAAAGTCCAGCGGAACAGTTTACGGAAGAACCGCCGCACGCGGCTCTCCTTTTTTGGAGGCTCCGCTTCCTCTGCGGCTTGTCCCTCATCCGAAGGCTGTTCCGTTTCCGGGAAAATTTCAACCGGTTCGGCGCTGTAATCCGGGGTTTCGTTTTCCCCCGCATCCGGGGTGGTTTGTTCGTTTTCGGGGTCCTGCATGAGAAATCTCCTGTGGTTTGAGGAACGGACGTATGCTGTTAGTATATCCGAATTTTAGAAATTCGTGGTTTGGTTTTTCAATTGGGTGTAAGCAAAAGATGTAGAAATTGAGTAAAGTGCAACATCGCCTTGGGCAAGTGTGCCCACCCCAACCCCTCCCCCAATGGGGGAGGGGCGTTTTCGTCCGGTGTGTGTGCGGCGCACACACACCGAAAAGACATATCCCCCCTTCCCTGGGGAGTGCGAAGCCTGCCCGAAGGGTGAGGGGGGATACAGGGGGGATGGGGTCTAAAGTGCGACGGCTTGTTTGTGAACAGTAGCCCATCTACAACATTTGCCTGCATCCTTCAATTCTTCTCTCCCTTGCCAACTGTCTGGTTTACCCTATAATTCAGGCATGGATAATCAACCCGCCCTGCCCCGCTCCTGGAGAGAGCGATTCCTCCGCAAGTTTCCCTGGAAGCCGCTGCTGGTTGCGGTGGTGCTTGCTCTGATGCTGGCCTGGCTGGTC
>CAZPSL010000240.1:0-30883 GCA_964589145.1 uncultured Anaerolineales bacterium
GCATGTGGAATACTACAGTTACGCGGCCCAGCCCGACCTGGTGCGCGATTTCGGGCGCGTGGCTGCCGCCGGTGCGGACATTGTGAGCGGCAGTCAGGCGCATCAGCCGCACGGGATGGTGTTTGCCGAGGGTGCGTTCATTCACTACGGGCTGGGAAACCTGTTCTTCGACCAGTATCACTACTGCGAGGATTACGCCTGCGACAATGCTTTCATGGACCGGCACATCATTTACGACGGACGGCACATCAGCACCGAACTGATCCCGATCCGCTTCGTGGATATGGCGCGCCCCCGCCCGATGACTGCGGAGGAGCGGGCGGCGTTTCTGGAGGTGATGTTCGCGGCCAGCGGATGGGCGGCAGCGGATCGGTAACGGATAAACGGATGGCAGATGGCGAATGATGGATAGCGGATGACATCGCGCTGAGCGGAGGGCTGAGGCAGGCAGAGTGGGGGGAAACAGCGCTGTTCCACATCTTTTGCCTGCCCCCCAAAGTAAAGTAAATGTTGTAGAAATTCCTAGTGTTTCCCTCCCCCCGCACAAGACTGGCAGTCCTGGCAGGACTGCCAGTCTTCATTTGGCGAACAGGACAGGCACCGAACACCCCGCCCCGCCGGGGGAAGGGCAGAGACATGCGGCTGCCCGATTTCCACATCTTTTGCCTGCCCCTCCGCAGAAGGAACATTTTGGCAGCACCAGACAAATGCCGTATAATTGGGCCGGAGGCACAAATTTTGTATGGATCAGGAACTCCCGCTTAACCGCATCATCGCAGGCGACTGTATTGAAGTTTTGGATTCTTTGCCCGAAAAATCAATTGACCTGGTTTTTGCAGATCCGCCTTATAACTTGCAATTGCAAAATTCACTGCATCGCCCCAACATGACGAAGGTGGAAGCAGTGAATGATGACTGGGATCAATTTGATTCGTTTGCCGCCTATGACGAATTTACCCGTAAGTGGCTTGGAGCCTGCAAGCGTGTCCTGAAACCCACGGGGAGCATCTGGGTGATTGGCTCGTATCACAATATTTTCCGCGTGGGAACTGCCATGCAGGATTTGGGCTTCTGGATTTTGAATGATGTAATCTGGGTGAAAACCAACCCGATGCCTAATTTCCGCGGTGTGCGGTTCACCAACGCGCACGAAACGCTGATTTGGGCCAGTACCGGCAAAGGGGCGAAATACACCTTCAACTACCAGGCGATGAAAGAACTCAACGGCGGCAAACAGATGCGCTCCGACTGGTGGCTGCTTTCGCTGGCAACCGGTGCAGAGCGGGTAAAGGATGAGAACGGGAACAAAGCCCATTCCACCCAAAAGCCCGAATCCCTGCTTTATCGCGTTATCCTTTCATCGAGCAATCCCGGTGACATTGTGCTGGACCCATTTTTCGGGAGTGGCACCACCGGCGCGGTAGCAAAGCGCCTGCACCGTAACTGGATTGGCATCGAGCGGGACGCGAAATACAGAAAAGTTGCCCAAAAAAGGATTGATGCCGTTCACCCGGAGCCGTTTGACGCTGCGGTTTTTGATATCCGCAGCAGGAAGAAATCGGCACCCCGGGTGGCGTTCTCTGTACTGGTAGAAAGCGGCCGCCTTCAGGCAGGGCAAAAACTGTTTTTCGAGCGGGATTCCAACCGTTACGCGGTCATCAAGCCTGATGCCCGTCTGCGAACACAAGACGGGTTTGAAGGCAGCATCCATCAGGCGGGGCGGCACTATGCCAACGGTTCCCCCTGCAATGGCTGGGAACATTGGTATATTGAGGAGAATGGACAACTAACCTGCCTGGATACCCTGCGCGAGCGTTACCGGCGCCAAGTTGCGTTCTCCAATCCCCAATTTACCGATTCTCGCTAAAGGAGCATCTTCATGGGCCTCAAACCCGATCACTGGATTCGCAAAATGGCGACCGAACACAAGATGATTGAACCTTTCGAGCCGGGGCAGGTTCGCAAGGGCGTGATCTCCTACGGTGTTTCGTCTTACGGCTACGATATCCGCGTTGCCGATGAGTACATGATCTTCACCAACGTCTACTCGGCGGTGGTAGACCCTAAGGATTTTGACCCGCGTTCAATGGTGGAATACAAGGGGGAGGTTTGCGTGATTCCGCCCAATTCGTTCGCGCTGGCGCGCACGGTGGAGTATTTCCGTATCCCCCCCAATGTGCTGACGGTCTGTTTGGGAAAGTCCACCTACGCCCGCTGCGGGATCATCGTCAATGTGACGCCCTTCGAGCCGGGCTGGGAGGGATTCGTGACCCTGGAGATTTCCAACACCACCCCGCTGCCCGCAAAGATCTACTCCAACGAGGGAATCGCCCAGGTGCTTTTCTTCGAAGGGGACGAACCCTGCGAAACAACCTACGCCGACAAGAAGGGGAAATACCAGAAACAGAAGTCGATAGTGCTGCCAAAATTGTAGAAAACGGGCACCGGCACCCGTTCATGCGGGTTATTCCAGGGACGGCAGTTTCCCCGTCCCGCGGGTGATGTCTCTCAACAAGGTTTCCACATTGGCTGCCCCCATCGGGGGAGCAAGTAAAAAGCCCTGCCCCAGTTCGCATCCCAAACGCTGCAATTCCTTCAACTGCTCATACGTTTCCACCCCTTCGGCAATGACTTCGATATTCAACCGATTAGACAAATCGATAATCGTGTGCACAATATCCCGCTGGCTGCGTACTGAGACAATATCGTTGACAAAGGATTGGTCAATCTTTAAAGCGCTGACAGAAAACTGCGACAAATATCCCAGCGATGAGTAGCCAATTCCAAAATCATCAATCTGTATCTGTACGCCCATATCTCTGATGCGGTTAAATGCCTCGATTGTCGCCTGGTTGTGATCCACCAGAGAGAGTTCGGTGACCTCGAGTTTCAGATTGCGGGGCGGCAGCCCGGTTGTCTCCAAAACGCGGGCAACATGGTTGCGCAAATCCTGGCTGGTGATATGCTTGGCCGAGATGTTAACGCTGATCGTCAGTTCCGGGTTGGGTTTATAGGTTTGATTCCAGGTCTGGATTTGCAAACAGGCCTCAGAAACCACCCAGCGGTCAATCGCGATAATCATGCCCGTTTCTTCTGCCAGGGTCACAAATTCGCTCGGCAGCAGCAGGCCTTTGTCCGGATGCTGCCATCGAACCAGGGCTTCAAACCCAACCAGTTGCCCGGTGTTGATATTAACAACCGGCTGGTAGTAAATTCTCAACTCCCCATTGCCAATTGCCCGCCGCAAGTCGGTTTCCAGTTTCAGCCGCTCTACAACCCGCTGCCGCATATCAGGGTGGAACATGACAGCGCGTGATTTGCCCCGATTCTTGGCAACATACATGGCGATGTCAGCATCCCGAATAATATCCTCGCTCTTTTGATATTCCGCAGAACCGGAAACAATGCCAACACTGGCAGAAACAAAAATCTCATATTGATCAACCTGAATTGGTCGGCTGAATTGCTCTCTGATCCACTGTGGAACCCGTAAAATGCTCTGCTCATCCTGAATATCATCCAGCAAAATGATAAACTCATCCCCGCCAAGCCGGGCCAGGGTGTCAATAGAGCGGATACCGCTTTGCAAAATCTCGGCCACCTTAACAAGCAAACGATCTCCAACAAGATGCCCCATGGTGTCGTTTATATCCTTGAAATTATCTAAATCCAGAAACAGCACGGCAAAGCGGTAATGCGGAGTCCGTTTTGCGCGGCAAATGGCCTGTGCAAGACGGTCCACAAACAATACCCGGTTGGCAAGCCCTGTTAAGGTATCGTGAAGCGCATCGTGGAGCAGCCGCTCCTCGGCAATTTTCCGGTCTGTAATATCTGAAATAGAACCAGCCATTCGTACGGCATGGCCTGACTGATCCCAAACCGCCATGCCCCGGCACAGCACCCAGCGGTAAGTCCCATCTTTGTGACGAAGGCGGTGTTCGCTGGTGAAATGGGATGAATGGCGGCGCACATGGGCATAGATTTCTCTGCGGGCGCGGTTTGCATCATCCGGGTGGATGCGCTCAAACCACTCGTTTGGATCATCGCCAATTTCGTGTTCCTGGTAACCCAAAATCGCCTTCCAGCGCGGGGCGTAATAAATCTTGTCGGTTTCCAGGTTCCAGTCCCACAGGCCGTCGTTGGCGCCGCGCACAGCCAGCGCATAGCGTTCCTCGCTCTCCCGCAGGGCATTTTCCACGCGCTTGCGCTCTTCAATCTCCTGCTGCGCCTGCTCAAAAGATTTAGCATTCTGAATGGCAATAGCAGCATAATCTGCCAGCGAGGTCAGCACCGATTCGTCCTTCTCGGTAAAGTTGCGCGTTTGTATGTGGTTGTTTACCGACAGCACACCCAGCGCTTGTCCCTGGTAGACAATCGGAACATGCACCAGACTGTGAACCAAAAAACCGGTAGTGACTTTAATTGCATCCCCGCTCCGGTCGCGCGTCCGGCGGATTGGACGTCCGGTATGAATAGCCTCTCCAACCAGCGAATCCTTAACCGGGAGGCGGAAGGTATCAATTCTGTCCTGATCCACATTTTTCACCGCCCGCAACAGCAGCCGATCGTTTTCATGGTCGAGAAGCGCAATAAATCCCTGATCCGCATGTGTCAGATACACCCCGGCTTCAACAATTCGCCGCAAAACGGTATTCAGATTCAAGGTTGAAGTCACGCTGCGCCCTACATTTGAAAGCGCCGTCAGCCAGGAAATTTGTTCCTGCAACTGATTAGTCAGCATCTCTTTCTGCTTTTGCAAACGGGTTGCTTTCAAAGCGCGGGAAA
The DNA here is from genome assembly GCA_964589145.1 of uncultured Anaerolineales bacterium. Lineage (GTDB taxonomy): Bacteria > Chloroflexota > Anaerolineae > Anaerolineales > UBA11858 > UBA11858. The sequence goes on from CAZPSL010000240.1 coordinate 4,786, forward strand.
CAGCCTGCCCCAGTGTATCAATCTCAAGCGGTTTTCGCAAATAATCACGCACCCCCAGGCGGAAAGCATCCACTGCAACCTGTTCCGACCCATGTGCAGTTATCAAAATCGCCGGAATCTCGTAGCCCAGTTCCCGGATTTTGCGCAACAACTCCAGCCCGTTCAGGTCAGGCATTTGCATATCCACCAGCATCAGGCTGATGTGCTGGTGATGTTCCAGAATAATCTCCAGGGCAGATCGCCCGCCATACGCTACCAACGAACTATAGCCCAGGCTGGGCAAAATGCTGCCCGCAGTTACATTCGTAACTTCGCGGTTATCGTCCACTACCAGAATAATTTCTTGTTTCATCAAGGCCCTCGCTGCTCAAAGCAGCAAGTGTACACTACCGAAATTTCACCAGTCCATTTTACAACCCAATGCCCTGGAAAACCAGCCGACATTACCACCGGGTGCAGGCAAAAGATGCAGAACGCCGGTGTTCCCCCTCCCACCGCCCTTGCATCGCCATCACCACGCAGCGGCGCAAGCGCGTGCTGCCCTGCCGGGGCCGCAGAACCCACAGGGGTTTCACGTTCCCCAATCCCGCAAGTACAAAAAATCATAGCCTACGGTGCGGTTGCCCAACTTGGCAATCGGCGGCAGCACGCGCTTGAACTGGTTGCGCCGCACCCGCTCGATGACCTGCCGCACAAACGCCTCGTCAAACCCTGCCGCCACCAGGTCTTGCGGGCGGTAACGCTGATCCACCAGCAGATAGAGCAGACGATCCGCCTCCTCGTAGGTGAAGCCAAGTTCGTCCTCATCAGTCTGACCAGCCCACAAATCGGCGGAGGGCGGCTTTTCGATGATTTTGGAGGGCACGCCGATCTCGCGGGCGAGTTGCCGCACCTGGGTTTTGTACAGGTCTCCGAGGGGATTGAGGGCGCACGCCGAATCCCCGTAGAGGGTGCTGTACCCGAGGAGAATCTCGGTTTTGTTACCCGTGCCGACCACCAGCCCCCGGAACGCTTCCGACTGGTCGTACAGGATGATCATGCGGGCGCGCGCCATCACATTCCCCCGCCGGACATTGCTCATCTCCGGGAAGCGGGTGAAGAGCGGCTCCACCATCCCGGTGATGGGAAGGGTCAGCGATTGCACGCCGGTGGCGTCAATCACGCTTTGGGCATCAGCCAGCGAATCAGGCGAGGAAGCCGCGTAAGGCATCCGCACGGCGAGCACGTTTTCGGGGCCGAGCGCCTCCGCCGCCAGGAAGCAACTCACCGCCGAGTCAATCCCGCCGGAGAGGCCGATCACCGCCCGCGAGAACCCGGCGCGGGTGATTTCGCTGTGGATGAAGCCCGTCAGGATTTTGCGGGCCAGTTTGGGGTTGATCGAGAGGGTTATCATTTCGGCGTTTCCATGTTCGCAGGGTGCGTCGGGGTGGTTGGCGGGGGGTAGATTGGGAAATGGGAAGTGGGAAGTGGGAAACTGGTAGATTGGGGAATGGGAAGTGGGAAACTGGTAAACTGGGAGGGGTTATGTCCCATCTCCCAACTCCCAATTTACCAATCCCTAACTCCCAATCCCCGACGCCCAATCCCCAAGTTACCAATCCCCAACGCCCAATCCCCAAGTTACCGGCTCCCCGCAATGCGCATCATCTCCCGCTGGACGAGGGCGGTGCGCTCATCCCGCAGCAGGGGCAGGCGGGCGCGGGTACGGTGCAACTGGTTGAGGTCAACTTCCACCTGCACCAGCGCTTCTTCGTGGCAGGGACCCTGCCCCAGCAGTTTGCCATCCGGGTCGAAGACGGTGGAGCCGCCCCAGAAATTCAGCCCGTCCTCGTAGCCGACGCGGTTGGCGTGCGCCACAAAGGCGGTGAACAGACTGGCGTAAGCGCGGTTGATATGCTCCACCCAGCGGGCGGATTCCAGTTTCTCGTCATCGTGGAGGCCGCGCCCCGGCGAGGCGGAGGTAAAAATCAACAGGTCGGCGCCGTCCAGCCAGAGCAGGTAGGGCGGCGAGGCATGCCAGAAATCCTCACAAATGGCGATACCCATCCGTCCGAAGCGGGTATCGAAGGAGCGGATGGAATCCCCCCAGGCAAAGAAACGGCCCTCGTCGAACAGGCCGTAGGTCGGCAGGTACACCTTGTGGTGGACGTGCAACACCTCCCCGCCGGAGAGGTAAGCCGCGGCGATGAAAAAACGGTGACGCGAGTCTTCATCCACAAAGCCGACCACCAGATCCAGGCCGCGGCTCGCCTCCAGCAGCGGGGCGAAGATGGAGTCGCCGGGGCGGGGGCGGTGCGCAACCGAGGCCGCCAAATCCTGGAGAGCGTAACCGGTGAGGGAAAGTTCGGGGAAGATGAGCAGATCTGCGCCGCCGCTGCGGGCCTGCCGGATGTAGGCGAGGTGTTTTTCCAGGTTGGCGGCGGGGTCGCCGAGGACGGTGTTGATTTGGGCAAGAGCGATGTTCATGGGGTTGGGATACGGGCTGCGGTCGCAGGTTGCAGGTTACAAGTTGAAGGTTACGGGGTGGAAATTCGGATTTGCTCCTGCCTCACGGCTCGGCGTAATCCCGCACGGGGGGCAGGGGGCGCCAGAGGTCGAAGCCGCCGTCGCCGGTCATCCCCAGCCAGCCGTTGAGGTCGCGGTTCATCCAGTCGTAGAACTGCCCCACGCCGGGACGGGCGGGGTCGTAGAGCATCAGTTCGCGGATCACGAAGCCGTCTTCGGTCGCCAGGTTGCTGACCGTGTAGGCGCGCCCGCCCGCGTCCACGCGGGTGACGGTGATGATGTGTTCAAATGTGCCGTTGATTCCGGCGTACAGGTAGAGAAAATCGCCGGGCAGCAGCGGAAAAGCGGCGAAATCGAACTCGGTGGTCGGGGTGTCGAACTGATACCACGCGTAACGGTCTTTGGGAAAGTAGGTGCGCAGCACCTTCTGCGAGACGGGGTTGCGGGGGTCGAGCAGCCAGAAGCCGTGCAGGTCGGTGTCGGGCGGCAGGAGACCGGCATCCCGCAAGATGGCGGCGGAGATTGGCCCGCAGGCCAGGGAAGGGTCTTCGGCCTCGCTTGCCAGATAGTCAATGCGGCGGACGACCTCGGTGGCGGCGTCTTCGTCCTCGGCGAGAAAGGTCAGCGAGGTTTGGTAAAGCCGCTGTTCCTGCTCCCAGGTGAGCGCGCCACGCGGGGTGGGGGTCGGCGAATGGGGGATGGCAGATGGCGAGGGGGTTAGGGTGGTTGAAGGTTGCAGGTTGAAGGTTGGGGGAACGGAGGGAACGGGGGAAGCGGTGGCAGACGGAGTAAGGGTAGCGGCAGGCCGAGGGCTGACCGCTGAGGGCTGACCGCTGTCGGGTGAGCAGGCCGCGAGCGCAAGCAGGGCGAGGAGAACAAGAAAAGCGCGTCTCATGGGAGGGGAAGTTGAAAGTTGCAGGTTGAAAGTTGATGCCAGGATACGGGTGACAACGGGGCAACCGGGGCTGCGGATAAGTATCTATCCGAAAATTCAAGCAAATATATTGCTACAGATATATCCGTACAGCGCGTTCTCCCATCCCCCCTGTGTTCCCCCTTCCCCAGGGAAGGGGGAACATGTTGTAGTGCTGTTGTCGGCGCACAAAGTGCGCCGACAACAGCACACTTTTCGTTGCCCCTCCCCCAGTGGGGGGAGGGGTTGGGGTGGGGGGAAATGTTGCCACAGCGTGTCCAAACAAACCTGGTTTGTCGCATAGCGATTTTTCGGATAGGCTCTAAACCAAATGGGGCTTGTTCAGGGGACACGAACACAGTGAACGGCACGAATTACACGAGAAAAATTCGCGATATTCGCCCCATTCGCGGCTTTGCGTGTTCCCAAACAGGCACCGCCAATCCGAAATCCAGGGCAAAACGCCAGAATGCCGGGTCACGCGATGCCCAAATGCCCGCGCTCGTTGAGAACTGTCCGAAGTTTCTTCTGCGCGGCAACGGCGCGTTTTTCCAGTTCGGTCAGGCGGGCGAGCAGGGTTTCGGCGGCGTGCTGGTCGAGGTCAAGCGCGTTGATGCGCACGTTGTACCCCGCGCCGGTGAACGCGGCCTGCGCCAGCGCCGCGCCGCTGCCCGCGTCGGTGATGGCGTTGGCGTTGCCCAGTTTCGCCGCCTGGAGGGCCAGTTCCATCGCCCGCACGGCTTTCTCCGCGGTAGTCAGCGGCACCTCGGCGGCGTGCTGCATCGCGTCCCGGATGGCCTGTTTGCGGGCGGCTTTCTCCGCCTCGGTGGTTTTGGGCAGGCGGAAGGCTTCCATGACGCGCTCGAAGGCTGCGGCGTCTTTCTCGACCATCAGGGCCAGCGAAGCCCGCAGGGATTCCGCCTCAGCGTGTACCGCTTCCATCTCGGCCTGCACCTCGGCGTACTTCCTCTTCCCCAGCGTCAGCCCGGCCACCATCGCCACCAGCGCGGCGCCCATCGCGCCCGCATACGCCGCCGCCGACCCGCCGCCCGGCGTGGGTGACGCATCGGCGAGGGCGTTCAACAACGGCGCACCGATGGCTGATAACGGATTGTTGATACCCGAAGACCAGGGTGCATCTTCCGCCGCCCGTTCCCCGTCCCCCGTCACGGCATAAAGCCGCCGTTCCAGCACCTGCTCCGGCTCAAACTGGTCTAGTTGCGTGTACCAGACGGCGGCATCCACCAGGGCGTCCTGTGGAATCAGGCCGACCAGTTCGCTGTGATGGATCATCACACCGTAACGCTGCGCCTCGCGGCGGATGGTCTCCACCACCAGGGCAATGGGCGTCTTGCGGAAATTGGTCAGGTTCATCGAAACCTGGGCGCGGCCATCCACCAGCATCCCCAGGGCTTTGACATAGCGCAGCCCGCCCGAAGAGTGGCGCACGGTTTTTGCGATCTTCCTGGCGATGGAAACGTCGTCGGTGGTCAGATAAACGTTGAAGGCAATCAGGAACTCCCGCGCCCCGATGACGGTCGCACCCGCAGGGCCGAGTTTCTTCGGCCCGAAATCGGGCGCCCGCCCGGGGTCGGTTTGAATCGCGTCCTTCAGGGTTTCGTACTCCCCCTTGCGGTGAACCGCCAGATTGCGGCGGTCGGGGCTGGAGGCAGCCTCCTCGTACAGGTAAACCGGAATGTCCAGTTCATCGGCAACGCGCTTTCCCAGGCGTTTGGCGATTTCCACGCAGTCCTGCATGGTCGCGCCGGAGATGGGGATGAAGGGCACCACGTCGGTCGCACCGATGCGGGGGTGCGAGCCGCTGTGCCGGTTGAGGTCAATCAACTTGGCGGCTTTGGCAATCGCCCGGAAGGCGGCTTCTTCCACGCCCGCCGGGCTGCCCACGAAGGTGATCACCGTGCGGTTGTGGTCTTCGTCCATGTGCCGGTCGAGGATGTGAACGCCCTCCACAGCGGCGATTTCCGCCTGGATGGCTTCGACAACCTCCGGGCGGCGGGCTTCCGAAAAGTTGGGGACACATTCAATCAGGGGTGTGGTCATGGGGGAATACCTCGGGGGTCAGTTTGGAGTGAGCAAGCGGCAAATGGCAAGTGTGCAAGCAGGCAAGTATGCAGGTGGGCAGGCAGAAAAGCAGGCGGGGTCATCCACCCGCCTTGCCCGCGAACACCTGCGTTCCCTGCTTCCTGGTTTTCTCACCATTGGGTGCAAGCAAAAGATGTAGAAATTGGGCAGTCCTATGGGAACTGCTTCTTTTCCCCCCACCCAACCCTCCCAAAATTTCCGTTTTGGTTCCCCTCTCCCTTCGGGAGAGGGGTTAGGGGTGAGGGCGGGGGGGAACACCTGCGCTCTACAACATTTGCCTGCACTCTCACCCATTATACTCAAGGCCGCAATTTTCGGTGTGCGGGTATAATGGGCGAAATTTTCTACCCACCCGACTATTCAACTACCTGACTACCCATGAACAAAATCTGCATTTACTGTGGCTCTTCCGACAAAATCCCCCAGGTGTACCTGGATGCGGCTTACGAGACGGGGCAAACCGTTGCCCGTGCGGGGTACACGATCATCTACGGCGCCGGGAGCACCGGCATGATGGGCGCGGTCGCCGACGGGGCGCTGGCGGCAGGCGGCGAGGTGTGGGGCGTGATCCCCAAGATGTTCGACACCCCGCAACTGGCGCACCAGGGGCTGACCCGCTACGAAGTCACCGACACCATCCACACCCGCAAAGCCCGCATGGCGGAACTGGCGGATGCTTTCATCGCCCTGCCCGGCGGCTTCGGCACCTTTGAGGAATTGTTCGAGATCATCACCTGGGCGCAAATCGGCATCCACCGCAAGCCCATCGGGCTGTTGAACACCCGCGGATACTACGGGCCCCTGCTGGCGATGGCGAACCGCGCCGCTGATGAAGGGTTCCTCTACGAGGAGCACCTGCAACTGTTCACCCACGCGGATGATCCGCTCACCCTGCTGGAGCGGATGCAAAACCACCGCCTGCCGGACGGCCTGGAACGCTGGGTGGAACGGGACGGGTGAGTGCGTCCTCCGCGTTGATCCCAGTGGAATAAAAAAAACTGCCAGCCCGAACGGGCTGGCAGTTCATTTCTTGAGCAGATGGCTCAGGAAAGGGCGACAACGTCTTGCGCCTGGGGGCCTTTCTGACCCTGGACAACGTCGAACTCTACACGCTGGCCTTCATCCAGGTTGCGGTAGCCTTCCCCGACGATGGCGTTATAGTGGACGAAAACGTCCCCGCCGGCGTCGCGCTCGATGAAGCCGTAGCCCTTCGAGCCGTTGAACCACTTGACCGTACCTTGTTCACGATTGGACATGATTTGGAACTCCTTTCTTCAAAAAATTTATTGCTTGGGTTACGCAGGGGTTCCAAATCAAAGATGGATCTTTTACTTCAGAACTTCTGTCTTAGCAAGTGCGGCATTCTAACAGGGTTTCGCGGGGCTGTCAAATGCGGTTTTTCGCGGAGGTGCAGTCAAAAGATGTAGAACGACAGTGCTCCCCCCACCCAACCCTCCCCCCATCGGGGGGAGGGCAGGGGAGGGGGGAAAGGAAACAGTGCCCATAGGACTGCCCAATTTCTACATCTTTTGCCTGCCCCCCCGCACACACACCTGACCCTCTCCCGAAAGGAGAGGGGAACCAAAGCGGAAATTTCTGGGAGGGCAGGGGAGAGGAGAAAAGGAAGCGCTTCCCGCGGGCTGCCCGCTTTCAACGTCTTTGGCCTGCACCCAATTTCATAGTTCCATTGGCACAGTTGCCGCTTTGCGGGCGGGCAGGTTATAATTTCATTATGAGTGACCAAAACGGGAATATCTTCAACAAATGGAAACGCGGACTGGCCCGCACGCGCAAATCCACCTTCGGGCGGATTTCGCAAATGCTGGGCGTGGCTGAAATTGACGAGGAAACCTGGGATGACCTGGAAGCGATGTTCATTCAGTCCGATATGGGGGTGGAGACCACCGAGGCGGTGATTGCCTCTCTCAAACGGCGGGTGGCATCCGAGGGGCTGGTCACCGCCGCCGAGTTGCGGGAGGCGATCCGCGAGGAACTGCGCACCCGCCTGGATGTTCCGCCCGAAATTCGGTTTACGGAAAAGCCCGGCGTGGTGCTGATCGTCGGAGTCAACGGGTCCGGGAAGACCACTACGATGGCGAAACTCGGTCGGCGTTACCAGGATGAGGGCAAGCGTGTTCTCTTCGGGGCGGCGGACACCTTCCGGGCGGCAGCCATTGAGCAACTGCAAATCTGGGGCGAGCGGCTGGGGATACCGGTCATCGCCGGGATGCAGGATGGCGACCCCGGGGCGGTGACGTATGACACCATCCAGGCCGGAATTGCCCGCGGGGTGGATGTCATCCTGATTGATACCGCCGGTCGTCTGCATACAAGGTTCAACCTGATGGAAGAACTGAAGAAGGTTTACCGCGTGGCGGGTAAGGCACTGCCGGGCGCGCCGCATGCCGTCTGGCTGGTGATGGATGCCAACACCGGGCAAAACGCGCTGCATCAGGCCAAGGCTTTCAAGGATGCGGTGGATGTGACGGGCATCATTCTGGCAAAACTGGATTCTTCCGCCCGCGGCGGGATGGCGTTTGCCATCCAGAAGGAACTCGGCCTGCCGATTTTGTACGCCGGGCTGGGCGAGCGTGCCGAAGACCTGGAACCGTTTGACCCGGATGCTTTTATTGACGGGATTCTGGCGGATTTTTGAGAGACGGCGGAACGTATGCATACCTGGATTGGTAACCCCTTTTCTGCTTTTCTGTTCGTTGCCGCGTTGTTTTCCGGTGCCATTGCCGTGTACGCATGGCTGCATCGGGAATTTCCCGGCGGGATGTCGCTTGCCATACTGCTGGGAACTTCAGCGTTTTGGGCTGCTGCTTACGGGATAGAACTGGGCTGCCCTACACTGGAAACCAAAATATTCTGGTCCAATTTCAGCACCATAGCCGTTTCTGTTGCTGCTCCTTTGGCGCTGATTTTGGTATTGCAATACCTGGGGAAAGGTTCCTGGCTGAAAAAGCGTGTGCTGCTGCCCATGTTTGCCTTTGCCGGGCTGACAGTATTTTTGTATTGGACCAACCCCTGGCACGGGTGGATAGAGCAGAATTACCGCCTGGTCCCCGTCGGGAAGATTTACTCGCTCAAAGCCGACCCGGAATGGTATTTTTGGCTTTACGCTGGTTACAGTTACCTTCTGCTGACCCTTAGTGCGGTGCTGCTTATATGGCATCTCCGGGACAGCGAAGCAAAACGGCGCAAGGGTATTGTGCTGGTTTTGCTTAGCATGTTCACCATCTGGGCGTTCAATGCGATCTCTTTGTTTGATCTTCTCCCCCTGCCCGATATTGACTGGACGCCGGTATCTTTCATTATGCTGGGGACGTTCGCAGCCTGGGGTATTTTCCAGGAACGCATCCTGTTTCCTGATGTGGATGCGGCACTGCTGATTGATCCGTTCGTTCCTTTGCTGCTAAAAGAGGATTACCGCCGGGTCCGCATTCTCTCTGCGACTTCACTGTTGAGCATTCCCTTTTTGTTCGGATTGATGCTGTACAGTCTGACGGTACGCCCGCAGGCCGCAAAAAGCCTGGGGGCGGGGATGTTGTTTATGGTGCTGGCGTACGGCTTCAGCCGCAGCCGGTATTTTAAGGTCGGAATTGGAATTTCCCTGCTGACGTTTTGGCTGCTTCCCATCAGCATTATCACGCAATTACGTCCGGGCAGCCTGGCGATGATTCAGCAGACTTTTGTTTGGGTGATTCCCACATTGGTTTTTGCCAGTCTGTTGCTGAAACCGGGTGCGTTGCTGGCGTTTTCTGTGATTGCAATTGGTGCTACCATGGCATCGTCGCGCTTTGTTCCGTTGTTCACCAATGTCAGCGAGTCGCCCAAGATCCCGTTCGGGGCGTTGGTGATTGTCGCAATCTGGCTGCTGGTCAGTTCCTGGCTGCGGCACAAGAATTTTCAGGATATTGACCGCTACACGGCTGAAATTGGACGGGCCAACCGTTTTTTGAATGATGTTATCAATTCGCTCGATAACCCGTTTTATGTCATCAACGTTGAAGATTATTCCATCGAGATGGCGAACAAGGCTGCTCAGATGCTGGGAGAAGCCAAAACGCAAACCTGTTTTGCTTTTGCACACCGCCGCGATGCCCCCTGCACAGGGTTGAAGAATCCCTGCCCGGTAATGCAGGTGCGAGAAACCAAATCGCCCTATGTGGTGGAGCATACCCACTACCACCCTGACGGCTCCACATATTATGCGGAGGTTCACGGCTACCCAATTCTGGATGGTGACGGCAATGTGGTACAGATGATCGAATACTCGCTGGATATTACCGCCCGCAAGCAAGCCGAAAACGAACTGTTGAAACTGAACCAGGCGATTGAGCAGACGGCCACTCCGATTGTGATAACGGATGCCGATGGTGCGGTCGAATACGTCAACCCTGCATTTACAGAAATAACCGGTTACACCAGAGAAGAAACAATCGGGAAAAACACAAATCTGCTGAAATCCGGTGAACACCCTGCGGCATTCTACAAGGATATTTGGGAAACCGTCCGGCACGGCGGCATTTGGCAGGGAGAACTGGTAAACCGCCGCAAGGATGGCAGCCACTACATCGAGGAACAAATTATTACCCCGGTAACGGATGAGCGAGGGAAGATCACCAATTATATTGCCGTCAAGCAGGATATCACCGCCCGCAAGAAAGCCGAAGAAACGATCCGCAAACTTTCTCAGGCGGTGGAGCAGAGTGCCAGCACAATTGTCATCACGGACAGGGAAGGGAACATCGAATACGCGAACTCCGCTTTCTCCAGGGTGACGGGCTACACCCTCGAAGAAGCCGCCGGACAGAATCCGCGCATCCTTAAATCCGGCAAAATGCCGCCGGCGTTCTACCGGGAAATGTGGGAAACCCTGACCTCCGGTAAAACGTGGAGCGGCGAGATGATCAACAGGAAAAAGAACGGTGAACTGTATTGGGAATTTGCCACCATCGCGCCGGTAAAAGATGAAGATGGCAAAATTACCCACTACATCGCCGTCAAGGATGACATCACCGCCCGCAAGAAGATGGAGGACGAACTGCGCGTTGCCCGCGACCGTGCCCTGGAAGCCAGCCGCCTGAAGAGCCGCATTTTGGCAAATGTCAGCCACGATATGCGTACCCCGCTTGGCTCCATTTTGGGCTATGCCGACATGCTCCGGGCGGGCGTTTTTGGCCCGCTGAACGATGCCCAGCGTGAGAAAATTCAAAAAATCATTGAAAGCAACAACCACCTGCGGGAATTTGTAGATAACCTGCTGATGCAGTCGGAACTGGAAGCCGGAAAGTTGACTCTTCAGGGAGTTCCGATCTCGATGCCGGCATTCTGGCAGGAATTAGACGATCGTTTTTCGGTACTCGCTGTCCAAAAAGATATAACCTTTACGGTTGAACTGGATTCTGCCCTGCCGGAGACCATCATCGGAGACCGCTACTGGCTCGACCGGGTGATCTCGAACCTGGTCAGCAACGCCATCAAGTTCACACCGCAAGGCGGCCGCGTATCGCTGGCCGGACACCGTATCACAGAAGAATACTGGAGCATAGAAGTTGTGGATACCGGTGTCGGCATCCCCCCTGATGAAATTGCCGGGATTTTCGAGCCATTCCAGAAAGGGAGCGGCAACCGGCCCGCGGTCAGCGGTGCCGGGCTGGGGCTGGCAATTGTCAGGGAGGTTGTTGAACAAATGGGTGGTAAAATAACCGTTCAGAGTACGCTTAACCAAGGCAGCACCTTCACCATCTTGCTGCCGCTTGAAACCTCCCAGGAAAATGCACTATGACTACCAAACCCGTTGCTCTGGTTATTGAAGACGACCCCGGCCAGGCCGAAGTTTTTACGGTTGCGCTGCAACACGCCGATTACGATACCGTCACCGTCCACGACGGGCAGGAAGCGCTGGATTACCTGGAAGCACACGAACCGTCTCTCGTTATTATCGATATCAACCTCCCCAATGTCACCGGCGACAAAGTGCTGGCCTACATTCGATCCGAAATACGACTGTTCGATACCCGTGCCATTCTGGCAACCGCCAACTACCGCCAGGCAGAGATGCTGCGCAACGACAGCGATCTGGTGCTGATCAAGCCCATCAGTTACACGCAGTTGAAACAGTTAGCCGAGCGGTTTTACCCGAACCGGAACCGCTAGGCGCACTGGGCATCCGCAAACGGCAATGAACTTCCGCCTGAAGCGCTACAAAAAAAATTACAATTACAGTTATGCTTTTGGAGTCTTCCCCGCACTGGAACTGCTCACCCGCCGCCCGCAGGACTGCCTCGGAGTAATCACCCACCCCAAGGGGGAAGCCAACCGCGGCATTGCCAAAATCCGCACCCTTTGCGAGATGCACCGTATCCCCTTCAGCGTGCAGGAAAAGACCCTCGCCCGCATCGGTGCCCGCGAGAACGATTATGCCGCAGCCATCTTCAAAAAAAACGCCCCCCCGCTCGCCCCCTCGGCGGACCACATCGTTCTGGTGAACCCCGCCAGCCCCGGCAACCTGGGCACCATCATCCGCACCGCGCTGGCGTTCAACTTTCGGGATTTGGCGGTCATCCAGCCCGCGGCGGACATCTTCCACCCCGACGTGGTGCGCGCCTCGATGGGCGCACTCTTCCAGTTGCGGTTTGAGCATTTTTCGGATTTTGGCGCCTATCGGGAAGCCTGCCCCCGAAATTTCTACCCCCTGATGACCGACGGGGAAACCCCGCTCCCGGAAGCGAGTTTCGAGACTCCCTTCGGGCTGGTCTTCGGCCCCGAAAACGCCGGTCTCCCCGAAAGTTTCCGCACCCTCGGCACCGCCCTGCGCATCCCCCAATCCGGTACGGTGGATTCCCTCAACCTGGCAATCGCCGTCGGCATCACGCTTTATCAAGTTGTGAGTCGTCAGTAGTGAGTCGAGAGTTGTCAACAGAGAGTCGTGAGTTGTTAGTCGAGAGCCGTTAGCATCACTCCACTTTCCACTCCCGACTCCCGACTCACTACTCCCGACTCCCGACTCCCCGGAGATTCCCATGCAAGACCTGATCGCCCGCCTGCGCGCAAGCGAGGCAAAAATCCAAAACCTTCTGGTGCGTCTTTGACTTCGCCGCGCTGGAAAAAGAACTCACCGAACTTCAGAAAAAATCCGAAGACCCCAACCTGTGGGATCGTCCTGAGCGCGCCCAGGCGACCATGAAGCGCCTTTCCCGCCTGAGCGAGCAGGTGGAAACCTGGCGCAGACTGCGCCAGCGCGTCGCCGATGCCCTCGAACTGGCGGAGATGGGCGACGAAAGTTTGCGCGCCGAACTGGAAGCCGAGACCGAGTCCATCGAGCAGGAAGTGGACCGCCGCGAGTTCACTGCCATGCTCTCCGGCGAGTACGACCTTGGCGACGCCATCTTCGCCATCCACGCCGGGGCGGGCGGCACCGATTCCCAGGACTGGGCGGAGATGCTCCAGCGCATGTACCTGCGCTGGATGGAAAAACACGGCTACGATACCGAGATTATTGACCTCACCCCCGGCGAAGAAGCGGGCATCAAAAGCGTCACCATCGCCGTCGGCGGGGAATACGCTTACGGCTACCTCAAAGCAGAAAAAGGCGTCCACCGGCTGGTGCGGCTCTCGCCCTTCGATTCCAACAACCGCCGCCACACCTCCTTCGCCCTGGTGGAAGTTCTCCCCCAGGTGGAGGACGACGCCGACATTGAAATTGACCCCAAAGACCTGAAAGTTGACGTTTTCAAATCGGCGGGTGCGGGCGGCCAAAACGTGCAGAAGAACGCCACCGCCGTCCGCATCACCCACCTGCCCACGGGCATCGTCGCCACCTGCCAGAACGAGCGCTCCCAAACCCAGAACCGCGAACTGGCGATGAAGGTGCTCAAAGCCCGCCTGATGGAAATCAAAGCCCGCGAAAAAGCCGAAAAACTGGCCGACCTGCGCGGCGAATACACCAAAGCCGAATGGGGCAGCCAGATCCGCTCCTACGTCCTGCACCCCTACCAGATGGTCAAAGACCACCGCACGGGCTACGAAACCGGCAACACGCAAGCCGTCCTCGACGGCGATCTCGACCCCTTCATCGAGGCCTACCTGCGGCAGAATGTGGGCGCGGAGAAGTAGGGATTGGGTGTTGGGAACTGCGAATTGTGGGAATTGGGAACTGGGAACTGGGTATCAGGGAAACAGGATAGCAGAGATGCAAGGCAAACAGCGTAAACAGGGGAAGCGCGCCCTTCCCGCATCCCTGCTTGCCCTGCTGGCCCTGTTTGTCATCCTCCCCCTCAGCGCCTGCGCCACCCTCCCCGACCCCGAAACCACCCAGGATTTCAGCGCCCACACCGTCGCCGTCGTAGATGCGGCGCACACCGTCGGGCAAACTTTCACCGCCCGCCGCCCGCGCCTCAACGGGATTGACCTCTGGCTCGCTCCCGACTCCCCCGCGCTGCTCAAAGTCGAACTCTTCCACAGCCCCGAAGACCCTGCTCCCGTCTTCGCGGGCTATGTGCGCGCCGCCGAGGGTCTGACCCGCGTCGCCATTCCCCCGCTCGACGACCCGCCCGACCAGCGTTACTACCTGAAACTCAGCGCCGACAGCGGGGAAACTGGCATCCTGGGGCGGGAGGAAGACGCCTATGCGGATGGCACCGCTTTTGTGGATGACCAGCCCGTTGAGGCCGACCTCGCCTTCCGCGTGACCTACGAATACGACGGCGGAGCCGCCCGCGCGGATTTGCGGCGGATTCTCACCCTCTGGGATGTGCTGCTCCCCCTGGGGCTGATGCTGCTCCTGCCCGGCTGGCTGCTGCTCGACCTGACCGCCCTCAAATCCCGCTTCGATTTCGGGGAACGCGTCGCCCTCGCCCTGGGGATCAGCCTCGCCCTCATCCCCCTGCTGATGCTGTGGACCTCGCTCGTCGGGCTGCGCTGGGGGCGCGTCTCCCTCTGGGCGGGGATGCTCCTTCTGCTGGGGGTTGTGTTGTGGCGGAGGGCGTATGGGGTCCAGGGTCCGGGGTACGGGGTACAGGGTACAGGGTACGGGGTACAGGGTACAGGGTACAGGGTACAGGGTACGAGGTACGAGGTACTTTGTACTTTGTACCTTCCACCTTCCACCCTCCTCGCCATCTTCGCCCTGGCTCTCTTCCTGCGCTTCGCCATGGTGCGAGACCTCGCCGCGCCCGCCTGGGTGGATTCCATCCATCACGGGCTGATCACCCGTCTGATTTTGGAGCACGGCGGACACCCCGGACGTTTTGCCCCCTACCTGCCCGCCGGTGCCGATCACTATCACTTCGGTTTTCACAGCAATCTGGCGGCGTTCATCTGGCTGCTCCCCGCTCCCGCTGACGGCGGGAACTTCCCGATCCACGAGGCGATGCTGATTTTCGGGCAGGTGCTCAACGCACTGATGGTTTTTCCGGTGTACCTGCTGACCAAAACGCTCACCCGCAGCCGCTCCGCCGCGCTCACCGCCGCGCTGATGGTGGCTGCCTTCACGCTGATGCCCGCCTACTACGCCAGTTGGGGACGCTACACCCAGTTGGCGGGGCTGCTGATTTTGCCCGCGGCACTGACCCTCACCCTGACGGTTATCAGTGGGTCGCCACCCGCCCACCGCCATCTGCCACCCGCCACCCGCTACCTGCCCCTCGCTGCCCTCACCCTCGCGGGCCTTTTCCTCGTCCACTACCGCGTGACCGCCTTCTGGGGTGCACTGCTGCTGGCGTACCTGCTGTTTCAGGTCAGCCCCCGGAAGTGGCTCCCGGCCATCGGCTGGCTGGCTGTACTTGGAGCGGCGGTTTTCGTCCTGCTGCTGCCCTGGCTGCCGGAGACGCTCGTCAATCTCCTGATCCCGACGGGCAAAAAACTCAGTAACGGGCAGGCCGCGTGGAGCGGCATCCCCTGGGGCTTTCTTCGTTCGGGGCTGGGTATCCCCGCGCTGTGGATGGCAGGCATCGGGCTTGCCCTGGGGCTGGTCCTGCGGCGGCGCTTCCCCTTCACCGTGCTGGCGTGGACTGCGCTGCTGTACCTGATGGCGAATTTGGGGGTTTTCGCCAATGTGCCGGGGGCCGGTTTCATCAATCCGGTTTCGATGGAGATCACCCTCTTCATGCCGATTGCCGTTCTCGGCGGCTTCGCCGTCGGCGGCGGGCTGGAGGTTGTTGACCGTTTGACCGCGTTTCTTGCGCGCCGCGTTTCGACTGCGGGCTTGTTTGATCTTCCCTCCGCACATCGCGTTTCAACTGCGGGCTTGTTGCACTCACCCTCCGCTCAACGCGATGATGCGCCCCCGGAGCCTGTCGAGAAGCCGGGGGCAAACGCAGGACTGGCAGTCCTGTCAGGACTGCCAGTCCTTGTGCGGGGCGCGCTGGTTCTCCTCGGGGCGTGGGCAGGCGTTCTGGGAGCGCAGCGCCTGCTGCCCACCCTAAATCCGGGCACGTTTCTCGCCCGCGAGGCGGATTTCCCCGCCATCCGGTGGATTGACGACAACATCCCCGCGGGGGAGACCATCCTGATCAACCCGGCGGCCTGGGGGTACGGGCTTTACATGGGCAGCGACGGCGGCTTCTGGATTTCGGCGCTGACCGCGCACCCGACCCTGCCGCCGCCGGTGCTCTACGGGATGGGCACGCGGGCGGAGAGAGAGCACGTCAACGCGGTGGTGGAGGCCGTCCAGGCGGCGGGGAGCGATCCCGATGCCCTGTGGGAGGTCATGGAGGCCGAGGGCATCCGCTACGTTTACCTGGGGGCGCGCGGCGGTGTGATTTCCCCGCGGGCGCTGGAGCGGAGTGCGCGCTTTGCTGTGCGCTACCACGAGGGGGTGACGTGGGTATTCGAGCGCAGGGAGGCCGAGTAACGACGACTGGCAGTCCTGTCAGGACTGCCAGTCGTAGGCTTAAACGCGCACAACTTTGTTGCTCCGGGCGTACGCCGCTGCGATTTCGGCGGCAACGCGGGCGTTGTTGAGCAGCAAATCCAGGTTGGCGCGCAAACTGGCGCGCCCCGTCAATTCGCTGACCCGTGCCAGCAAAAAGGGCGTCACCGCCTGCCCGCGGATGCCCTGTTCTTGCGCATCGGCTAAGGCCTGGTCAACGGCGGCTTCCATTTCGCCTGCGGGGAGCGCGGTCTCCGCTGGGGGCGGGACGGTGACCAGAATCGCGCTGCCCAGCCCCAGGTTCCAGTGCGCTTTGGCGATGGCAGCGACCTCCTGCGGGGTGTCGGCGTGCATCGTCAGGGGCAATCCGCTGGAGCGGGCATAAAAAGCGGGAAATTCATCGGTCTGGTAACCGACCACCGGGACGCCGAGAGTCTCCAGGACTTCGAGGGTGGCGGGCAAATCCAGAATGGACTTCGCTCCGGCACAAACCACGATCACCGGCGTGCGGGAGAGTTCCTGCAAATCGGCAGAAATATCGAAAGGTGCACCGCGGTGCACCCCGCCGATGCCGCCGGTGGCGAAAACGCGGATGCCCGCGGCGTGCGCGGCGATCATCGTACCGGCGACCGTAGTGCCGCCGCTCTCCTGCCGGGCGATGGCGATGGCGAAATCCCGGCGGCTGATTTTGCGCAGCGGCCGGGCATCGGCAAGTTGGGCGAGTTGCTGCGGAGTCATGCCGATATGAATTTGCCCGTTCAGCACGCCGATGGTCGCCGGGGTTGCGCCGCGGGCGCGTACCTGCGCTTCCATATCGCGGGCCAGGTTGAGATTATCGGGTTTGGGCAGCCCGTGGGTTACGACAGTAGTCTCCAGAGCGACGATGGGGGCGTTGGCGGCGCGGGCGTGTGCGACTTCATCCGCCAGGTGGTATGCAGAGGGGAGGAGTTTCATAGGTTTGTCTCCAAATCGGAAATCAGAAATTCATAATTACCATTATAATTGTCTTATGCAAATTTTGGTTCTCGGAGCAACCGGATTTATCGGTGGACATATCGCCCGCGCCGCGCTGGATGCCGGATGGGATGTGCGCGGCCTGCGCCGGAGGGCGAACTACAGTGGACATTTGGGGGATGCGCCGGTCTCATGGGTGCGCGGCAACCTGAAGGATTACGCCTCCCTGCGGCTGGCGATGGATCGGGTGGATGTAGTCTTTCACGCTGCGGCTTTTTACCCCGTTGACGGGAATCCCCGCAAGGTGCGTCAGCAGGTCAAGTCTGCGGAGCGTGAAATCCAGAATGTATTGGCAGCGGCACTGGCGGCAAAGGTCAGCCGGTTTGTTTACATCTCGTCGTTGAGCACCATCGGGCACCCTCCGCCTGAAGCGAACCGCCTTGCCGACGAGCGGGATGTGTACATTCCCGGCACGCTGCCGAAAAGCGCCTACTACGAAACGAAAATTGCAATGGAGCATATCGTGATGGACGCGGTGGCGCAGAAATTTCCGGCGGTAGTGCTCAACCCGACAGCGGTTTTCGGCCCTGGAGATATCAACCTGACTCTGGGGAAACTGTTGATTTCGGTGGCCCGCGGGCAGGCGGTTGCCTGGATACCGGGCACGATCAATGTAGTGGATGTACGTGACGTAGCGGCGGTCAGTATTGTTGCTGCGGAACGGGGAGAAATCGGGGAACGGTACATTCTCGGCGGGCACAATTATTCCGTGCAGGAGGCCATTACGCTGGCGGCAAACGTAGCCGGAGTTAACCCGCCGCGCTTTGAAATTCCGCTGTGGGCGTTGAAAATCGCTGTTGCGTTGGGAGATATACTGCCGTTTTTGCCTGTTCCGCCCAATCACCTGCGGACGGTGGAACACTGGCAAGGTTACAACTGCCGGAAGGCGCAACGCGAACTTGGCCTTGTGCCGCGTCCCTTTCGCAAAACGGTTGCCGACGCACTGGCGTGGTTTCGCGAGCAGGGGATGCTTTGAAGACCTGGTTCGAGCGGGCGCGGCTTTTTGTCTTGCTCCGGGCTTTTTCTTACCCCATCCGCCCGGTGATGTAGGATTCGGTTAATTCCATATCAGGATTTGTAAAAATTTTCTCTGTAGGGTTGAACTCGATTAACTCCCCCAGCCAAAAGAAACCGGTTCTATCAGAAACGCGCGCCGCCTGCTGCATATTGTGGGTGACGATGACAATTGTGTATCGCTCCTTGAGTTCGGCGATCAACTCCTCGATTTTGCCGGTTGCAATCGGGTCAAGGGCGGAGGCGGGTTCATCCATCAGGATGACCTCGGCCTGCACCGCCAGGACGCGGGCGATACACAATCGTTGCTGCTGTCCCAGGGAAATCGAAAGTGCGTCCCGGTCGAGGATGTCTTTTACGTCCTCCCAGACCGCTGCCCGCCGCAAACTCTTTTCCACAATTTCGTCCAGGTCGGTTTTGTTCTTTGTCAATCCCAGCACGCGCGGCCCAAAGGCCACATTGTTGTAAATTGACTGCGGGAAGGGGTTCGGCTTCTGGAAGACCATCCCCACCCGCTGGCGCAGGAGCGGCAGGTCGACATCCGGGGCGTAGATATCCTCCCCATCGAGCAAAATCTGCCCTTCAACGCGTGCGCCCTCAATGGTGTCATTCATCCGGTTCAGGCAGCGCAAAAAGGTGGATTTCCCGCACCCGGAGGGGCCGATCAGCGCCGTCACCTGCCGGGGCAGGATGTCCATATTGATATTGTTCAGGGCATGGAAATCCCCGTAGTAAAAATTCAGGTTGTGGATTTTGAAAATGGGTTCGCTCATGAGGCAGATTCTACCACGCGCGGGTGCAGGCAAAAGATGTAGAAATCGGGCAGCCGCATGTCTCTGCCCTTCCCCCGGCGGGGCGGGATGTTCGGTGCCTGTCCTGTTCGCCAAATGAAGACTGGCAGTCCTGCCAGGACTGCCAGTCTTGTGTGCGGGGCGAGGGAAACACATAGGCGTTTCTACAACATTTGCTTGCACCCCATTCAACGATATTCGTGATAAACTGCTGTGCAAACTACCCAACCGTGATACAAACCCCGCCATCTGCGGAGGCGCAAATGAGGCAATTGGTGCTTCTCGTTCACGCTTCGCCCGCAGCATGGTTTGCATACTGCTAACGTGAGGATACCTTCAAATGCGCCGTTCCATTGCCATCACCAACGAACATGGTTCCTGGGTCTTTTTGTTCAGCCCGCTGCTGATCGGTATTTTTGCGGGCGGTCAGTGGTCAACCCCGCTGCTGTACTTGAGCATCGGTGTGCTGGCGGGATTTCTCATGCGGCACCCGATTGTAATCCTCGTCAAAATCCACTCCGGCAGGCGTCCCCGCCGTGACCTGAAAGAAGCCTGGTTTTGGACTGTTGTGTACGGGCTGATTGCGCTGGCGATGGGCGCCGGGCTGGTGCTGCGCGGCTATGCCTACCTGCTTTACCTGGCAATTCCGGGCGTGCTGGTCTTCGCCTGGCATCTCTGGCTGGTGAGCCGCCGCGCGGAACGACGGCAGGCGGGCGTTGAAATTGTCGCCGCAGGTGTGCTGGCGTTGAGCGCACCCGCTGCTTACTGGATCAGCGCCGGGGAACCGGATGCCGTCGGCTGGTGGTTGTGGGGATTGACCTGGCTGCAATCTGCCGCTTCGATTGTCTACGCTTATTTGCGGCTGGAACAACGCCAGTGGAAGGAAATGCCGGACTTGAAAACGCGCCTGCGGGCAGGGAAACGCGCCCTCCTGTATACGAGTTTCAACCTGGGTTTGAGTGTGATTCTCGCCATCGGAGGCTGGTTCTCCCCCTGGATTTTCGCACCCTACCTGCTGCAATGGGGAGAAACCATCTGGGGAACATTGAATCCCGCTACAGGGTGGAAACCCACAAAAATCGGGATGCGCCAACTCATCGTCAGCATTTTGTTCACAGTGCTATTCATTCTGGCATGGCAGGCATGACGTAAAGGACTCACCAGATAAGGACATAAGCAGACGACGCAGCATTAGGCAGCCGCAGGAGTACTGCTGCGACATTTGCCCGCACTCTTCAAATAAGCGCAACTTCCGAAGGATGTGCGGGTTATTTCTGGTGCAG
This sequence comes from uncultured Anaerolineales bacterium, assembly GCA_964589145.1. Taxonomy (GTDB): domain Bacteria; phylum Chloroflexota; class Anaerolineae; order Anaerolineales; family UBA11858; genus UBA11858. The sequence continues at coordinate 25,288 of CAZPSL010000240.1, forward strand.
CAACACCTGCAACTGATCATCCACTGGAGAGAAGATGAGTGACTCGTTTGATACTTCGGAAGTGATAACCCGCGACGACCGATTATGGGCAATGGGGGCTTATGTGCTCTCCCCTGCTGCACCGCTTATCATTCTGGCGATGGCGGACAAAAAAAAGCGCCCGTTTGTTCGTGAGCACAATATCCAGGCGTTGATTGTGGGGCTTGTCAGCCTTGCTCTGGGCTTTTTGCTTGCCTTTACCCTGATTGTGCCGCTTGCTCTCTGGTTTTATATGGTGTACCTGGGCATTCAGGCTTACCAGGGGAAATCGGTGCATATTCCATTGATCACCAACTTCGCGCAAAAACAGGGCTGGACGTAAACCGTGATGATTTTTCCCCAGAACTTTCGCTGAAACCCAGGGAAAGCGATGTTTTGCGCGTGCTTTGCACACGCAAAACATCACAAACCATTGCCCGATCGAAAGTCCCGGATGTGTGATAACGCGCAGCCTGATTCGTTGCTTTTGCCGCAGGTCTGCCGTTTCCAGAAGGGGGAATACAGGGTTTCACGCCACCGGCAGGGTAAATTTGAAATCCGCCCCCTCGCCCAAATCGCTCTCAACCCAGATGCGCCCGTTGTGACGCCGCACCAACTCTTGGCAGATTGCCAGCCCAAGCCCCAGCCCGTTTTTTCGTTTACCGGTTTCCCCAATCTGCTCAAAGCGGCGGAACACTCGTTGATGGTCACCTTTTGCGATGCCGATTCCCGTATCCCGCACACCGACCAGCACCGTTCCAGGGTCGGGGCTATCCCTGCGGGCATACAGCGTAACCGATCCTTGCCGAGTGTGCTTGCGGGCGTTGGAAAGCAGGTTGGTGATTACCTGCTGGATGCGTACCGGGTCACAGCGCACATCCGGAAGGTCAGCGTCCATATCCAGACGGAAATCAACCTCTTGGGGCCAGGCGATCGAACGGTTGATCTGGTATTGCTGTAGGAGAAATTCTTCCAGATCAACGCGTTCTGGAAGAACCACCAATTCACCAATTTCCGCGCTTAACAGCGACAGGAAATCATCGGTCAGTTTCTCCACGTGACGGGACATGGTGATGGCAATGTTCAGCCATTCGCGCTGATCATCCTGGGAATCGTTCCAAATATCCTCCCGCAGCAAATCCAGCGCAAATGAGATTGTCGTCAGCGGGGCACGTACATCGTGGGCGACCATCGCAAAAAACGCAGTGCGCATCCGGTCCAGTTCCACCGCCTCCTCCAAACTCTGCTCCACCTGCTGCAAGGCCTGCTCCAATTCGGCAGTGCGCTCAGCAATTCGCTGTTCCAGTTCTTCGTTCAGGAGCGCGTTCTCAATCGCCACCGTCACCTGCGAGGCGAGAAATTCCAGCGGCCGGATGTCATCTTCCGTGAAGACGCTGCCCTTTGAGCGGTTCTCAACATACAGCACCCCCAGCACATCCCCTTTGGAAAGCAACGGCACACAAATCACGGAACGCAGTTGCAAATTCATCACGCTCTCGGAATCCTGAAATTCAGGGTCGCTCAGAGCATCGTATACCACTAGCGGAGATTTTTGCTGGATTACATCTTCCAAAATGGTGTGGCTGACCTGCCCGTTCGGGGTAGGGATGTCATTCCCGTCCTGATCCAGGCACACCCGGAAAGTCAGCGACCCGTCCTCGTTCAGCCAGACCAGATAACCGAACTCGGCGTCCATCAGGTCAACTGCAACCTCCATTGCGTAACGCAGCAACGGCTCCAGAGTGCGGGTTCTTGACAGGTGTTTCCCGATTTCCAGTAATTTTTCCAGGGTTTCCGCTTCCATACTGGTAGTGTACTCCAAATCAGGGCAGAGGGCAACCAGCCGCAAGTACGCCCCTACCGCGTCACCAACTGCACGCGGAACGGCAAAATCGGCAGGCGCGGCCACCATGCAGGCCAGAGGATGATTTCCGGCGCGCCCTCGATGGGCAGCGCAGCGGCGATCTGCCCGGCGGCATCCTCCGGGGTCAGCCCCAGCACAAGGGAGACCGCCTGCGCCTCGTCCAGTTCGGCGTTCAGCACCCAGGAGGCCTCGACCTTCCAGACGGCGGCGCCCTCCCCGTCGGGGCGCGGCGGACTCAGTTGGGTGACTGCCAGCGTCTCCGGGCGCGGGAGAAACCCTTCGGGAACCTGCCGCCCCAGCACCGTGCGCCCCAGTTGGTACAGGTCTGCCCCGGCGGCGTAGGGGATGCGGAACTCCAGGCGCAGGGTCAACTCCAACTGGTCGGCGGGCTGCCCGATTTCGGGCGAGCGGGTCTCCTCCAAAACCCGGGAAACCTCCGGGGCGGAATCCAGAATCACATCCCCGGAATCCAGTTCAAATGCCAGGTCACTGAGCGCCGTTTCCCGCAGGGAATCCACCAGTTGATCGTAAAGTTCCCGGTAATCGTCCTCGGTGGGCGCCGCGGCGGTGAAATCGCTCCCCCCGGAGATGCGGCGGGGGTTATCCACGGTCAGGTTCAGGCCCAGCGCGCCCTCGATGGCGACAACCGTGTGCCGCGCCGCGTTGCCGGAACTGCCCGGCAGCACCGCAGCCACGGAGACGGTCACCGTGCCGCTTACCGGGGCTGTTGCCGCTGCCCGCGTGAAAAAACGGACCGGCGGGTCATCCTGCGTGCTGACCACCGTCCCCGCCGGGATGCGGATTTCGTCTTCAGTCAGGTTGGTGAAAACCACCTCGCCGCGGGCGGCCTCGCGGGGGATGCGAGTCTGCCCGGTAGCGGTGATCACGGCGCGGCCCTCAACGACCACCGCCTGCCAGTAAGCGGGAACCGCGCCCGAAAGTTCCACGGTGGACTGGTCAGGGCTGGCAGCCACGGGAATGGTCACGCGGTCGGTGCGGCTGGCGGGGGTGACGCGGATCTCCGCGCCGGGGATGAACAGGGCGGCCACCAGCAGCATACTGAGCACCCCCAGGGTGAAAAAGGTGATCCGCACAACCGGGTTGTCGAGCCAGGCCGGGCGGGGCGGGTGCGCCTCCTGCCGCAGGGCTTCCAGTTCGTCGCGGCTGAGCGGCGGCCTGTTGCCCACATCCGGGGGGCGGCGGGAACGGCGTCTGCGGCGCGCCCGCAGCCAGCGGCTCTGCTCCGCCTGGCGCACACTCTTGAAAACCGGAATCCCCAGTTGGTCGGCATGGTAGCGGGCGTCGCGGTCCCGCGTTACCAGTGCCAGTTGCGACCCCAGCGCATCGGCATGACGCTTCAGCAGCAGCAAATCCAGTTTCCGGTTGAGAATTTTCCCCCGCAGGGGCCACACCAGCAGCACACGGGTGGTCTGCCCCCACTCCATGCGGTCGCGGACGGAGATGTAATCGTCATGCGGTTCCAGTTGGATAATTTGGGTTTTCATCGTTCCGTCAGCCCGCGCCCGGCAGCATAGATGCCGCCGATGATCATCCCCACGCCGAAAATGGTCAGCGTGAATGCAAAAAAGGCGCTTGTCGCCGAAACGCCCAGCAACGCATCCGGGTTGGTTTTGGCAAAAGCCACCAGTTTGGTGTAATCAAACAGCCATTTGCCCCCGAACAGGGCGATAATCAGCCCGCCCAGCGCAATCCCCGCACCGGTTAGCACCTTCCAGCGTTTGTCCTCGGCGTGAAGTTCGTCGTGATGCTCCGTCCGCACCCGTGCCACAAACCGCTGCGACTTGTTCCAGTGCCAGCCGGTCTCTACGCAGACGTACTCGATCACATCGTTGATGCGGCGGCGTTTTTTGAACTGTCGCAGGATTTCTTTTGTCAGTTGACGGCGCGCCTCCGGGGAGAGTTCTGCACCTTCGGGTTTTTCCGCACCCCTGGAGGGTGCATCGAACGCGGCCTGACGGGGGAGTTCCGCTTCCGAGGCTGTAGGCGGCTTTAGGGATGCTTCCGCGTCCTTCGGGCGCGGCGCCCCGGCAGCCTCGTACTCCGCCAGAACGCCTTGCAGCCCCGGCGGAAGACCGCTGTACTTCGGGGCTTCCGTGCTCCGGTGTTCCGGTGTTCCCGTGTTTTCGGTTCCCGGCCCCCCAGTTTCCCGGTTCCCATTTCCCGATTCCCCGTTCCCCAATTTCCCGGCTTCGCGAATGACCTGCTCCACAAAGCGTTGAGTCACATCCAGCGGCGCGCGCAGTTCGCGGCTGAGTTCCACGCTGATTTCAGAGACACCGAAACCGGCCTGGGCGCGGTCGAGAACGAAACGGGCGGCTTGCTCTTTATCCATGCGAGAATTGTAACATCCGGGAGGCAAGTGTTGAAGAACCGATTAGGAGATTGGGAATTGGGAACTGGGAACTGGTTTTCCGTCCTCTGTCTCCACTACCTGAGTTTCTCACTCACCCATCCGGGGACACTCTCCAGTGCAGGCTCCAGTTTTTCGGGGGCGCGGCCGCCGGCCTGCGCCATCGTGGGTTTGCCGCCGCCCCCGCCGCCGACCTGCTGCGCCACAAACTTGACCAGATCACCGGCCTTGACCCCGCGCTTGACCAAATCCTCGGTCACCGCGGCGATGATCAGCGGCTTGTTCTTCTGCACCGTGCCGAGCACGACCACGCCGCCCTCCGGGTGCCGCTGACGGAACTGGTCGGCGAGTTGGCGCAGGGTGTCGGCGGTCGCATCGCGGACGACGGCGGTGAGCACGCTCACCTCGCCCACGTCCACGGTTTTGTCCAGCACGTTGGTGAACTGCATCGCCGCCAGGTTTTGGCGCAGGGCGGCGATCTGCTTTTGCAGGCCATTGAGTGTCTCGTTGAGTGCCGCAGCGCGCTCGACCACCTTCTCCGGGGAGGTGCCCAGTTTCGCCGCCACCTGATTGAGCACCCGGCGGCGTTCCTGCAATTGACGGAAAGCCTCCCGCCCGGTGATGGCTTCGATGCGGCGGATGCCCGCCGCGGCGCTGCCCTCGTGGGTGATGATGAAAATGCCGATGTCGTTGGTCTCGGCTACGTGGGTGCCGCCGCACAACTCGTTGGAAAAAGTTTCTCCCGCTTCAGGGTCATCTCCCATGCGGATGTTGCGGACGATTTCGCCGTATTTTTCGCCGAAGAGTGCCGTCGCGCCGCCTTCCAGGGCTTCCTGCAAGGGGCGGTATTGCACGTCCAGTTCGTAGTTGTCGAGAATTTTGTCGTTGACGTAACGCTCGATGGCTTCGATTTGCTCGTAGGTCAGCGCCTCGGGATGGGTAAAATCGAAGCGCAGCCGGTCCGGCGCGACCAGCGACCCCGCCTGACGGGCGTGGGGGCCGAGAATTTCGTGCAGGGCGGCGTGCAGCAGGTGGGTGGCGGTGTGATTGCGCATGATGTCCTTGCGCCGACGGGCGTCCACCGCTGCCAGCACCTTGTCGCCGACTTTGGAGTGCCCGCTGACCACCTCGCCGACGTGGACGATGATCCCCGCTGCGGGCTTGCGCATCTCGGTGATGCGGATTTCCCAGGCTTCTCCCTCACCCCCAGCCCCAGAGGGGAACAGGGAACGGATAACGCCCGTATCGCTCACCTGCCCGCCGGATTCGACGTAGAATCTGGTCTCCGGCAGCAAAACTTCCACACGGTCGCCGGGAGCGGCGGATTCCACGGGGCGGCCATC
>CAZPSL010000241.1:0-25356 GCA_964589145.1 uncultured Anaerolineales bacterium
GGTTCGACGAGTTCGCCTTTGGCGTCGGGTTGTTCGGGTTGAGATGGCATGGAATTCCTTTGGGTTGGTGAATTAGGGATTAGGCAATCAGGTATCAGGTATCAGGTATCAGGTATTAGGCATCAGGTATTAGGCATCAGGGGGTAGAAATTTGAACACTTGCGCACCTATACACCTGCAAACCTGCAAACTTGCAACCTGCACACTTGCACACCTCGTCCTACGTTTGCTCGCGCTCGTTCTCGGTGGGCAGCAAAATCGTGAAGGTGCTGCCCTCTCCGACTTTGCTCTCGACCCAGATCTGCCCGCCGTGCGATTCAACGATGGCTTTGCTCACTGCCAACCCCAGTCCCATACCGCCGTGCGTGCGCGTCAGGTGCTGCTCCACCTGATAAAATCGTTCGAAGATCTGGTGCAGGTTGCTGGCGGGAATACCGATGCCGGTATCTGTGACTGAAATCATGGCATAGGTGCGCAGTTTGTGCAGCCCAACGGTGACGCTGTCGCCCGCGTCGGAGAAGATGATCGCGTTCTTGAGTACATTGCCGAGGGCTACGCCCAGTTTGCCAGGGTCGCACTCAATATCCACGTCCTCATCCGGCAGTGCAAGATGCAGTTGAATTTTGCTTTTGGCGGCTTCCGGTTCAAAGGAACGGGTGATATTTTTCAGGAGGTGGATTAAACTGGTGGACTGGTGGCGGAGGCTGACGGTTCCGTGTTCGAAGTTCTGTACCTGGTTGAGGTCATCAATAATTTCTTTTAGACGTTCTGCATTGCGGACGATGACATCCAGTTGTTTGCGGTAGGTTTCCTCCTGGATGATCTCGCGCAGAAAGGTGGCGTGCCCCAGTACCAGGCCGAGGGGGGTGCGTAACTCGTGGGAGGTGATAGCGATGAAATCGGTTTTTTGGCGGTTGAGTTCTGCGCGTTCGGTTTCGATTTGGCGGATGCTCTCGCGCGCCCGCTGAAGTTGCACCGCTACGCCTGCGTAACCAGCCAGGGTTTCGAGCGTTTGCTGGTTTTGTGCGGTGTACCTGCTTTTGTTGTGCTTGTTTGCGATGACCAATACCCCCAGCGGGCTTCCTGAAAATGTGATGGGGATTGCCAGCAGCGTGTGAAATTCGCCAATTACAGATTGCTCCGCGGAATGGGGTACAAGCGGGGCATTTGCTGTCTGGTCAATATGAAGCGGTGCGATTTGCTGGTAGGCTTTCCCTGCCAGGCTGTTTTCCACCGGCAGGTGGGTTTCTCCCGGTATTGTGCCGGATTGTTTGCAGGATGCGGTTAGTACCAATTGCCGGGTTTCTTCTTCGAACAACCAAAGCGCACAGGTCGTGCTGTCTGTTAGTTCGACAGCCGTGACGGCGATTTCCTGAAGCAGGCCGGCCGGTGTTTCTCCCAGATGGAGTTTGCGGCTGAGCGCAAGCATCTGTTCCGTGACGGTTGTTTTTTCATCTTGGGGCATGATGAAATTATAGCATAGGGCCGGGAGAAAAGCCGGGGTTTGCGTTGCCTGCACCCTGTAGCAGAACCGTTGTTTGCAAATTAAGCCACCCTGTTTTGTCCCCTGTCCCCCCAAAAATCCCCTTCACCCTGCCGGATGGAGGCGCGGGCGGCACCATCTTCTTCAGTGTTTGCCGGTGCCTGTTCGGCTCGGCTAAATATCGCGTTTTGGTGTGTCGCGGTACATTTCAATGCGGCGGAAGGCTTCGATGTAACCGAATTCCCAGAAGGCGGGGAGGTGCGGGTCGTCTACGGCGATATTTTCGGTGTGCGTATCCTGCCGAGGGTAGCGGGTATGCAGGGCGGCAAGCAGGGCACGGGCAACCTGAATCGGATTCCCTTTTTCGGTGTGCAATACAAAGTGGGAGAGGTAAAACCGCTGGGCGCGGAAAATCATCCAGCCGCGATGCCCGTCAGGCGATTCGCAACGCAGTCCGCGGACATCATCTACGTTGCAAAAAGTTTCGTGCTGATTCGTCCAAGCCAGACGGCCGGGGTAAGTATGCAGCAGGCGGATTGCCGTTTCAGCATCCAGAAAGGTGACATTGCCTGCGGGTGTTTGGTAATTTTTGTTGGGCGGGCGGCGCAGGATCAGCAGTTCGCGGGTTTCGTAAAAACCGAGTTTTCTGAAAAGCGTGTGGGCTGGTACGTTGTTTTTGATGACCTCCAGAACGGTACGCTGGTGCCCCAGTTGTTTGGCTTGTGCCAGCAGGTAACGGGTCATTGCTTCTCCCGTGCCCCGCCGTCGCTTGACGGGCAGTACGCCCAGACGGGTGATCCATGAACGGCCGCCGCGCACACCGAGCATGTTGATGCCTAAAATCTGCTTGCCATCCAGCGCGACTACGGAATGTTCCATATCGACATCGTAAATGGTGATGTATTCCAGCAGCCGGTCGGTGCTCATTGGCATCGGGACCATGTAATCGACGCGTGTTTGGTTGTAAGCGTCTGTCAGTGTCTGGATGGTGAATTCGCTGGCTGGGACGAGTTCGGGCGGCATGGTTTACTCCGCTCGAAAGTGATGGTTGACGATATTTACCAGCAGGTGGATGTCAACAGGTTTCCCGATGTAATCATTGCATCCGTAAGCAGTGACCATGGCTTTGGCGGTTTCCTCAGGCCAGGCGGTAACAACGATGATGGGGACATTATCCAGTTCTGGTATCTCGCGGAAATAGCGTACCAGTGTTTGTCCGTCAATATCGGGGAGGCCCAAATCCAGCAAAATCAGCCCGGGCGGGTTTTTGGCGGCCATGTCCAGCCCTCGCTTGCCGGTATTTGCCCACAAGACGTTGTATCCCTGGGCGTTTAACACTTTGCGCACTAATGTCGCGTTATCATCAAGGTCTTCCACGAGGAGAATGATTGGTTTTTTCATGTTGGTGGTGTGGCGGTTTCAGGGGGGCAGGAGCCGTTCTTGCGGGGCTGCCCGATTTTTTGCATTTTCGGGATTTCTGCCGAACCGCATGGAAAATCCTGATGTTTGGCCTGCACCCGTTTCAGTAAAATGGCTGACTTTCAGGTGTTGCCCGGATCAGATGTGTTCGCACAGAAGATTTCTGAATGCCGGCTGCGTTTATTGATCATAGCACCGTGATACGGGAGCGTCAATTCTGGGAACGCAGACTAACAATACTGCAAGTTTTGTTTGCCTGTAAGTGCGTGTGCAAACGCTGCGGGAAAACCCGGCAGGCTTCTCTTGCCTTTTGGTCGGCGGGGCAGATATTTCTTTCATCCTTAAGATTTCCAAGGCAAGCGAACGTTCAGTGATACAATAATGCTGCAATAATGTTGCAATTGTTGGTAGCGGTTAGCAGCGGGTGCAAGAAAATATTGTAGAACGACGGTGTTCCTCCCTTCTCTCTCCTGTCTCCCCCCGGCCTCACCCCTGACCCCTCTCCCTTTGGGAGAGGAGAACAAAGCGGAAATTTTTAGGATGGCTGGGTGGGGGAAAGGAAGCAGTTTCCATATGACCGCTCAATTTCTGCATCTTTTGCCTGCACCCGTTAGCAGCAAGCAATTTGTCAGCGCGGGCTCGGATACGGTAGTTTATTGCGTTCGCTGAAGCGCGTTTGTTTGTAATCTGTTGTTGGTGCAGGAAATTGCATTATTGGGCGTGGAGCGGGATGCGATGCGCGCGAAACACGCCTGCAATGCCCCAAATTCGGTTAAACCGCATATTTTGACATCGTTCGTCGGTGGTTTGTGTTGATAGGGCAACGACATGGAGAATGACCGAGATTCTCGTTTTAACGACCGGAAATACTACGCAATAACGATGAAAATCGTTACGGCTGTTGGCGTGGTTGTTGTTGCCGCCTTGGCGATTAACGCGGCGTTAGATAACTTTTTGCTTTTGGCAGGCGGGCTGTTTTTGGGAGTGCTGCCCGGCATTACGCTTTTTGTCATGCTTGTGCGCGGCAATTTTTACTGGCCGCGCATATTCTTGCCAATGTTTGCGTTGGCATGGACGACTTATTTTCTTGTTTCGGGGGATGGCGTGCGTGATGAAGCGGTTTTGGGAATACCGTTAGCCATTGCTTTATCCGGCTTGCTGCTCAGCCGCAGCGTTGTGTTTGGATACACTGTCGCTGGCATGGTGATCTTGTCTCTGGTTGGCTGGGCTCAAATACAGGGTGTTATCGCACAGAATACCCAATTTGATCCGCTTGGGGTCAGTGTTCTTATTCAGGATTTTTGGATTCTGGTGATTGGGGCACTGGTTTATCTCACCATTGATGGTTGGGAACGGGCATTGGAAACTGTTCATGAACGCGAGGCAGATCTGGAAAGAGTCAATCAGGCCTTGCTTGATATTCAATCTGCATTGGAAGACCGCATTGCTGAACGTGTGCGGCATTTGCGCGTTGCCCGCGAAGAGGCCGAGGCCGCCCGCCGGGAGGTTGAACGGCAGTCCTGGCAGATGACCGGCCTGGCGCAACTGGGCGATGTGATGAGTGGTGAGCGGACCATTCAGGAACTTTCGGCCGATATAATCCGCTTTTTGTGCCGCTATCTGGATGCTCCGGTAGGGGCGATATTCCTCTGGGAGGAAGATCACCTCCGCTTAACTGGCTGTTACGCCTGTGAAGATGGCTGGAAACCGGTTTTCAAATTGGGAGATGGACTGGTCGGGCAGGCAGCCCGGGAGCAGCAGCCGATTCTGATGTCCGGGATTCCGCCTGAAGCCATCAAAATTCCCACAGGATTTGGAGATATATCCCCGAGACAGGTCATCGCGGTTCCCTTTTTATTTGATCGTACGCTGATCGGTGTTTTTGAAATAGGAACACCTTCTGGCTTTCTGGAAGAGCACAAAGCATTCTTGGAAAACGCGGCTGAACGAATTGGTGTTACTTTTCATACATCACTAACCCGCGGAAAAATTGACCGGCTGCTGGAAACAACCCGTCTCCAGACGAGAGAATTGCAGCATCGCGAGGAAGAATTGCAATCGCTTAATGAGGAGTTGCAATCGCAAATTGACCATTTCAGCCCCTAGACCCTGTTATGAACTTTTCTATCGCCCCCACCCCCAGCCCCTCCCCCTGAGGGGGAAGGGAATCACCCTGTGGTGTATTTTCGGGCACTTCGTGCCCGAAAATACACCACTTAGCGGTTGCTCCCCCCTTCTCTGAGAGTGCGCAGCCTGCCCGAAGGGTGAAGGGGGACACAGGGGGGACGGGGAGACAGCAGTATTTGCCCGCCTCCATTCAGGAAAGTTGCCTGTGGTGAAGGTGTTTGCTGGGTGAACGTGAGCCACTGGCATGTCATTCCGGGCACAGCAGAGTGACCGCCTGTCCAGGCGGCTGCCGCACCGCTTTCATTACTTGCAGGCACAATCTGGTGGAGGTTTCTTTTCCGCAGCCGGGTTATTACCGACACGATCACGAAAGGCTCCAGAAGCATGGCGCAAGCGCACCCCAACCATCGAACAGAAGATATTGAATCGGACGAAGTTCGTCATTGGCAGCGGAATCTGATACAAGGCGCACTGCGCGCGATGACCTTCTTTGGCCTTTTTATGCTTGTCGGGGCTGTCTATTCCGGCTATGTGCGCGGCCACTATTGGGCGATTCCGGTGTATCTGATCATTTACCTGATTGTTGTGGCAATTTCGCTTTGGTCTCATGCCCCTTATCGTCTGCAAGTGTTTATCATGCTGTTGCTGCTTTATGTCCTGGCCGTGGTTGTGTTTGTCACACGCGGGCTGGGGGATAGCAGCCGCATCTATTTGCTGACAATGCTCTTCGTGGCCGGTATTTTCTTGAGTTGGCGGGAATGCCTGTACACTTTACTGGTTGTGTTGGGAACAATGGCAGTTTTCGCATGGCTGTTTACTGCCGGGTATATAAAAAACTACGAGGACGTGGTCTCGGTTGACGGACTGGCATGGGCAACGATGACTTTTGAACTGCTGGGGATGGGGATTTTCATCATAATTTCCCTAAATTACCTGGTCCCCCAAATTCGCAATTCGCTGACTCGCAGCCGGAAACTGACACAGGAATTGGAGCGTATTCAGGCCGATCTGGAATCGCGAGTTGCCGAACGTACCCGCAGCGCCGAACTGGCCCGTCAGGAAGCCGAACAATCTCGCCAGGTTCTGGAGCAGCAGTTGGCATTTGTCAGGGCGCAAACGCAATTAAACAATATCCTGCGCAGCACACAGGATATCCGCACATTGGCGGACAATGCTCTGGGGTATCTTTGTCACTATCTGAATGCGCCGGTTGGCGGGCTGTACCTGTTGCAGGATGGCGCGTTTGAACGTATTGGAAAATTTGCACTTCCGGCAGATTTTTCCCAAGGAGAATCGTTTAAGCCTGGAGAGGGGCTGGTAGGTCAGGCGGCAATGGAAAGACACCCGGTCGTTGTGCGGGATATTCCCCCCGGCGGGCTTGAAATCAGTTCCGGCTTGGGGCGCGCTTCTCCGGCTTTGGTGTTGGCCGTCCCGTTATTTTTTGGCGCAGAAACAGTTGGGGTTTTGGAACTTGGCCTGCTCAATGACGATACCTTGAGTGAAAAGTTGACATTTTTGGAGCAGGCCGCTGAAAGCATTGCGGTTGCATTCAATGTGATCAGAAACCGTATGCGCATTGAGAATTTGCTTGCCGAAACACAGCGGCAGGCCGAACAGTTGCGCTCTCAGGAGGAAGAACTGCGAATTACCAACGAAGAATTGCGGATGCAGGCCGAACACGCTTTAGGGAGAGATTCATGACACGGGCAACAGAAAACAACTCATTGCTCTCCCGCGGCTGGCAAGGGCTGCGCCGGATGGTGGTTTCGTTTGCTCTTGCAGAGCAAGGTAGCAAAACAGTTGTAACGCGCTGGCTGTATGCCAGTTTCTTTTTGCTGATTGCCGCTGCACTCATTGCCCCGCTGCGCGGAGGGGAATCTTCCTGGATGAGTTTTGGCCTGATTTTGCTTTTGCTGGTCGGATTGATCTTGCTGTACTTCGGGCGTTCGCACCTTGCTGTGGGGATTCTTTTACTGTGCTTGCTGGGAATCATCACCCTGTTCCTGCTTCAGCATGGCGGGCTGCATTCTCCGTATGTTGGCGGCTTGCTGCTGTGCATTGCGCTGGCCTCATTATTTTTGGGAGAATGGGGCACAATCGTTGTTACCATTGCAGTTGTTGGCATTTTGGGAGGTTTGGCAGGCGCAGAATACGCAGGGCTGATCAACACCACGCTGCCGGAGATCTCGGTTCGGGCGGTTTTTTGGCGGCAGGCGGCGCTGGCTGGCATCGTTGGTTTTGTGCTCTGGCTGATTGCCCGCAGTGTCAACCGCGCCATCCGGGAGGCTCACCGCACGGAGACCACCCTGCGCCAGTTGGCTGATTCGCTGGAAGCGCGGGTAACGGAACGCACCCGCAGCGCCGAAGCAGCCTCCCAGGAGGCCGAAGCGGCTCGCCAGGAAACAGAAGCCGCCCGCACCGCTCTTGAAATACGCCTTCGTCAGGCGCGCGAACAGGCCCGTATCAGCGACGTGCTGCGCGGCGAACAGGATATTCCCACGCTGGCCTTTCGGGTAATCCGTCAATTGTGCCGGTCGCTAAACGCACCCATTGGCGCCATCTTCCTTCGGGAAGGAGAGTTTTTTATCCTGAAAGGCAGTTATGCCTACACACACCGCAAATCCGAAAATTTGCGTTTTCGCCTCGGAGAAGGGCTGATTGGGCAAGCCGCACTGGAAAAGCAAATGCTGGTGCTTGCCCCTGTACCGCCGAATTATCTGCCCGTCCAAACCGGCACTTTGCAAATTGCAATCTCTCAGGTACTGGCAATCCCTTTCCTGTTCAACGAGAGCGTAATCGGCATGGTGGAACTGGGGGTCCTGCGCCCCTTCGATGAAAGCCAGTTGATATTCGTTCAGCAGGCCATGGAAAGCCTGGGCGTTTCTTTTGGCACCGCATTCGCCCGGCAGCAGGTTGACCACTTGCTGGAACAGACCCGCCGTCAGGCACAGGAACTGCGGCAAAACGAAGACGCACTCAAACTGGCTAACCTGGAACTGCGCCGGCAGGCCGCAGATTTGCGCGCCTCACAGGACGAATTGCGGGCCAACCAGTCCGAACTGGAAGCGGCCAACGCCGAACTGGAAGAAAAAACCGCTGAACTTCAGCGTCAGCGCGCTTTGCTGGATAACCAAAACCGTGAACTTCGGGCGGCCCAGGCCGCATTGTTGCAAAAAGCGGAACAACTGGCACGTGCCAGCCGCTACAAATCTGAATTCCTTGCCAATATGTCGCATGAATTGCGCACCCCGCTCAACAGTTTGTTGATCCTCTCGCGTATGCTGGCCGACAACTCGGAAGGAAACCTGACAGAAGAGCAGGTCAAATCGGCGGAAATCATTCATGGCAGCGGCACCGACCTCCTGAATCTGATCAATGATATTCTTGACCTCTCCAAAGTTGAATCCGGACGCATGGAATACAATATCCGCACCATGCCGCTTTCCGAACTGACCGACGCGATGCAGGTGCAATTTGAGCCGGTTGCGGTTCAGAAAGGAATTGAATTTCGGATACTCGCGGAAGACGATCTGCCCTCCGAAATCGAAACGGATGCCTTGCGTTTGCAGCAAATTGTCAGAAACCTGCTTTCCAACGCTTTCAAGTTTACTGAACAGGGCTGGGTGGAACTCCGCATCCGGCGGCAGAACAAAAACACAATTACCATTCAGGTAAGTGATACCGGAATTGGTATTCCGCAAGACAAGCAGGAAATCATCTTTGAATCTTTCCGGCAGGCCGAAAGCAGCATCACCCGCCGCTATGGCGGCACAGGGCTGGGGCTTTCCATTGTGCGCGGGCTGATTACCCGGCTTGGAGGCAGAATCGAAGTCCGGAGCAATCCGGGAGAAGGCAGTACCTTCACCGTCTACCACCCCATTCGGCAGCCGGATTCACCGGCCTCGGCAGGTGCGGATATTCATCAGGAGCAGCCGCCCCCCCCGAAGCCGGTGTTGCCGGTAAAACCCGCGGGCAGCGAGCCGCCTGCAATGGCGCCGCCTCCTAAAAAAACAGTTCCGCCACCCGCCCGTGAAATTCAGGTTTCCCCCGATGCCCGTCTCCTCCTGATCATCGAAGATGACCCGGATTTTGCCGAAATCCTGAAAAAGTTCAGCCAGAAAAGAAATTTCCAACCCCTGTTGGCCGATAACGGGGAACGCGGTCTGGAGTTGGCACGCCGTTACCTGCCGCAGGCGATCATCCTGGATTTAAACCTTCCGGCCGTCAGCGGCTGGAAAGTTCTCGATGCCCTGAAAAGCGACCCGCACTTGCGGCACATTCCGGTGCATATCATCTCTGCTGAATCTGAAAACGCGGAGGCTTACCAGCGCGGGGTAATTGGATTTCTCACCAAACCGGTGACTTCTCAATCCCTCTCTGACGCGCTGGAAACGATTGAGAATTTCATCGAGCGGCGGCTCAAATCTCTGCTGGTGATTGAAGACGATCCTGCTGCCCGTCACAGCATCGTGCAACTGCTTTCTGCTGACAATGTGGAAATCACGGAAACCGGCCTGGGGCGGGAAGCACTGACCCAGGTGAGTGAACACCACTTTGATTGCGTTATTCTGGATTTGGGGCTTTCTGATATAAGTGGTTTTGATCTGCTTGAACAACTGAACCGGATATCTCCCCATACCCCGATTATTGTTTACACCGGGAGATCACTCACCGAAGAGCAGAATCTGAAATTGATGCGCTACGCAGACAGCGTAATCATCAAGGGTGCAAAATCATCGGAGCGTTTGCTGGATGAAACGGCACTGTTTTTGCACCGTGTGGTTTCCGATATGCCCGCAGAGCAGCAGCAAACCATCCAGAAACTTTATCGTCACGAAGATGCCCTGAAGGGAAAACACATTCTGATAGCCGAAGATGACCCCCACACGGCCTTCGCCCTTTCTCAACTGCTGGGCGAAAAGGGGGTTGATGTTGTGCTGGCCTACGACGGGCAGCAGGCCGTTGATATCCTGCGATCTGATGCCGAGATTGACCTGGTGCTCATGGATATTATGATGCCTGTGCTGGATGGCTTTGAAGCGATCCGCCGCATCCGCCAGATGCCGGGAAGAGAGCAGATCCCGATTATTGCGCTAACCGCCAAGGCAATGATTGGCGACCGGGAAAAGTGCATCCAGGCCGGGGCAAACGATTATTTAAGTAAACCGGTAGATACCGGCCGTTTGTTCACGATGCTCCGGGTGTGGCTGTATGAACGCAATTGATTATGGATACGACCGACCTCGCCGAGATCGAACTGGACCTCTTGGTGGAAGCAATCCACCGCCGTTATGGATACGATTTCCGCAACTATGCCCGTGCTTCCCTGATGCGGCGCGTCAACCGGCATCTGGCACGGTGCGGCCTGCCGAATATCTCCTCCCTGATCCCGGCAATTCTGCGGGATGAGAGCCGCTTTCAATCCCTGCTGTTTGATATTTCCGTAACGGTTACGGAGATGTTTCGCGACCCCTGGTTTTTTGTTGCCTTGCAGGAGCAGGTTTTTCCATTTTTGCAAACTTTCCCGTTTATCAATATCTGGATTGCGGGGTGTGCTACCGGGGAGGAAGTATACTCCCTTGCCATTTTATTGCAGGAAAACGGACTCGCAGCGCGTTCCCGCATTTATGCCACCGACATTAACGCCATCGCTTTGGAAAAAGCCCGCAACCGCATCTATCCGCTGGCCCGCATGCAGGATGCCAACCGCAACTATTTGGCCGCCGGGGGAAAACGCTCGCTTTCGGAGTATTTCATCGCCGAATACGACGCAGCGATTTTTGATGCATCTTTGCAGGAACGCGTTATTTTTGCCAACCACAACCTGGCAACGGATGGCGTTTTTGGCGAAATGCACCTGATTTTATGCCGGAATGTACTGATTTACTTCAACCGCACGCTGCAAAACTGGGTGCTGCACACTTTTCGGGATAGTCTGTGCCGCGGCGGTTTCTTGTGCCTGGGCAGCCGTGAAACGCTGGATTTTTCCGATGTGCGCCCGGATTTTACGGGTATTGATTCCCGCTCCCGAATTTACCAGTTTAAGGGAAGCCAAACATAAACGCGCCTGACGAACGAACACGCCCCTCCCCCCGCCTCACCCCTAACCCCTATCCCGAAGGGAGAGGGGAACCAAAGCGGAAAATTTTGGGAGGGCAGGGAAGGGGGGAACACCGATGTTCTACAACATTTGCCTGCACCCTCAGCCGCCCCGCTATTGACAAGATGGGGTATGATAAGACTATAGAGAAATTTACAGCGCGCCTTGGCGTAAGACGAGAAAACAAGCCAGGCGCACCAAAAGCGCAGCCTGAAGCACTCTTTGCAGGCCGCGAAACGGCTTTGCGCACCAGCGCGTGGTTCGCACTGACGGATTTCTGCCGCTTGCGCTTACCTGCTCCTGGTGCGCACTGAATCTTGCATTAACCTGAACCGCGGATATACTACTGGCACTGTCTGGAGAACACGAATACACCAGATGATGCGAATTACACACAGAAAATTCGCGGTATTCCTCCCATTCGTGGATGTTCATGTTCCGAACCAGCCGTCCCGCACCTTATCCGGAATTCAGGTTACAGGGTGCAGGCAAATGTTGTAGAAAGATAGTGATCTGTCAACGAACTGTGGTATTCTGAAGCCCCATCCCCCTGCATCCCCCCTCCCCAGAATTTCCGCTTTGGTTCCCCTCTCCCAATGGGGGAGGGGCCGGGGGTAGGGGCACACTCGACAATGCAATGCTGAATTTTGCTCAATTTCTACATCTTTTGCCTGCATCCCAGGTTACATTAGGCCTTTCGCTGAAACGCAGGGGAAAGTGGTATTGCATCCGTGCAGAGTAAGGATAAAATACCGCAAACCATTGCATAAAGCGAAACCCCTGCTACAAAAAGGAGATTTTTATGAAACCCAAACGATGGTGGCTGATTTTAGCCGTTGTATTGCTGATGACCGTTTCCTTATCTTGCGGTATTTTGGGCGGGAGCGAGTCGCCTTCCGGCAACGATACTACCTCTCCCCAGGGGGCAGGAGACTCTCAGCCCTCCGCACCACAGGCGAATCTGGGCGATGTATATCGCAGCGAGGTGGGCGGATATGCTTTTCAGGCAATTCCCGGTTATGAGGTGGAAGAGGTTTTTGGCCTTGCCAGTATGCTTGCCCCCGGTGCCGACCCAGACGAAGGCCCCGTCTTCCTGTTCGTTGGAGGCGCCAGCGACGAACCTCTCATCACGGAGGAAATCATCGGCGAGATGATGGAAAATTCCGAAGATGATACGGTAACGCTGGAACAACGCGAGATCACCGTGGGCGGCAAACAGGGTATCCTGATGGACGTGGAAGGAGAAGATGACAGCGGTACAACCTCAAGGGTACGGGTGGTGATCGTTTCTGTCAGCGATACACAGCATTTAACCATCATGGTTCTTGCTCCGATAGACCGCTGGGGAGAGGTTGATGCCAATTTTGATAGTGTACTGGCCTCGATTTCCTTTTTTGAACCGCAGGAAATCAGCCCCGACGACCTGGCCGTCGTGAACGATGTACTTGAAGGGATGTCCGAAGAATTTTCCGAGACCAATCCGGACGATTCGGGCGAATATGATCTCTCTGACCTGGAAGCGTTGAGCGATTTTCCCTCCCAAACCGGCGATCTGCCGCCGGGAGGCTTTATTGTGGTTCTGTCGGACGAACAGGGAACACTGGTGCTGGTTGAGGGGGAACAGGCACAGCCTCAACCCGCCGGGGATGAATATGTAGTGGTTCTGCCGGGAAAACAGCCGGAAAATACCATCACGCTGTTCTTGCCCCATGATGCCGCCGCAGACATGCTGATGATGGTGCCTTACGATGCCAGCGCAGCCGCCCACGCACCGGGCGCGACCATCCAACTGGGGTCTGCCCTGTATACCAGCACTGATGGCATCATTATGGTTGAAGCGATGGATGGCAATACGATCAGCGGTTCAATGTTTTTCGTCGCGGTCGATGAAAGCGGCGCCGAACTTTCGGTGAGCGGCTTCTTCAACGCATTACCGCTGACGCCGTAAAACGGTCATGTGGTGGAGAAACCGCTGTCGTGTGATGAATCTAAAGCCCAAAATTCGTAGATAGAAGGAGAAAAAAATGCAGTTCGGAAATTCATTTACCTACATGTTTGAAGAGGATGATTGGGTTACCAAAATCCTGCTGGCAATTGCGATCGCCTTTATCCCCTTTGTCGGCACGTTAGCCGTCAGCGGATGGATGGTCGAAATCGCCAGACGCGTGATCCACGATGAGGATGAAAAACTCCCCGATTGGAACGGCTTTGTGGATTACCTGATCAAAGGGCTGCTTGTCGTCCTGATCAGTTTTGTTTACATGCTCCCCTTCATCGTTGTTCAAATTTGCGGCATCTCGCTGGCGCTATTTGCGCAGAACGCCGACGAGACTGTTGCCGTATTGGGCACAGCCAGCGGGGTTTGCCTGGGCCTGTTCGCCCTGGTGTACGCGGTGCTGGTTGGCTTTTTGCTGATGGCTGCCATTGGCATCTATGCCGATACGGGCGAAATTGGCGCCGCCTTCCGCATCGGTGAGGCCTTCAAGATGCTCAAAGCGGCACCGGGCGCGTACTTGCTGGTTTTCCTCGGCACACTGCTCGCCGCGCTGATCGCCTCCCTGGGGCTGATTCTGTGCCTCGTTGGCGTATTTGTCACGGCGACCTACGCCCAAACGGTAATTGCCCACCTTTACGGGCAGGCATACCGTGAAGCCAAGAAAAACATAACTGGCAACGAACTGCTGTCTGAGCCGGGGTTCTAAACACCCCCGAAAAACAGCAAAAAGCGGGCTGCCGTTCGGCAGCCCGCTTTTTGCTTGCACGCGGCCCTACCCGAAAATCACATACGTCTTCAAAAAGCGTTCCAGGGCAGTGTAGAACTTCTCAATCGTCTCGTTCTTTCGGAAACCGTGCCCCTCACCGGGGTAAACGTGATACTCGTGGGGCACGCCGTTGCGCCGCAGGGCGGCCACAATCTCATCAGACTGATTCTTGGGCACCACCTTGTCTTCCTCGCCCTGGAAAACGATGACCGGGTCCTTGATTTTGTCGGCAAAGAAGATCGGAGAGCGTTCCCGGTAGATTTCCGCGGCCTCGGGGAGCGGACCGAGCAGCGTATCCAGGTAGCGCTCCTCGAATTTGTGGGTGTCCGCCGCCAAAGTAAAGTGATTCGCCACCCCGTAGAGGCACGCTCCGGCCTTGAACACGCCCGGATAGTCCTCCAGCGCCTTCAGCACGGTAAAACCGCCCGCACTGCCGCCCATGATCACCAGTTTGTTCCCGTCCACCAGCCCGTCTTTCACCAAAGCCTGCGCCCCGCTGACCGAATCCTGCACATCGTAGATGCCCCAGTTGCCCTTGAGTTTGTCGCGGTAAGCCCGCCCGTAACCGGCACTGCCGCGGTAATTAACCTGCAACACCGCCCAGCCCCGGCTGGCAAAATACTGCGCCTGCGCATCGAAACTCGCACCGCGCTGCCCCGTCGGCCCGCCGTGGACCAGCACCATCAGCGGCGGCAGCCCCGCGCCCTCGAAATCCGGGTTTTGCGGAGCGTAGAAAATGCCGTGAACGTCCTCGCCGTCCATGCCCTTCCAGGTGGTCGGGCTGGGGAGCGCGTACGTCTTCGGGGGCAGGTCTTCCGGCAGGGAACGGGCAACCACGCGGGTTCCCTCCGAAGGGCTGTAGGTCACAATCCGGGGCGGCACGCGCCCGCCGGAGGCGATCACTGCCGCGCGCTCCCCGTCGGGCGCGGCGGCCACCTGTCCCATCCCGGTGTACTCCGAACCGATGCGGACGCGCTCCTGCATCCCGCTCTCAATCTCCACCCGCCACAGGCCCACAAAGCCGTCGCGGTTCTGCAAAAAGTAGATGGATTTGCCATCCGGGGCGAAACTGAATGTGCGCAGCCCCTGCACCCAGGCGGGGACGCCGTGTTCGGCCTTGCCGCCGGTGAGTTGCTTGTGCCCGCCGCTCGCCAAATCGTAAACGAACAACTGCCACCAGCCCTCCGGGTCGGAGACGTAGGCCAGGTAACGCCCGTCGGGGGAGAACTGCGCCCCGAAGACCGCGATGCTCTCGCCGCCGGTGACGGTGATGACCTCCTCCATCACCGGGAGCGCGCCGGACGCTGCCTCGGAGAGGGTACCGATTTTGAGAGTGGTGCCGTCCCAGGGCATCTGCGGGTGATTCCAGGCAATCCAGGCGATTCGCCGCCCGTCGGGGTGCCAGCAGGGCTGCATGTAAAAATCGTCCCCGCTGACCAGTTGCTGGGGCCAGGTTTTGCCCTCGGCATCGGTAATGGCGAGGCAGTCCCGCCGCTCGTAGGTGTGGACGAAAAGCAGGTAGCGGCCATCCGGCGAGGGCGCGGGGGAGGCGGCGTTGCCAAAGGCGGGCGTGACGGGTTTGGCCGTGCCATCGTGGGTGGGCTGCCGGTAAATGCGCCCGGAATCGCCCTCCACGAAGTAAACGAAGCCGCCCGCGACGTTGAAATCGCCGCCGCCGTAGCCGACTCCGGCACGCACGTTGAACTCGCTGTTCAGGTCGCGGCGCGCCTGCCCGTCGGCGGGCTGCACCACCAGCACGCCCCGCCCGGAGCGCATCTCGCGCCAGACCAGCGTGCCGTCCTCATCCCAGGCGAGGTCGGTCAGGGTGATGCCGCGGGCGAGGCTCAACGGGGTGATGGGGCTGTTCCAGAGGCCAAATTGTTTGCGTTGGGGGGTGGGGGATGCGGTCATGGGAAACTCCGGTGTTTTTGGGGGAATTGGGGGTTGGGGAATGGGGAATGGGGAACGGGGAATGGGGAATGGGAATTGGGGGCCGGGGATTGGGGGGGCGGGGAATGAGGGGGCGGGGAATGGGGGCCGGGGATTGGGAATTGGGGATTGATGGTTGATGGTTTGGGAGCAACTCTTCCAACTCCCGACTCCCAACTCTCGACTCTCCACTCTCCACTCTCCACTCTCGACTCTCCACTCTCGACTCCCGACTCCCAACTCCCGACTCCCAACTCCCGACTCCCATCTTCCCCATGCAAAAAACAACCGTACTAGTCGTTGATGACGAAAAATCACTGCGAGATTTTGTGCGCCACAACCTGGAAGGGCGCGGCTACAAGGTCTTTACCGCCGGAGACGGGCTGGAGGCCCTGGCGATTTTCCAGCGGGAGAAGATTGACCTGGTGATCCTGGATGTGATGATGCCCGATATGAACGGGCTGGAGACGATCCGCCGTATTCGGGACGTTTCGCGGGTGCCGATTATTGTGCTCTCCGCCTTGGGGGAGGAGCAGGACAAAGTCCGGGCGTTGAACCTGGGCGCGGACGATTATCTGACCAAGCCTTTCGGGGTTGGTGAATTGCTGGCGCGGGTTGATGCCGTCCAGCGACGCGCCCGCTGGAGCAGCGCCTCTCAGGCGCAGGAGCACGCACAACTGGCCTATGGTGACATTGTGGTGGATTTTGACCGTCACCGGGTAGAGGTGCGCGGGAATCTGGTTGATCTCACCCCGACGGAGTTCAACCTGCTGGTTTACCTGATGAAGAACGCGGGGAGGCTGCTCACCCACGAGGCCATCCTGAAAAGCATCTGGGGGACGGAGTACGGGCGCGAGACCGAATATCTGCGGGTGTATATCGGCCGCCTGCGCCAGAAAATCGAAGCGGACCCGGTCAACCCCCGCTATATCAAAACCGCCCACGGTTTTGGATACTATTTTGAGGGATAACGAGGCTGGCGGGTGAAATCGGGGGGTGTGCTGTACTCGCGAATGCCGGATTTGAATTGCTAACTCCCCCCGCCAAGACCTTTGAGGTCTCGAAGACCTCAAAGGTCTCCGGCCGTCGCGGCAGCGCGGACAAGACCCTAAAGGTCTGCCAGACCTTTAGGGTCTCCTGTTGCGCGCAACAGGGAAACCGCGCATCCTCCGCTCATTGCACTGCATCACTGAGACATCTTCTTGGGATTTATGTTTTTTTTACAACCTTGTCGGGGGAATTTAGTTTTTGTTTGCTTTTTTTCTCTATGCTATGGACGGGGGCTTTCCCCCTGTTTTTACGTCACATTCAATCTTCACAATTCACGAAAGGAGCAATCTCATGAAACGATGGTATGTTTTGTTTGCTGTTTTGCTGGTGCTTGGCATGGTGTTAGCCGCTTGTGGTGGAGGCGGGGAAACCCCACAGGCGGAGGCCCCCGCGGCAGAAGCCCCTGCCGAAGAAGCACCTGCGGAAGAGGCTCCCGCCGAAGAAGCCCCTGCCGAAGAAGCCCCTGAGGAAGAGGCCCCGGCGAAGGAAGTGACGCTCGTCATCGGGTTTACTTCCTCCATTACAGGCAAGTACGAAACCTCCTCCGGGCGGCAGGTCAATGGTCTGCAACTCTGGATGGATCAGGTCAACGAGGCTGGCGGCATCAAACTGAGCGACGGCACAGTCGTCAAGTTCACCTCCGTCACCTACGATGACGAGAGTTCCAAGGACCGGGTGCAGGAACTTTACACCCGCCTGGCAACCGAGGACAACGCCGACTTGCTGATCAGCCCCTACTCCAGCGGCCTGACCGCAGCCGCATCCATTATCGCCGAGCAGTACGGCAAGGTGATGATCACCACCGGCGCGGCAGCAGACAGCAACTACAAGCAGGGCTACACCCAGGTTTTCCAGATTTACACCCCCGCCAGCCGTTACCTGACCGGCGCGATTGACCTGCTTGCCAAACTGGACCCGGACGTCAAGAAACTGGCTTTCGTTTACGAAAACGCCAAGTTCTCCACCGGCGTGGTGGAAGCCGCCAAGGAATACGCCGAATCCCAGGGGTATGAGGTCGTGCTCTTTGAGGGGTACGATGCCGAAACCACCGACTTCAGCCCCTTCATCAACAAAATCCAGGATTCCGGCGCAGAAGCGATTCTCGGCGGCGGACACTTCCAGGATGGCAGCACCTTCGCCCGCCAGATTCACGAGCGCGGCGTGGACGTGAAGATGCTCGCACTGCTGGTTGCTCCCCCCGAACCGGATTTCGCTGAACTGGGCGATGCCGCCCTGGGCGTGATCGGCCCCAGCCAGTGGGAACCGCTGGTTGCCTACACCGAAGAAGCCGCCAAAGCCAACGGGATGGATTGGTTCGGCCCCACGGGTGATGACTTCGTATCCGCTTACGGGGCTGCTTACGGCGGCGAGGAACCCTCCTACCACTCCGCGGGCGGTTACGCGGCCGGCCTGGTGCTCCAAAAAGCCATCATGGACGCGGATTCGACGGATTCGGCAGCCATCAAGGAAGCGCTGGACGCGATGAATCTGCTGACCTTCTTCGGTCATATCCAGTTCGACACCAGCGAGGAAGCCCACGGTTTGCAAGTCGGGCACTCGATGGTCTACATCCAGTGGCAGAAGGACGACGGCGGCAACCTGGTCAAGCAGGTGGTCTGGCCGGAGGAAGGGAAGACGGCAGATACCCTGTATCCGAAACCGTAACATCGGCAACTGAGCAATCGGGGCGTCGGGGAAGCAGGCCGCCGGAGCAGGTTTCACTTTCCGGTACCTGCGCCCCGATCTCCTGATTGTCCCGTCCGGGACTTTTGCTGACACCGCAAACCCATCACTCGCAGCGAAAGTCCTGCCATCATCTGGTCATCCAACATCCAAAAGCCTCCCCCGCCCCAAATCTTCTCGGAGAAGCGGGGCGGGAGGACCAAGGAGACCCTTATGGATTTTCTACTCGCCAACCTGGTTGACGGTTTGCTGATTGGCTTCATTTACGGGATTGCGGCGATGGGCCTGACGCTGATCTTCGGCGTGATGGATGTAATCAACCTGGCACATGGCCCGATCATCGCGTTGGGGATGTTCAGCATCTACCTGCTGACCACCATGCTGGGACTGCACCCCTACATCGCCCTGATTTTGGTCGCCGTGCTGGGGCTGCTGCTCGGCATTGTGATTTACATCGTCGCCGTCCAGCGGGTGATTGACGCTCCGCATCTCTCCTCGCTGCTGGCGACTTTCTCGGTCAACATGATCATCATCGGGCTGGGAACGGCAGCCTTCTCAACCGCGCCCTACAACCTGGAATTTTCACTGGGGAAGATGTCTTTAGGGTCGGTAACGCTGCTCGGCAGCCGGGTGGTCGGCGCGCTGGTTGCCCTGCTGGTGACGGCCGGGCTGTACTTTTTCCTGTACCGCACCCGCAACGGACGCTACATCCGGGCAGTTGCCAACAACCGTGCCGCCGCGGAACTGGTGGGCGTGCCCTCCAACCGGATTCTCGCCCTGAGTTTTGGAATCGGCACCATGCTGGCGGCCCTCTCCGGGGGCATCATCGCCACCTTTTTCCCGTTCACCATCCTGGCGGGCGGGACGTATGAACTCAAAAGTTTCGTCATTGTGGTGCTGGGAGGGCTGGGAAACCCGGTCGGCGCGCTGGTCGGGGGATTGATCCTCGGCCTGATTGAAGGGATCATCCCCACATTCATGGAAACCACCTGGGTGCCGGTGGTGGAATTTGTCATGTTTGTTCTCATCCTGCTCTTCCGACCGAGCGGCTTGTTTGGAGCGAAACAATGAAAAACTGGCGAAACATCCTCGGACTGGTGCTCCCGCTGCTGGTGGTGGCAGCCTTGGCCCTGTGGCCTGTGTTCAGCGGCAAAGCCGTGGATCAGGAAACCGCCTTCACAATCCTGAAAGCGGTTGCGCTGGCTTCCAGTTTGAATATCATCCTGGGGTACACGGGCTACGTCAGTTTTGGGCATATCGTTTTCTTCGGCGTAGGCGGATACACCGGTTTCTACCTGATGAGTCAGCAGGGCTGGTCTATCTGGCCTGCGATGGCGGCTGGCGGCGCGATGTCCGGCCTGATTGCATTTCTGCTGGGGAAAGCCATCCTGCGCCTGCGGGGAGCGTACTTTGCCCTGGCAACCATCGGCGTCAACCAGGCCATGCTCGCCCTGGTGGGCAACCTGGATTTCATCGGCGGGCCGATTGGCATGAACCTGAATTTTAAGGTGTACAAAGAATATGGCGGCGCGCAGGAGGCCCTGCAAATGGCGTTTTACATCATGGCGGGAATTGCGCTGCTCTCCGTCATCGTCAGTTACGCCGTGCGGACCTCAAAATTCGGGCTGGGTTTGCTGGCAATCCGCGAAGATGAAGATGCCGCCGAAGTGATGGGCGTGGTTGCCCCCAACGCCAAAACCTGGGCGTATGTGCTTTCGGCAATCATCCCCGGCATTGTGGGCGCACTGTTCTTCTTCAAAAACGGCAATATCGAGCCGCATGATGCCTTTCCGCTGCACACTTCCATCGAATTTATCGTGATGGTGATGCTCGGCGGACAGGGGACGGTGCTCGGCCCGGTGTTGGGCGCAGTCGGCTATCAGGGCATCCGCGGCTATCTGCTGACCAGCCCGATCTTCAAGAACATCCAACTCGCGGTAGCGGGTGTGCTCCTGCTGCTGATTGTTCTGTTCATCCCCTTCGGCGTGGTCGGCTGGATTCGGAACCGCTTCCCGCAAACGAGGAGGGTGCTGCAATGACCTCACTGATTCTGCAAGTTGAAGGTGTAACCAAGCGTTTTGGCGGCCTGCAAGCCCTGACCGATGTAACCTTTGACCTCCCTGAAAGGCAAATCCTGGGGCTGATCGGCCCCAACGGGGCGGGGAAGACCACCCTGTTCAACGTGATCAACGGTGTTTACACACCCAACGAGGGGCGCGTGATTTTCAAAGGGGAGGATGTCACCGGCTCGAAGACGTACGACATGGCACACCGCGGGCTGGCGCGCACCCATCAAATCGTCAAGCCGCTCAACGACCTTTCGGTGCGCGAGAACGTGATGGTTGGAGCCTGCTTCGGACGTGAAAACCACAAATTGCACAAGGCCGGTGGAATCGCTGATGAAGTGCTGGAATTTGTCGGGCTGGCCGAACGGGCGGATCAACTGGCCTCCAGCCTGAACGTGGCGCAGAAAAAACGTCTGGAAATGGCACGCGCCCTGGCAGCGCGTCCGTATCTCCTGCTGCTGGATGAGGTCCTCGCGGGGCTGAATCCCTCCGAAATCGCGGAGATGGTCGAAACCGTGCAGAGAATCCGCGATCAGGGGGTGACCATCATCATGATCGAGCATGTGATGCACGCGGTGATGAACGTCTCCGACCGCATGATCGTGCTGGATTTTGGGCAGCAGATCGCTGAGGGCACGCCCGAAGAGATTCAAAACAACCCCAAGGTGGTCGAGGCTTACCTGGGCGACCCGGAACTGGCGGATAAACTAATGCGGCAGGCGGATGAGTGAGGTGAGGTATGGCAATTCTAGAAGTTCGTGAAGTAACCTCCGGTTACGGCGAAGTGCAGATTTTGTGGGGTGCCAGCATTGCCCTGAAACAGGGACAACTGACCTCGCTGGTGGGCGCCAACGGCGCGGGAAAAACCACCATGCTGCGCACGATTATGGGACTGCTCAAACCCTGGAGCGGTTCGGTCTACTTCCAGGGGGAGGATGTCAGCAAACTTTCGGCGCACGAAAAAGCCGAAATGGGGCTGATTCTCGTCCCCGAAGGGAGGCAGTTGTTCACCGAGATGAGCGTTCTCGAAAACCTGGAAATGGGCGCCTCCCCGAAGCGGTCCCATGCCCATTTTGACAAGAATCTCAAGCGCGTTTTTGAGATGTTCCCCCGCCTGGAAGAACGCAAAGACCAGAAAGCAGGAACCCTCAGCGGCGGAGAACAGCAGATGCTGGCGGTCGCCCGCGGCATCATGGCAGAGCCAATTGTGCTGATGATGGATGAACTCTCGCTCGGCCTTGCTCCGGTGCTGGTGCTTGACCTGTTCGAGAGTTTGAACGCGCTCAAGGAAACCGGTATCACCATGCTGCTGGTGGAGCAAAACGTCCAGATGGCACTGGCAATCAGTGATTACGGGTTCGTTTTCTCGCACGGCAAAACCGAAATCGAAGGCACCGCCAGAGAACTGCTGGATAACGAGCACATTCAGGCGGCGTATTTGGGGATGTAGGAAGTTCCCGGCAGCGTCCGGGAAAACGGGAAAGCGGGGAAACGGAAAATTTCGTTACCACAGGGCGTGTGAGGCCGTCACGGCCTTACACGCCCGCAATCACCGATCGAACGGAACCTGAGTTGCAGATAAGCCAGATGGTGCTCTCCGGGGAACATGACTGTAGCAAACAGCACAAACTACGCAAAAAAATCGTGATATTCGTTTCAAGCGCAGATGTTCATGCCGCGAAACAAGTGCCCCGTACCTTAACCGAGATTCGGGTTATCTGAATATTTGAATTTTCCCGGCGTTTCAGCAAAAGCCCTGAGTTTTACGTCTGGAACGGAACTGCGCTCTGCCCTCTATCGTCTGATTCACGCTATTCTCATCCTTTTGCAGTATGATACGTTGAGATGCGGAACGGAAATCCTGTTGTAACAGGGGCCTGATTAATCATGCCCCTACCATCATTCACCATCATTTTTGGACAATAACGCGGGATTCCGAATCACCCCAACATGGCTATACGAAAAACTCTTCTCCCCGCTCTCCTGCTCGGCGTTTTGCTCACGCTCGGCATGGCACCGCTGCCCAAACCGGCCCAAACCGAAACCCCGGCGCAGGTGATCGCCGCGGTCAACCAGTTCCGCACGGCACACGGGCTGCCTGCGCTGGAAGTGGACTATGCCCTGATGGGCGCAGCGCAGGCGCACAGCGATTACCAGGCCTCCATCGGGCAGGTCACGCACACCGGGCCAGGCGGCTCACGCCCCATTGACCGCGCCTACGCCTGGGGCTTCGGCAATGGCGCAACCGCCTTCGTCTCAGAGAACATCGCCGGGGGCTACAGAGTCACCATCCAGATCGCCATCTACGACTTCTGGCAGGACGAGGCGCACCTGCACACCATGCTCAACCCCAACGCGGTCTACATCGGGGCCGGAGTGGCAACTTCGGGATCGAGTACCTATTACACGGTGGATACCGGCTATTATGTGGGATCGCGCCCGCGGCCGACCAGCGACCCCAATGCGACCCCGCCCCCGGCAGGGAACAACCCGCCCGGCCCGACGGCGGTTGCCTACGACCCGTTTATCATCTCCACCCCCAGGGAGGACGGGGCGATCATCCACGTTGTGGGCTACGGGCAAACCCTGATTGGCATCGCCAACACTTACGGCGTGCCCCTGGAGGACATTTACCGTTACAATCACTACGACAAGAACACGGTCATCTACCCCAACGAGTGGGTGATCATCCGGCCTGCGGATGAAACAGCCATAACGGGAACCCCCGAAAATCCGGGCACGCCGCTCCCGCCCACGAGAACGGAAGCCCCCCAAAAGCCGACGCGCACCCCGCGGACCGCGCAGTCCACCCGTCCGGCGGTGATCGTCAATCCCACAGCAACCCCCGCCCCGGAGCCAGTCACCCTCTCCGACGGAGATGCGCCGCTGGTGCTGGCAGTTGTCGGACTTTCGCTGCTGGTGCTGATTGGGGTGATTGCCTACGGTTTGCTGAACCGCAAATAAAAACGAAAGGAGAAACATGCCGCCAACTTCATCCACTCTGCAAACACTGGAGAACTTTCAGCGCATCGAAATTACCGAATACCATATCTACCGAAATCTGGCGAAGTTCGTCAAAGAGGACGAAAACCGCCGGATTTTGCTTCAGATTGCCGATGACGAGCGGCGGCACGCCGAGGATTGGGCACAATACACCGGCAAGGAGATCAGGCCCAGCCGCTGGAACATCTTCTGGTACACGTTCATCAGCCGGGTGTTCGGCTTCACGTTTGGCATCAAGTTGATGGAGCGCGGCGAGGCGCGGGCACAGATGAATTACGAGCGGCTGCGGGATGAAGTGCCCGAAGTGGATCGCTGGATTGCGGAGGAGGAAGAGCACGAACGTCAACTGGTGGGGATGCTGGATGAGGAGCGTCTGCGGTATGCCGGGTCGGTGGTGCTGGGGATGAACGATGCCCTGGTGGAGTTGACCGGCGCACTGGCGGGGCTGACACTGGCCCTGCGGGACGTGAACCTGATCGCGCTTTCGGGGCTGATTACCGGCATCGCGGCCTCACTTTCGATGGCGGCCTCGGAGTATCTCTCCACCCGCTCGGAGGACACGCAAAAACACCCCGTGCGGGCGGCGGTTTACACCGGCATCGCGTATATCATCACGGTTTCCCTGCTGGTTGCGCCTTACCTGCTCTTTGAGAACTATCTGCTCGATTTGGGCATCGCCCTGGTGACCGGGGTGGTGATTATCGCGGTGTTCAATTACTACATCTCGGTCGCCAAAGATGAACCGTTCCGCTCCCGTTTTCTGGAGATGGCCGGGCTGAGTCTGGGGGTGGCGTTATTCTCGTTCATCATCGGGTTCTTCATCCGCCAATGGCTGGGCGTAGAGGTGTGATGCGGTTTGACTCTTCTCTCAAAACTGAGTAAACTCTAATAGACATCCTTCAAACTGCCAGCACCCCCACAACAGGAATCCACCATGACTTCACAAACCTTTCAACTCGTAATGCAGTCGGGGCCAAACCCTGGAAAAATTTTTGCGCTTTCCAAGAGCGAGATTGTCATCGGGCGCGATGTCGGCGCGGATGTGGTCATCAACTCGGCAGAGGTCTCCCGGCGGCACGCCCGTCTGCGGCTTGACCCTGCCGGGCAGTACATCATCGAAGATCTCGGTTCCACCAACGGGACTTTCATCAACGGGCAGCGCATCAGCGTTCCGCAGATTTTGCGGTTGGGGGATACGATCATGCTGGGTGAGGCCGCCGCGCTGACTTATGAGGCTGCCCAGAGTGACCCCAACGCGACCATGATTTCCCCGGCCAACCAGATGGGGGCAGTGCAGCCGCCGCCTGTCCCGGCCTCACAAGAGCCGCCGCGGATGGTTCCGTCCCCGCAGGCGTACTCCGGGCAGGTTCCGCCTGGGCCGGCAGCACCGCCTCCGCCAGTTTACCAGCAGCCGCCGCCAACCCCCCAGAAAAGCGGCAGTGTCACTTGGCTGTGGGCTGGCGCGGGATGTCTGGTGGTGATGCTCTGCGGAACAACGGTCGGTGCGCTGATTTTCGATATGCTCAACCTGTACTGCGTGCCCCCTTTCAACGCACTGTTCAGTTTTCTCTACACCTGCCCGTAAAAACACGGCACAACGGTGTTTTACAGCACGGTTCTCGTCGTGGCGAGCGCCGTGCTTTTTTGTCTGAGGGTCGCCATAGAGGAGACCTCACAGGTCTGCCGCGGAACAGGGGGAAGGCGGTCTGCCAGTGACCCTCGCCGAGAGACCTG
>CAZPSL010000242.1:0-17965 GCA_964589145.1 uncultured Anaerolineales bacterium
GATGCTGTCCGCCGTTACCGCAAGCAGCGTTCCAAACTTTCGCCCATGATGGAAGACGAAGCGCACTAAGATGGCTTTGTTCTCAAAAGACCTGGGGATTGACCTGGGGACGACTCAAACGCGCATCGCGGAAGGCGGCAAGGTATTGCTCTCCGAACCGACGGTGGTGGTTATTGCGGTTGAAGAACAAAAAATTGTCGAGGTTGGCGATGAAGCGCAAAATATGTATGGGCGCGTTCCCGAAACGCTGGAGGTTGCCCGCCCGCTTCAAAACGGGGTGATTGCCGATTACGAGATCGCTGAGCGTTTGCTGGAATATCTGATCGGGAAGGTTAGCGGGCCGATGCGTTTTTTCCATCCCCGTGTGATGGTGACTGTCCCTTATGGAGTTACCAGCGTGGAGAGCCGCGCAGTTCACGAGGCCGCCCTGGAAGCCGTTAAGAAGGATGTCTTCCTGATCCAGCAGCCGATAGCCGCCGCCCTGGGGGTTGACCTGCCCTTCAACAGCCCTTCAGGCAACATGCTGATTGACCTCGGCGGTGGCGCGACCCAGGCTGCGGTGCTGGCGATGTACGGTATTGTCGCCGCGGAGACGCTGCGGGCGGGCGGACTGGCCCTGGATGAAGCGATTATCACCTATGTCCGCCGCAAGTACGGGCTGGTGATCGCCCAGCCCACCGCGGAGATGCTCAAAATCCAGATTGGCGCCGCGGTTCCCCAGGACGAGGAGCAGAGCATCCAACTTCAGGGGCAGGATCAGGTTACGGGTCTGCCGCGTCCCCTCAGTTTGACCACCGGCGAGATTGTCGAGGCCTTGCAGGATCCGCTCAAACGGATTGTGGAAACCGCCCGCCGGGTGCTGGAGAAAACTCCACCGGAACTGGTTTCCGACATCATTGACCGCGGCATTGCCCTGTGCGGCGGCGGCGCGCTTCTGCGGGGGATTGACAAACTGCTGACGAAAGAACTGGGGGTCCCCGCCTACCCGGTGGATAACCCCACCACCTGCGTTGTGGAGGGTGCCTCCCTGGCGATGGAGCCGGGGGTGTACGCGAAGATCAAGCGTAATTTGCCCCCGGTGTGAGTTTTCTGCGAATAAAAAAAGGCTGGCAATCGCCAGCCTTTTTTATTCGCGGCAGAGTCACTTCAGATAGTAGGACATGCGCTGCAAATGGGTGGCGGGGTCAATATATTGCAACTGCACATCTGGCGGGGCAGTAACACGAATTGGGGCGTAATTCAAAATTGCTTTGACGCCCGCTTCCACCAGTTTATCGGTCACCTCTTGCGCATGAGATGCCGGAGTAGCAACCATTGCTACCCTGACTTCAGCCTCACGGATACGCTCCACCATTTCTGCGACATCGAGTACAGTGAAATTGCCAATCTTTTTACCGATTTTATCGGGATCATTGTCAAAAATCATCGTCACCTGAAAGCCCCGGTTGCGAAATCCCTGGTAGCGGGCTAGTGCGTGCCCCACATCCCCTGCGCCGACAATGACCATATCCCAAATGTGATCCAGGTTCAGAATTTTAAGCAGTTGTTCCAGAAGATATTCAATGTTGTACCCCGTGCCCTGCTTGCCAAACTCCCCGAATTGTGAGAGGTCCTTGCGGATTTGTGCGGCCGAGATGCCCAGCAATTCGCCCAATTCCTGTGAAGATGTGACCTGGCGTCCTTCTTGTGACATGCGCTGCAACGCTCGCAAGTAGAGCGGTAAACGTCCAATCACGATATCCGGTATGTCAGTTTTTTTCATGGTTGCTCCTTAAACGGAAAACTTTGCGCCTCCTGGCACAATTATAGCACAAACGCGGCCCAAATAAAAAAGCGGGATGTTCTGGGGGGCAGGCAATTGTTGTAGAAATTCCTGTGTGTTTCCCTCGTCCCGCACACAAGACTGGCAGTCCTGCCAGGACTGCCAGTCTTCGTTTTGCGAACAGGACAAGCACCGAACACCCCGCCCCGCCGGGGGAAGGGCAGAGACATGCGGCTGCCCGATTTCTACATCTTTTGTCTGCACCCGTTCTGGCGAAATTCCTGAATCACTCACCCGCGGGTGACGACGCGGTGCGCCTTGACTCCGCCGCGCTGCGATGCGGTAATCGAAACAACTTCGAGCGTCCCCGGCGCGCCGGAAGTGGTGAAATACCGCTGGATGAAAAATCCCACCGGGCGGGCGAGAATCAGCGCCAGGGTTGCCAGCGTGGCAGCCAGCGCCAGCCGGTCAAAGATGTCGCGCTTGCGCGGGCCGGCGCCGATCATTGCCGACGCTCCGGCGATACCGGCCATCATACCGGCAGTGGCGAGATTGGTTCCGCAATTGGGATGCACCGCCAGGTTTTCCTCGCCATTTTTCATGCGCTGCAAGGCCTCCTGGACGGCGGCTTCAATTCCCTCGGCAGGTACATTGCCGATCAGCCAGAAGCCGCCTGCATCTGAGTGCCCGGCGAGTTTTCTGCCGGGGTAGTGCTGTGCCAAAATGTGCAGGGTGGCATGTTCCAGCCCGTGGTTGCGGCGCGTGCGCGAGAGCCAGGGAAGGTTGATCAGAGATTGGTAAACGGGAATGTTTTGAAGTGTCATAAAAGTTTGGAAACAGGTGAATTGAAAGTTGGAATGGATTGGACTGGGAATCTGACATCGGGTCTCCGCCAGTTGTCAGTGGCCTAATTTGTCACCGAATTATACTCGTTTTAACCCCCTGGCGCAGTGTGCCGAGTTCGGGGTGCAAGCAAAAGATGTAGAAATTGAGTGAAGTTCCATATCGCTTTGTCAAGTATGCCCCCACTCCCGACCCCTCCCCCTGCCCTCACCCCTAACCCCTCTCCCACAGGGAGAGGGGAACCAAAGCGGAAATTTTGAGGAGAGGCGTGTTCATCAGGTGTGTGTGCGGCGCACGAAGTGCGCCGCACACACACCGAAAAGTTTGCTCCCCCCTTCCCTGGGGAGTGCGAAGCCTGCCCGAAGGGTGAGGGGAGACATAGGGGGATGGGGCTCCAAAATGGCACGGTTTGTTGGTAGATGACAATTTTTCTACAACATTTGCCTGCACCCAATTCGGGGGGGCAAATGTAGTGGAACGACGGTGTTCTCCCCTTTGCAGCGAGTTTTGTCAGCCAGTCAGCCAGCAATCACAAGTATAATGGCGTTATGCACAAATTGATGATTTTTATCCCCTCAACAGCGGCAGGGCCGTTTTTGGATGATGGCTGGCCCGAATTCCTGCACCATGCTGAGGCAATGCCCGGTCTGCTGCGGGAGGCCACATCCCAGGTGGAGCAGCATCTGGTCGGAGATCTTCGCTTCAGCCGGGTTCATGAGTTGTTTTTTGAAAACCGGGCAGCCCTGCAATCTGCGATGGGCTCGCCTGCCGGGATGGAAGCCGGCCGCGTTTTGCAACAAATCACCCGCGGGCAAGTGACCCTGCTGATTGCGGAACATCACGAGGATAGCATAGAGAACTTGATGCAATACCGCCAGCAGCAGACACAAAAGCAGGCCTTTCGCTCTGAGCAAAAGCCCAGAAAAGGATGATTCAGGGTTCGTTGACGCAGCGATACCCGTGCCGGGGGTTTCCCCAATCCTTGTTCTGTGCGTGCAAACTGCCGTTATAACTCAGGTAGTAGGCTTTCTGCTGGTCATGCTCGTCCGCAGCCCAGTAGTAAATCGGCTCACGGTCGGGCGCCCAGAGCGGGGTTTCCTTATCGGGTTTCAGGGCACAGTCCATCCAGCCGGTCAGGTAACGCTCCGGGTTGGCAGAATCCTTTTGGGGGGTACAGTTTGCGTTCTGGTTGTGGAGCGTCATCGAGCGGGCGATCTCCTCCACCGTGGGCATCCGCCAGATGTGCTGCGGCGTGTCCATTAACTGTGTTCCGTCCTCGTTGAGGTAGACGCACAGCCCGGTTTCCCGCATCGCCTCTTCGGGTGCAAAAACCCCCTCCCCGATTTCCGATTGCTTCTTCAGGCCGACTGGTTCGACCCCGTAGAGCGCGAGGCTGTTCCAGGAGGGGTAGCCGCCCCAGGGCTGTTTCCAGTTCCAGCCGGGGCCTTCGGGTGCCCAGATCAGGGTAACACCGTTTCCCTCGATCAAGCGTGCCCCGCGGTTCCCGTCATCCACCCGCCGGATCAGCGTCGGGAGGTAGTACCCGCTAACCCCCAGGAAAATCGCCACCGGGATACCGATTCCCACCAGATAGCGGAGATGCCGCACCCACCAGCGAGGGTCGGGCTGTTCCCCTTGGGCACGGAATCGTCTCCGGTTGCTGGCATCCAGCAGGAACAAGATTCCCGTCAAAACCAGCATCCCGCTGAACGGGAAGGTGATCAGCGCCCATTTGATGTTCAGCCAGCCGCGCCCTGCCGCCAGAATCCACCACCAGATGGTAAAACCGATACCAACGACGATTAACAGCCATCCGCCAGCCCGCGGCCAGGTCAGCGCCAGGAGCGTGAACAGCAGGCAGGCCGTGCCGGGGATGAGGTATGCCAGTGGCAGCGGGAAGGGGCTGCCCCAGCCTTCGTAGTACATCTCCGCGCTGCCCCAAAAGACCCAAAATGCGGTGGTGATAGTCACCAGGGCGGTGGCAATCCGGCCAGGGAGAGGGGAAGATAAAACGGCAGAAGGTTTGTTCCGAAGCATGGTATGTTCTGCGGACTTTGTGTTCGAAGGGTGCGGGCGAAGATGCAGAAGGAGGGGGGCAGGAAGCGGTTTCCGTGGGACGGCCCGATTTCCACATCTTTTGCCTGCGTCCTTTGCAAATCCATCGTGACACCAGCGGATTTTCCACTATAATTGGATTTGCATTGTAACTGGATTGCAAAGGACGAACAATCGCGTGGCAAAAGACAACCCTACTTCTCTCAATCGTCGCAGTTTTCTGAAACTTGGCGGGTTCGGCCTGCTTGCTGTTATGGGCGGGATGGCCTCAGGTGCGTATTTCGAAAATGAGGTTGATACCATTGTGGTGGAGCATATTCCACTGCCGGTTGCCGGGCTGCCACCAGCGTTGGAGGGCTTCCGCATTGTCCAGATTAGTGATATTCATCTGGGGCCGATTACCTCTATTGACATGGTGCGGCAAGCCGTGCAGATGATCAACCAGTTGTCGCCTGATCTTGTTGTGCTCACCGGTGATTACATTGAAACGGATATTGAATATGTTTATGAATTGGCGCCGGTGCTGGCACAGTTAAATGCCCGCTATGGTATTTACAGCATCTTGGGGAATCACGAACGATGGGCGGATTTTTCGCCTGTGCGTTCTGCCTTGGCACGCGAGAGATTGCCCTTGCTGGTTAATGAAGGTGTCTTGATCGCCGTGGGGAATGCCAGGCTCTACCTTGCCGGGCTGGATGACGGCTGGAGCGGTGTGCCCGACCCAAAAACCGCCATGCAAAACTGTCCGGCAGATACACCTGCGGTTGTGCTGATGCACGAACCCGATTTTGCTCCCCAAATTGCTACAGATTCCCGAGTCTGTTTGCAACTTTCCGGGCACGGGCATGGAGGTCAGGTACGGCTGCCGTTTACCGGGCCACTTTATGTTCCCCGCTTGGCACGGGTTTATCCCATGGGGTTATATAAGGTCAGGGACATGTGGCTATATACTAACCGCGGCCTGGGTACGGTTGTATTCCCTTTGCGAATAAACTGTGCGCCGGAAATTACCGAAATCTCTTTGTATCGGATGTAGTTCCGGGTTTTTGGGAATCTTCAGAGCGGCAGGCGTGCCGGTTTCGGCAATCCCAGAAGAGCCGCAATTCTCCCCGGAGGCACCTCAGAATGAAACATAAAAATCTCCTTTTGGGTATCATTATCGTCCTGGGTATTGTGCTGGTTTGCGGGCTGGCAATGGTGGCAATGGCTTTGCTCACCAAACAGTCTACCCCCAGCACGCTTCCTCCTACGCTGGATATCAACACGGCTTTGGCTGAAGCCGCCGATGCTTTTACAGCCACGTCGCTCTTTTCGGGAAATACTGCCATGCCAACAGCGACACACACGCCCCGTCCAACCCGGACGCCGTTGCCTACCTGGACTGTTACAAACACGCCGCGTCCCTTCCCTACACGAACCCCTATTCCGTCTGTCACGCCCACCTTCTCGTCTGCTCATCCGGCAAACGGGCTGGGAGAGCCTACCTGGCTGGATGAGTTCGACACAGATATTTACTGGACCTTTTTCGATGACGCCTGTTTCAAGACACAAATTCTCAACGAAAAATATGTCCAAACGACCAAACGGGTCCCAGCCGGTGTTTGCTGGGAGATCACCTGGTCTGAGATTCAGGATTTTTACCTGGAGACGGTCGCTACCGTTGTCAGCGGCTGCGCTGAACGCGACCGCTACGGTATTTACTTCCGGGGGAATGATGCCCACCAGAGCGGTTACCTGTTTGGCATTACCTGCAAACAGGAATTCTGGCTTTCTTACTGGGACGGGAATACCTACCAGCGCGATGCAATTATCGATTACACAGTCAGCGATAAAATCAAAATGGGTGAGCCTAATAAATTGGCCGTTTCGGCCATTGGCGACCGGATTGTACTTTACATCAACGATGCCATGGTTGCCGAAGCGCACGACAGCACGTTTACCGGCAGGGGGCCGTTTGGGTTCTTCATCGGTGCGGAAATTACCCCCGCGTTCACCGTTGAGTATGATTACCTGGCTTATTGGGAGAACCCCTGACCAGAGAACGCCGTGCGCATATGCAAACCGGTGTTTCCTTGCATCCCGGTTTCTCCCCTGCCCTCAACCGGCCTCTCTCTTGGAAGATGGGAACCGAAGCGGAAACTTTCAGAGAGGCAGCGAAAAACCTGACAAAATCCGCGATCCCCGTTTCATTCGCCGGTTTTCGTGGTACAAAACAGGCACGCCACTTTTGATCCGAAATCAGTTTGTTTAGGAAAGGATACGCTTGCCGCCGCCCCGGTTAGAGGCTGTTATGCACTTTCTGCGATGCAGGCAGCAGAAAACCTGCTGTTTCTCCATCCCCCCTGTGTCTCCCCTCACCCTTCGGGCAGGCTTCGTACTCCCCCTGAGGGGGAGAGGCTTGGGGTGGAGGCGACAGAAAGGTTCATAACAGGGTCCAGGCAGACGGAACGCATCCGCACCGCATTTTTTGGAGGAAGACACCATGAGCGATAATGCATTTACCGAGGGACGCATCGGAATACGGGCAGAGAAAACCGAGATTTCAGTTGCCCCGGCAGGAAATACCACCCTGAAAATAGCCCTGCGGAACCAGGGAATTGAGGAAGATACCTTTTCCCTGAGTGTAGGCGGCATCCCTCCCAGTTGGATTTCCACCGCGACCCCAAACGTCTCTCTGGCCCCGGGCGAGGAGAAGGAAGTCACCCTGATTGTTCAGGCCCCTGCTCTGACAGAAAGCAGCGTGGGCAAATACCCCATTAAAATCCGGGCAACCAGCCGCAAAGTTCCGGATCAGTTCGCCGAGCTGGAACTGACGCTCACCGTTGCAACACTCGAGGTTCAGGGACGAATTGGCCTTTTGGTCGATTCAGTGCAGTTCACCGTTGCTCCGGGGAGCAGCACAACCTTCACCTTGGTACTGGCAAACAACGGATTGACCCCCGATACCCTGCGAATGCAGGTTGAGGGGATTCCGATGGGGTGGGTTTCGACTTCATCCCCGGTGACCAAACTGGAACCGGGCGAGAAACGCGAGATTCCGATTACGCTCCACCCCCCGCGGGCCCCGGAGAGCCGCGCGGGACGCCATGTCTTCAATGTGCGATTCGCCAGCGACGCTTCTCCTGCTGAACTTGCCAGTGTTGAATGCACACTGACAATTGCAGCCTTCTCGGAGTTCAGCAGCAGTTTGCAGCCCGCCCGCATGGAAGCCGCTCAGAACGCACAAATCACCATCAAAAATGAGGGCAATATTCGCGAAGTTTACACCATTACCTGGCAGAGCCATGAAGACCAACTGGATTTCGAGGTCGGCAGAGTTGAGAACAATGATTGGGTGTTCAGCAAAACAAAAATGCACGAAATGCGCATCCCGGAAGGCAGTTCATCCAGCACTGTGTTTCGGGCCGGGCTGCGTGAACGGCCATGGATCGGCGGCAAAATCACCTATCCATACGCTGTTCATGTGCGGTCATCCAATGGCGAAACCCAAAGCCACAACGGAGAGGTTGTTGACCAGGCTGTAGTTCCCATCTGGGTGCTGCCCGTTGTGCTGGTGCTGTGCATTATGATGATTTGTATCGCAATCGGGTTTATCAAAATCAGAGGTGACAAAAAAGAAGCAGACGCCATGAGCCAGACTGCAACCGCAGCGGCGGTTACCTCCACAATGGTCGCTTACCAGACCCAAATTGCCCAATTGACTGCCGGAGTTGCCACCAACACGCCTGTTCCGACCTTGACCCCGACGTTTACGGCACAGCCGACAGAAACCGCGATGCCCACCGCAACCAGCGTCCCAACCGAAACCCCCACAGAAAGCCCGACGGAAACGCCGTTGCCGGAACCCTCCCCAACCGAAATGCCGACTGCCACTTCGACGGAGATTCCTGCCGAGACCCCGACGCAAATGCCAACGGAGGTTCCCCCGCCCAGTTTAAGCGGCCTGCTCATCTTCGAATCCGATCGCAACGGCGTTCTCGCACTTTTTGTGATGGATGCCACTGATTTCAGCGTTCAGATGATCCCCGGAACAGAAAATGCCGCTGCGGCTGAACTCTCGCCGGATGGCGGCACGGTTGCATTTGCAAAAGATGGTGATATCTTTACCATCCGGCTGGATGGCAGTAACCTGCTTAACCTGACCACCAGCCCGAATGTCACTGAGGGTAACCCCACCTGGTCGCCCGACGGGCATCAGATCGCCTTCGACACCAATCGTGACGGCGATTGGGAAATTTACGTTATGCCTTCTGATGGTAACGGCACCCCGGTTAACCTGACTAACAGTCCTTCCAGCAGCGATACGGAACCCAGTTGGTTCAGCAGCGGGGGGTTGTTGAATAACCGGGAGGGAATTGCATTCACCAGCAATCGGGATGGCAACCAGGAAATCTATCTCATGGATGCCGATGGAAGCAATCCCCAAAGGCTGACCAATAACCTCGCCAATGATACCCAGCCGGCAGCAACTGGAGGAAACGGAAGCATCCTGTTTACATCGGACCGCGACGGCAACCAGGAGGTGTACCGGATTAACCAGGATGGTGCTGATCTGGTCAACCTGACCAATAACCCGTCCGGCAACGACTTCCAGGCAGTCTGGTCGGAAGATGGCGACTGGATTGCTTTCACCACCGACCAGGATACCAACTGGGAAGTTTATGTGATGAACAGGGATGGCGGCGAGCGGTACAACGCTACCCGGAATCCTGCCAGGGATACAGTTCTAGCCTGGCGGTAAGAACCTGTCCGAAAAAATCACTGTGCAACAAACCGGATACGTCAACATGCGGTAGCGACATTTTCACCACTCCAGCCCTTGCCTGCTCCGAGCGGCGCTTTATGGTGTTTTGGGCGTGCGAAGCACGCCCAAAACACCATTTTTATCTGCGCCCTGCCTGCATTTTTACTAACGGTGCAAACCGCATCCTCAAATAATTAACAGTTCTCTAACAAAAAAACATTCGTATCGCAAACATTTCATAGTATAATGATTTTGTCACGAATTTGTGTGGCAAAATATCCAGGCCGATCGTCCGAATCCAAAAGCGCCGGGAATTGCCGGACTTTCGGAGCAGACACGCAAGATCATTTTGGACGAGAAACCATAAAAAAACACAAACAGGAGTGAAAGAAACCATGAGCAACTTATTTGTTTTCGCATTTGATAACGAAACCGGAGCGGCAGAGATGCGCGATGCCCTTGTCAGACTGCAAAAAGAGCATCTGATTGCCATTGAGGATGCGGCTGTTGTCGTCCGCAAACCGGATGGGAAAGTAAAAGTCAAACAGGCGGTCAGCCTGGTTGGAGCAGGTGCGCTGGGCGGTGCGTTTTGGGGAATGCTGATTGGTCTGCTGTTTTGGGCTCCCTGGCTGGGGCTGGCGATCGGTGCAGTCACCGGCGCAATTGCAGGGTCATTGAGTGATGTCGGCGTTGATGACAACTTTATCAAGGAAGTTGGCGAAACCATTGAACCCGGCCACTCCGCACTGTTCCTGCTGGTGCGCGAGGTCACAGCGGACAAAGTTCTTGATGCGCTCAAAGGCCAGGGTTTCCACCCGACGGTTATTCAGACCTCCCTCACCAAAGAAGACGAAGCCAAACTGCGGGCGGCCTTTGGCGCTGAAGATGATGACGAAAGCGCAGATGCCGGCGACAGCAGCGAAGCGTAATACCGCATACATCGGCGAATGGGCGGCTGCAACAGAACAGTTGCTCATTCGCTAAATCCGCCGGATTTGTGTCTATCCAAAAAATCGCTGTGTGGCAAATCGGATACATTTTGACATGCTAACGAAAAGTGTGTTGTTGTCGGCGCACTTTTGAGTTTCCCAAATTCTGGCAACCGAGTTTCAATTACACAAGGAGATGAAAAATGAATGAAAAAAGTGCCGTTCCCGTTCAATTGATCGTATCTGCCTTCAACAACGAAGATGCCGCCAACGAGGCCCTGAATGCCCTCAAAAAAGCCAAAAAAGAGAAGTTGATTGCAATCAAGGATGCCGCCGTACTCTACCGCGACGATAACGACAAACTGCACATCAAGGAGCAGGGTGATCTCACCGGCGGGCAGGGCGCACTCTTCGGAGGCGCACTGGGGTTGACTTTGGGAATCCTGACCGGCCCGGGTGCGTTACTGGCCGGCGCAGCCGGCGCAGCCATCGGCGGTCTGGCGTCAAAACTGATTGACTCCGGTTTTGATGATGAGCGGCTGAAAACAATTGGCGAATCGCTTAAGCCCGGCACTTCGGCCATCGTTGCCCTTGTTGAACACAAATGGGTTGACGAACTTGCCAGGCAGATGAAAGAGGCCGGAGCAGATGTATTCACCGCCTCTATTT
Organism: uncultured Anaerolineales bacterium; assembly: GCA_964589145.1. Lineage (GTDB taxonomy): Bacteria > Chloroflexota > Anaerolineae > Anaerolineales > UBA11858 > UBA11858. The sequence goes on from CAZPSL010000242.1 coordinate 11,003, forward strand.
CCGAAGAAATCACCAAACAACTGGCCGAAGGGAAAGATATGGCTTTCAGCGCATTGAGCGCAGATGGCATTGTGGACCTCAAAAAAGTGGTTGTTGGTGGTGACTCTGTTCAGACTGATTCGGTAACCATCACAGACGACGGTGTCAGCGCCAGCACCGTTACCGTTACCGAGAACGGTGTCAGCGGAGCAACGATGGTCACGGACGGCGTCAATGCTGTTGGCGCAGCCTTTGAAGGCACCGTTGAAGCCGAAGAAGGTGCAGAAGAAAATCCGGAGGAGTGAATCTTCCGACACCGCGGTTCAGCAAAACCCTAAAGCGATGACAACCGGAGCGGAGTTCTGCACGGAAAGTGCGGCAGAACTCCGCTCTTTCAAAAATTTCCAAAGGCCCTGCACCCGCCGGAAACGAAGGGCAAAGCACTCCATGATATAATGGGTGTGTCAACGCAACCATCTGAAAACAAAAATAAGGAGACTATTGTATGACTATGAACGAAGCACAAATGCAAAGGGTGGAAGTACCCTGGTGGCTCGTCCTTGTACAGGGCATCTTTGCACTGATCATTGGCGTTCTTCTGTTGATTGCCCCTGGGAAGACCACCTTGTTCATTGTCCAATTTTTGGGCATTTACTGGCTGATCAGCGGCATCTTCCAGATTGTCGGCATTTTCATTGACAGCACGGCCTGGGGCTGGAAACTCTTTGGCGGGGTAATCGGCATCCTGGCCGGTTTCGCCGTAATAAATCACCCCCTGTGGAGCACCTACCTGGTTCCCAATGTTTTGGTCATTATCATCGGTATCGCCGGGATTTTCATGGGGATCGTCAGTCTGGTTCAGGCCTTCCAGGGTGGCGGCTGGGGTGTGGGGATCCTGGGCGGATTGAGCATCCTTTTCGGCATCCTGCTGCTTGCCAACCCGATCGCGGCCACGCTGACACTGCCCTGGGTCTTCGGTGTCTTCGGTGTCATCGGCGGTATCCTGAGCATCATCGCTGCCTTCAAACTGAAATGACACTTTGCGGATAGGCCCTAAATGTCTTCAGGGTATTTAGGGCCTATCCTGTACCGACAAGAATCAAGGAAGCCATGTCGAACCTGATCGTAATTGTCTTCGATAACCCGGATGAAGCCGGGAAAGTCCGCAAAACCCTGCAATCCATTCAGGGCAGCGGGCATCTGCGGCTGGATGATGCCGCGGTAGTTGTCAAAGATGCCGATGGCAAAATCCATGTCAAAAATGAGGTAGACCGCGGCGTCAAGGTTGGGGCACTGGGCGGCGGATTTCTGGGGTTACTGCTCGGCAGCGTTTTCTTCCCTCTGGCCGGTCTCCTTGTTGGAACGCTGGGCGGTGCCGCCGTTGGCGCAGCCATGCAAACGGGAATTCCCAAATCATTCGTCAAAGAGGTCTCCGAATCGTTGAAGAACGGTTCTTCGGCATTGTTTATCATTGTGCGCGATTCCAATCCCGATGTCGCTGTTGCCGCGCTCAAACCTTACAAAGGCAAAGTGTTGCAAACCACACTTTCCCCCGAGGATGAGGAGACTCTGCGCTCGGTATTGAAAAAAGAGATCAAATAATGATGTGGCAATGGGGCTGACAAACGCCAGGCCGCCCCATAAAACACTGTGGAGGTATCTATGAGCAATATCATTGCACTTGCATTTGATGGCAAAGAAACTGCCGACGGGATGCTCAATGACCTGCAAAAACTGGCAGAACAGGGCAAAATTGAAATCCTGGATGCGGTGGTCGCGGCCCGCGGGGTGGGAAAACATATTGAGATGACCCAAACCCAATCCGACAAGGGCAAATACGCAGCCCGTGGCACTGGGATCGGCTTTCTGGCCGGGTTGCTGCTGGGCGGCCCTATCCTCGGGGCGGCCGGCGGCGCAGCGATTGGTGCCATCACCGGCTCGATGAAAGATGTAGGCATTGATGATCATTTCATCGAGCAGATTTCCAGCGGCCTGCAACCCAATTCGTCCGCCATCTTCCTGATGACCCAAAATGCCGATATGGACGCTATCGAAGCCTATCTGAAGCCCTACAAGGCCCGTGTTTTGCGCACCACCCTCTCCCCGGAAACAGAGGCCAAACTTAAGAAACTGCTCTCGGAAGAGCAGTTCGACTCCAAACTGTAAGGCGAAAACGGCCAACACCCAGAACTTTCGCTCGGAGCGACGGTTTCGGAACACCTTTCAGCCCTCAAAAAATCATTACCCCGACGACTGGCATCCTTGACTGGACTGCCAGTCGTGCCTTGGAAACAGGAATTTTCTTTGAGCCTTCGAGCCTTTGTGGCTGACACCTTCGGGACGTGTGTGCCGGTTTTTACTTCACCGCGAAGTCACCAAGACACGAAAAGAGAAAAAGATTTTCTTTGAGCCTTCGAGCCTTTGTGGTGAAGCCCTCTCCACGATATGACCAAGCCCAGCGTTTACATCTTTCATGGAGATGACGAGTTCGCCATCGCGCAGGCGGTGGAAGCCATCATCGCCCAGATGGGCGACCCCGCCACCGCGGAGATGAACATCACCCGCCTGGACGGGCGTTCCCTGAACCTGGATGAACTGGTGCGCACCACGCGCTCGGTGCCCTTCCTCGCTGACCGGCGGCTGGTAATCCTCGCAGACCCCCTGGGGGCCATGAAAAGCCCCAAAACCCGTGACCGTTTCAAGGACATCCTGGCGGGCGTGCCCCAGAGCACCGCGCTGGTAATCGAAATCCACAAACCGCTGGTGGATTCCCGCGCCCGCCGCCGGGGAACGAAGCACTGGCTCGAAAAGTGGGCTGAAAAACAGGGCGGGCGCGCCTTCATGCGCGAGTTTCCCCTGCCCAAAGGCGCGGCAATGTCCCGCTGGATTCAGCAGCAGGCCCGCGAGCGCGGCGGCGAATTCCACATTCAGGCGGCGGAACTGCTCGGCTCGTATGTCGGCGACGACCCGCGGCTGGCGGTGCAGGAGATTGAAAAACTGCTCGCCTACGTCAACTACGCCCGCCCCGTGGAGGCGGACGATGTCGAAGAACTGGTGCCCTACGCCGGGGAGACCAGCGTCTTCGATATGGTGGATGCCCTCGGACGCCGCGACGGACGCGCCGCCCTGGGGCTGCTCCACCGCCTGCTGGAACAGGATGAACCCCTGCGCCTGTTCGGCATGGTCACTCGGCAGTTTCGATTGCTTCTGCTGACCCGCGAACTGCTCGATGCCGGGTATCGCGAGCAGGCCATCGCCGCCGAGTTGAAAATCTCCGGCTTTGTGGTTCGCAAACTGCTCCCCCAGGTGCGGAACTTCTCCCTGCCGCAGTTGGAAGCCGTTTACCGCAAACTGCTGGAGGTGGACGAAGCCATCAAAACCGGCCAAACCGAGGGGGACGTGGCCCTGGATACACTCTTTGCCGCCCTGACAGTGTAAAACAGCCTGAATTGGGGATAAGGTACACGGCACCCGTTTTGCAATACGAACCCCCGCAAACGGGACGCATATCGTTTTTCGTGCCATTCACTGTATCCGCGTTCCCCGGACAGCACCACCTGGTTTCCCTGCAAAGCGGGTTAAAACGCGGAACCGGACACGGTATCCGTGCCCGGTTCCGGTGAGGAGGGGGGAGAGATGCGTGGAATATCCGTCGCACTGCGCCGACACAGGCTTTGACGGTTAATCCTGAGAAAAGGCTTGCCGGGAGATGGCGGTGGAGACCGCCACTCCCCGACAAGTTCATGCTGTCCCAATCCAGAAATGGTTGGGGAGCATGGTGGCCGAGGTGTGGATTTCAACGCCCTTGCTTTTCATCACGGGTTTTTCAGCATCCACTTCCTGGCTGACGTTTTGGGGTACCATGCAGGGGTGAACAAAGCACAAGTTGGGCGTTTGCCCATACTTGTCGCGGTAGTACGCCGCGGCACGCTCGACCTTTTTTTGAATATCGGTTTGTTTGTCGTTATCAAACCAGAGCATTCCGATTTCCATGACTGCGCTCCTTTTTGTTTAGAACAACTGTTCTAATTTTAGCGCAGAATGACTTTTTTTGCAAGGGGGACAGCCTTAAAATTTTCAGGCGGGCACACATCCCCTCGCCCCAAGGGAGAAGGGGACCGAGCGTATGCGAGGCCAGGGTGAGAGAGAACAAAGGGTTTTCCACACCAACCCGTACAAAACGCCCGCTTGACCCTCCCTGCCGCTCTGCTACAATGAGAGCATGACCTCCGCCCCTCTGATTTTTCTCAAACTCGGCGGCTCGCTGATCACCGACAAAACCCGCCCGCGCACGCCCCGCTTGCAGGTCATCGCCCGTTTGGCGGCGGAGATCGCCGCGGCGCGGGCGCAAAACTCTGAACTGCGCCTCCTGCTGGGACACGGCTCCGGCTCGTTTGCCCATGTGCCCGCCAAACGGCACGGCACCCGCCGCGGGGTGGATTCACCGGCGGGGTGGCGGGGTTTTGCCGAGGTTTGGTATGAGGCGGCGGCGTTGAACCGCCTGGTGATGGATGCACTCCACGAGGCGGATTTGCCCGCCTTGGCGTTTCCGCCCTCCGCCGGGGTGACCGCGCAGGATGGGGCGGTGCTGCGCTGGGAAACCGGGGGGATGCGCGCCGCCCTGGAGAACGGCCTGCTTCCGGTGGTTTACGGCGATGTGGTTTTTGACCGCCTCCGCGGCGGGACGATCCTCTCCACCGAAGACGTGTTCACCCATCTGGCGCGGGAACTCCGCCCGGAGCGGATTCTGCTGGCGGGGATCGACCCCGGTGTGTGGGCGGATTACCCCGCCAAAACGCGCCTGTTCCCCGAAATCACGCCGGAGACCTGGGGAGAAGCCGCGGCATCCCTGGGCGGCTCCGCGGGCACGGATGTCACCGGCGGGATGCGCAGCAAAGTCCGCGGGATGCTGGATTTGGCGGTTGAAATTCCGGGGCTGGAAGTTCTGATTTTTGGCGGCGGCCCGCCCGGAAACGTGTCCGCCGCGCTCCTGGGGGAACGGATCGGGACGCGCATCGCGGCCGGCAGTTCGCAGTCAGCAGTCAGGAGAAAAAAGCGATGAAATACAAACTCTCGTTGATGATTTTCGTTTTGATGGCCCTCGCTGGCGCAGGGCGCGCGGCGCAGCCGCAGGCGATTCAGGCGCCGGTGCTGAAGTGGAGCGAGGCAGGCTGCTACTCCTCCTGGTGCGAGACGGGCTGGTATTCCTCGCCCGCCGTCGCCGACCTGGATAACGACGGGAGGCCGGAGGTCATCGGCGGCGCCTACTCGCTGGTGATTCTCGACGGGGTGAGCGGGGCGCTGGAACAGCGTCTGGGCGATTACTCGCACCGCGTCTGGCCGGGGGTGGTGGTCGCCGACCTGGACAACGACGGCGATGTGGAAATCGTCACCGCCAAAAGCGGCGGCTACCTCTTTGTCTACGACCATCAGGGCAACGCGGTCTGGACGCAGCAACCGGTCTCGAATGAGTTGCGCGGCCTCTCGGTGGCCGACCTGGACGCCGACGGCACGCTGGAAATCATCGTCACCGGCGCGGTGTACGGCAAAGTGAACACCTGGGTTTACGAACATACCGGCGCGCTGCGGAGCGGCTGGCCGCAATTGAGCAACGATTCCGGCTACGCCTACGGGATTTTCAACGACAACGCCGCCGTAGGCGACCTGGACGGCGACGGCAGCGCCGAAATCGTGGTGCCCTCGGACGTGCATTACATCAACGCCTACGAGCCGGACGGGACGCAAATTCCGGCCAATGCGATGTACGGCGGCAAGGGCTGGGGCAAGGTCGGCGTGTGGGAAGACCCGGCCATCGAACTGCGCGGCTGGGGCGATTGCAGCAGCACCCGCTCCGAGCGTTACCGCACGAACTTCGCCCACGGCCCCGCCGGAATTGCCGATATGGACGGCGACGGGGCGGCGGAAGTGGTCGCGGTGGGCAACGTGTACGATTGCAAATACGGGCATCCGCCGGGCAAGTACAACGGGGTGTACGTCTTCAACGCCGACCGCAGCCGCTTCGACGCCGGCGGGCACGATTGGTCCTACCCCCCGGTGGATACCGGCGCGCCGCTCAGCGAGGATTACAACGTCATCGAGAGCGCCCAGCCCAACCCCGTTCTGGCCGATTTGGACGGGGACGGCGAACTGGAAATCCTGTTCGCTTCTTACGACGGGAAGATGCACGCCTTCTGGCTGGACAAAACCGAACACGGCAACTGGCCTTACGCCGTTTACACCGGCGGGATTTACCGCTTCGCCTCCGAACCGGTGGTTGCCGACCTGGACAACGACGGCCGCGCCGAGGTGATTTTCACTTCCTGGGTGCAGAAGGGCAGCAACCAGACCGGCAGTCTGTACATTCTGGATTACCAGGGCAATCTCATCCACGCCGTTTCCCTGCCCCCGGCGAAAGGCAGTCCCGACTGGAACGGCGCGCTGCCTGCGCCCACGCTGGCGGATATCGACGGTGACGCCGACCTGGAAGTGGTGGTCAACACCGCCCATTCGGGCCTGGTGGCCTACGATTTGCCCGGAACCGAAAACGCCCGCATCCTGTGGGGGACGGGGCGCGGCAACTACCAGCGGACGGGCACGCCGCCCGATTTGACGGGTTCCCTCGCCAACTCCTGGGTGAGCGTCCACCCTCTGCTGCCGGGCGCGGGGGAGGTGCTTTCCTACACCATCCGGCTGGAAAATTCGGGGCTGGCAATCCCCTCGGCGGCGGTGACGAGCACGCTCCCGGTGCAGGTCACATACCAGGGAGACGCGTGGGCCTCCTCAGGGAGCGTCTCCGCATCCGGGGGAATCATCACCTGGGCGGGGGACGTGCCGGAGGACGGTGCGGTGACAATCACCTACAGCGCGCAGGTGGATTCCGGCCTGACCCAGCCGACCGTGCTGGTCAACACGGTGCAAATCAGCGACGGGCAGGGCACGGTGTGGGAACGGCAGGCGGTGGCAGTGGCAAACGGGTTTGGGATA
>CAZPSL010000243.1:0-2848 GCA_964589145.1 uncultured Anaerolineales bacterium
GGCCTGCTGGGCGGCGGTTAACTCTGCACGGGCGGCAGTCAGCGCGGCCTCGGCTTGTTCGCGGTCTCCCAGGCGGATGAGTACATCCCCGGCTTTGACGGTGTCCCCGTCTTCAACCAGGATTTCGGCTACCTCCCCGTAGACGGGAAAACTCAGGTACAGGTCATCCGCGGGAACGATATGCCCCTCGGCGATGACCGCGTTGGGTGGGGGCAGTTCCACCTGCGGCGGGGCAGGAGTCGCCTCCGATGTAGTGTCGCAGGCCGCGAGGGTGAGCAAGGCTGTAAAAATCAAGGTCAGGAAAATCGTTTTTTTCATAGGAATCCTCTTTCAGCGTGAGGGTTGCGGGTTACACAAGGTAAAGGTTGAAGGTTGAAAGTTGAAGGTTGGTGGTTGGTGGGGAGTCCGTCAATCTTCAACCTTCAATCTTTACTCATTCATACGCCAGCACCTCGTGGATGGTCATGCGGGCGGCGTTGCGGGCTGGCAGGATGCTGGCGAGCGCAGAGAGAATCAGCACCAGCCCCAGCCAGATAATGAAGCCTGTTGGAGTAAAACTCAGTTCAATGGGGGTGCTAAAAATGGTATTGCTGAGAATGTTGGTGAGCAGCACCGAAATAGGGAAGGCCAGAAAGACGCTCATCACCCACGAGATCATGCCGATCACCATGCCCTCGACCATCACGGTCAGCATGATGACACGATTGCCTGCTCCGATAGAGCGCATGATGCCGATTTCGCGGGTGCGCTCCAGCACGTTCATGCCCATCGTGCCGGTCAGCCCCATTGAACCGACCGCAGCGGTGAGCAGGGCCATAATCAGCAGGAAAATTACCAGGATGTCGAGGCTTTCCGAGGCGGTGTCGAGCATCGCCAGGCCGGGTTGTGACTGCCGCACCTTGTAACCCTGTTTGCGGAAATGTGCGTCCAGAGTGTCGGCCATCATGCGCTGGTATTCGCGGTCGTGCTGCTCGGTGACAATGCGGTAAGTGTACGACTGATTGGGCAGATTCACCGCACGGGAGATGTATTCGTAAGGCGCGTAGCCGAACACTCCCTGTTCATCAACAAACTTGTAGACGCCAACCACTTCCCAGACCTCGTTCCGTCCGTCCACCCGCATCAGCAGCGGGTCTCCGGGTTGTAAATCCGGAAATTCGGTCAGGATGGCCTCGCTGATGGCGAGTTTTCGAACGTCACCGGGTTGAATCCAGCGGCCTGAAACCAGAATGGGCTCAATTAACGGGCTGTTTGCCGGGGGCGCCAGGATGGTCAGGTTGTCTACAATTTCGCCTTTTTCGTTGAGTATCTCAGCAGCCATAAACAGCCAGCCCTCTGTGCCGGTGACGCCGTCTACCTGCATGGCGGTTTGCGCGATTTCACGCAGGCGGTAGGCTTTGTCAAAATCCAGGTTGACATCTGCCAGAAAGTAGTTGCCGATGGCGTTGATGTAATCATGCAGGGTGACGCGCACGTTGAAAACGGCAATGAAAATTGCTCCGCCAATTGTCAGCGTGAAAAGGGTGAGCGCCAGCCGCCCCTTGCGGCGAAAGGTGTTGCGCATAGAGATCAACAGCGGACGGGGGATCTGGATGCCGCGCCTGGAGAGTGCCGCTGTGATTTTTGTTTGCAGTTTGCTTGCCGAACCGCCCGCTGCCGCTCCGGTGCTGCCATTGATTGCTTCCAGCACGGTGACGCGCGACCCTTTGAGAACCGGAACCAGCCCCGCAACCAGCGGAATCAGGATGGCGATAGCGATTTGTGCGCCCAGCGAGAGCGGTATGAAGCGGTAGCCCAAAATAGTGAAGCCCAGTTCCTCGGCAACATAATCCGAGAGACTGAAGGCCCCCTGCCCGCCGAGCGGGATGGCAATCAGCAGCGCCATCGCACTGAAACACAAAATCAGCACCAGGTACATGCCCAGAATTTGATTGCGCCGCCCGCCCACCAGTTTCATTACGCCGATATGCCGCAGGTGCTGGTTGAGCAGGGCGCTGAGTGTGTTGGCGATCAGCGAGCCGGAGAGGAAGACAATCAGCACCCCCAGGGCCAGCAAAATCCCCAGGATGGCGTTCACCGTGGATGCCATCGGATGTTCGTGCGTTTTGGAGTAGATCATCTGCCCGACAGCGACATCGTTTTTCTCGAAACGGTCTTTCAGGGTCGCGGCCACGCTGCGGATATGGGCGGTGTCATCCTGTCCTTCGGAGACGGTGGCGTGCAGCCGGTTGTACCTTTCTGGCTGCTGGAGGGAGGGCATGGTGTCCATCGTGACATAACCCAGCGGCGGAGAGAGAAAATCGGTTGCCCCGGCTGTCAGGTCCTGCACCAGCCCGGCGACGGTCAGCGTTTTGGTGGAGCCATCGAACAACTGGACGATAACTTCCTCCTCGACCTGGGCGTGAATATCGTCGAGGGCCTTTTTCTCCAGCAAAATCTCGCCTTTTTTGGGGATGGTAGTGCCATCCATGGCCGTCAGCAGGTTGATCTTGTTTTCCTCGAAATCTTCCATTGCCACGATGTCGAGGTTGACCCACTGACTGCTGTCGGGGGTGCGTACCCGCAAACTGGAGACGCGGCGGCCCTCGGCATCGGCCACGCCCTCGGTATTGCGGATGGTGGTCAGCAGGTCGTCGTCAAAATCGGCAGTGCGCAGTTCGATGTTCGCCGGGTTGCGGGCAGCGTAACTGGCGCTCATATCGTTGCTGATGATGATGTAAGCGCCGCCCATCACCCCTACCGCGAGCACGCCGACTGCAATGGACAAAACCACCAGTGCAGTGCGCAGTTTGTTATCAGCCAAATCAGAGAAAACTTTCTTCCAGCGTGGACGCATGAGTGTTTTTTT
>CAZPSL010000244.1:0-11289 GCA_964589145.1 uncultured Anaerolineales bacterium
CCCATCATCAGCATCAGCGCTGTGTTGGATGCCTGCCCAAAAACCGGCTGCAAGCGCTTTGCCGTATCTTCATAGCGGGCTTTGATGAACAACCCGATCCCCAGCGGGATGAGCATGGTGGTAATCAGGGATTTGGCAATCTCCCAGGGGTCCACCGTCACCCCCGGCAGGAGCAGCGGAAGCGCTACCGGCAGGAAGAAGACGCTTACCACCATCAGAAGGGTCATCAACCCGACGGAGTAAGCGATGTTCCCCTTCGCCATCTGTGCCAGTTTTGGCAGGAAGGGCGCCCCCGCCGCTGTCGCCAGAACAATGAAGGCAATGCCGTTATCTTCCGAAAAACTGGTGAAAGTAGGCATGATCTTCACAATCCCGTACGCCACAGCGGGGAAAACAATGAAGTTGGCTACCAGCGAGAGGATGAGTAACTTGGTGTTCTTCAGCGGTTTGATGATCTGAGGAATGGTCAGACTCAACCCCATCGCCAACATGCTGGCAACCACAAATACCAGCGCAGAAAGTTTTACAATTACGCCTAAAATCTCGGTCATGCTGTTTTTTCCTTTCCTTACTTGCTCGTTATCATTTTCCTTATTGTATCATCCTTCGCGATATTCCCGCGGGAATCTTAGTGAGCCTTCATCTTCCATGGCATTGCAAAAAAAATCCCCGCGGAAACTGTGTTCCACAGGGAGCGTAGAATGCCAGTGGGCGCAAAGGGACTCGAACCCCTGACCTCTTCTGTGTAAGAGAAGCGCTCTAACCAACTGAGCTATGCGCCCGACGGGCGGAATTATACCGCGCTTCGCTAATCTGTCCACGCTTATATCTGCCGGGGGTGCAGGCAAAAGATGCAGAAACCGGGCAGTCTTTGGGAACTGCTTCCTTACCCCCCCACCCAACCCTCCCCCCGCCCTCACCCCTAACCCCTCTCCCGAAGGGAGAGGGGAACCAAAGCGGAAATTTTTGGGAGGGCAGGGGAGGGGGGAAAGGAAACAGTGCCCATAGGACTGCCCAATTTCTACATCTTTTGCCTGCACCCCCTGCTGCTGGGTGTTTGTCGGGAATCATGCTGGTGGTGGTAAAATCGTAGCCATGAATCTCGCGAGTAAAAATAATCCATCTGTATCTCCCCTTACGCTCAATGAGTACCAAGCCCTGGCGGCTCGTACTGCCGGTGCCGGTGGCGGCGACGACCGCCGTCTGATAATCGCCGCGTTGGGGCTGGCAGGCGAAGCCGGGGAGTTTGCCAACCTGGTCAAAAAGCGCACTGCCCACGGGCACGACATCCCTGATGAGAAGTTGGCGGATGAACTTGGAGACGTACTCTGGTATATTGCCGAAGCCGCTACGTCCTGCGGAATCAGCCTGGACGACTTGGCGCGTCAAAACGTGGAAAAACTGCGCCGTCGTTACCCGGACGGGTTCAGCCGGGAACGCAGCCGGAATCGGCAGGCATAATGAGAGAGCGGAAAAAGATTCGAGGGGCTATCCAGGATAGGCGGGGCAGGCAAAGTGCAGGAAGAATGCCCGAAATACCCAGCCCGGTTTTCTTGATTTATCTGTTCCCTGCGTTTCTGCGCCCCGCTTGCGTATCCCTTTCTTTCTTGTGCTTTCCCCGCCACCGCCAGAGATCCACCCCCAACTGGAAGGCAAACCCAGCCGCCAGCACAATCCACAAAAGGCGCTGCCACAGTACAGCCGTTGAGCCTGCCAGTCCGGCGCTGAACAAAATCCCTGCCAGGTTGAGCGTCATTTGAATGCCGGGTTGTCCCACCATCACCCGAAACTTCTCCTTTTGAACCGAAGCCTGCCAACTGGCGTAGCCGAACGCCGCCAATGCCAGCGACATCGCGATAATCCATGGAGCGTTTCGTATAAGATTTGACCAATCAATCATTTCGTTCCTGACTTTCTTTGCGTTGGGATTACCAGAGTGTATCACAGAAGATGACCGAGAACCGTATTAATCGCCGTTCGTTTTTGCAGTTGACCGCCGCCGCCCTGACCAGTGCAGTGGCTATGCAGGTTGGCGGATGGTTTTACGCGACCAAAGTCGAGCCGGGATGGCTGGAAATAACATCCCTCTCCCTGATGCTGCCGCGCCTGCACCCCAATTTCGACAATTACCGCATTGTGCAACTCAGCGATATCCACATGGAAACCTGGATGGATCGCGACAAACTTGCCGAGGTTGTCAGGCGGACCAACAACCTGCGGGCAGATGCGGTGGTTATCACTGGAGATTTCGTCACCGACATTTTCCACAACACCCCCGCCGACCTGACCGATGCACTGCGTGCCATCAAGGCGTCTGACGGGGTCTTTGCCGTCATGGGCAACCACGATTACTGGACTGACATCCGTACCGTGCGGGTTGTGTTATCTCAGAGCGGCATCGTGGAATTGCAAAATCGGGTGTATACCATCCGGCGCGGGGAAGCGCAACTTCACATTTGCGGGGTGGATGACTACTGGGAGAACCAGGCCCGTTTGCGGGACGTGCTTGCCCAACTTCCCCCGGAGGGTGCAGCGATCCTGTTGGCGCACGAACCCGATTTTGCGGATATCAGCGCTCAAAGCCAGCGATTCGACTTGCAACTTTCCGGGCATTCTCACGGCGGACAGGTCATCCTCCCCGGTGTGGGCCCCATTGTGCTCCCCATGTACGGGCGGAAGTATCCCGTGGGGCTGTACCAAATCGGGAAGATGTACCTCTACACCAACCGCGGGCTTGGCACTGCCCGTCCTCAAATCCGGCTCAACTGCCGCCCGGAAATTACCATGATCACCCTACATGCGCCCATAGCACAACCGGCATAGTCGCCAGCGCAGGCAAAAGATGTAGAAATTGAATAAAGTTCAAAATTGCCTTGACAGGTGTACCCCCATCCCTCCCCCCGCCCTCTCCAGCACTTTGAGCGGAGCGGCAGGGGCGCAGCCGAGCCGCGAAAAAGACCCTAAAGGTCTGCAAGACCTTTAGGGTCTGCGTTCAACCGAGGACTGGCAGTCCTCGCGCATCCACCCTCCGCCCGCGTCTCGACTTCTGCCCGACGCGATAGCATCCGCTAATCCGTTCCCCATCCGCTGCTGACTTGCCAATCCGTAACCTGGCCCGAAAACGGGCAGCCCTGCGAGAACAGTGTAAGAGAAACACACTAACCCTCTACAACATTTGCTTGCACCCTACCCATATACCCGCCCTGAATGACACACAAATTTCGAGTATAATCTCCCCGACAACCTTCAACTTTCAACCCATCCCCAACATCACAATGACCCCCTACACCCTCTCCCCCTGGAACCTTTCCGACCTCTTCCCCTCCCCGGACGGCCCCGAAATCGAAGCCGCCTTCAAAAACCTGGAAGCGATGGCAACCGCTTTCGGGCAGTGGCGCGGCAAACTCTCGGATGAAATCGCCATCGAAGATTTCAAAGCCATTCTCGCCGACCTGGAGGCAATGACCACTCTGGGGCACAAACTCGGCTCCTACCCCGGCCTGTGGTTCGCCGCCGACACCCAAAACCAGCAGGCGCAGGCGCTCTATGCCCGCGTGCAGCAGTTTTTGGCGAAAATCGAAAACCAAACCCTGTTCTTCTCCCTGTGGTGGAAAGCGCTCGACGACGCCAAAGCCGCCGCCCTGATGGCACAGGTCAACCCCGATTTCCGCTACTTCCTGGAGGAAATGCGCCACTACCGGCCCTACACCCTCAGCGAGCCGGAAGAAAAAATCATCAACATCAAGGATGTCAACGGAGTTGGAGCGCTCACCCGCCTGTACGATTCGATCACCAACCGCTACGTCTTCAAAGTGGAAGTGGACGGCGAAATCCGGGAGATGACCCGCGGCCAGTTGGCAACCCTCGTCCACAGTTCCGACCCGGATTTGCGGGCGGCAGCCTACCATGAACTTTACCGCGTCTTCGGGGAAGATGCCCCCATCCTCGGGCAGATGTACCAGACCCGCATCCGCGACTGGCACACCGAAAACGTGGAACTGCGCGGCTACAAAACCCCCATCGCCGCCCGCAACCTCGCCAACGACCTGCCCGATGATGTAGTGGAAACCCTTTTGGACGTCTGCGAAACCAACGCAGGAATCTTTCAACGCTACTTCAAACTCAAGGCAAAGTGGCTGGGGGTGGAAAAACTGCGCCGCTACGACATCTACGCCCCGGTCGCCGAAGCCGAAAAAACCTACGATTTCGACACGGCCGTAAAACTCACTCTGGAATCGTTCAACGCCTTCAGCCCCCGCATGGCGGAACTGGTGGAGCGCGTCTTTGCTGAAAATCATGTGGATAGCGAAGTTCGCAAAGGCAAGGAAGATGGCGCGTTCTGCGCCTCCATCACGCCGGAGATTACCCCCTACGTCAAGGTGAACTATCAGGGCAAGGCTAACGACGTGGCAACTCTGGCACACGAACTGGGGCACGCCGCTCATGCCATGCTGGCCTCGCATCACAACATCTTCACCTTCCATTCTGCACTGCCGATGGCGGAGAACGCCTCCACGTTTGGCGAAATGCTGCTGGTAGACCGCCTGCTCGCCACCGAGGACGACCCCGACGTGCGCCGCGACATCCTCTTCCGCCAGGTGGATGACGCCTACGCCACCATCCTGCGGCAGGGATTTTTCGCCCTGTTCGAGGTCACCGCGCACGACATGGTCGCCGAGGGCGCAACCGTGGACGATCTCAGCGCGGCCTACTACGAAAACCTGCAAAAGCAGTTCGGCAACGCGGTGGAACTGAGCGAGGAGTTCAAATGGGAATGGGTTTCCATCCCCCACTTCATGCACGTTCCGTTCTACGTTTACGCCTACAGTTTCGGTCAGTTGCTGGTTTTATCGCTTTACAGGCAGTACAAGGAAGAAGGCGAGACCTTCATCCCCCATTATCTGAAAGTACTCGAAGCGGGCGGCTCCGCCTCGCCGGTTGACATCTGCGCCGCTGCCGGGCTGGACATCACCAAAGCCGAGTTCTGGCAGGGCGGCTTTGATGTCATCCGCGACCTGGTGGTGCAGTTGGAAGAAAACCACAGCAGCCAAGCCTGAGGGTTGAAAAAGCGCCACCGGTTGCAGGCAAAAGATGTGGAAATCGGGCAGTCATATGGGTGCTGCTTCCTTTCCCCCCTCCCTTACCCTCCCAAAATTTTCCGCTTTGGTTCCCCTCTCCCTTCGGGAGATGGGTTAGGGGTGAGGGCGGGGGGAGGGTTGGGTGGGGGGAACCCAGGCGTTCTACAACATTTGCTTGCACCCTCTCTGTCCTGCTCCCGGCAGGGCGGGGTGTTCGGTGCCTGTCCTGTTCGCAAAATGAAGACTGGCAGTCCTGGCAGGACTGCCAGTCTTGTGTGCGGGGCGAGGGAAACACATAGGAATTACGACAACATTTGCCTGCACCCTTGCGAGGGGGGAAGAACTTTTCTGATTCGCCATGTTATAATTTTTTCCGCAAATTTGTTCTAAAACAAAAAGCGGGGGTGCCTGCCCCGCCCCCCTTGAAGATGGAGACGCCCCATGCAGATGGAAATCGGCCTGGTACGCAAAATTGATATTGACAAGGAGATGCAGCAATCCTACCTCGATTACGCCATGAGCGTGATCGTCGCCCGTGCGCTGCCGGATGCCCGCGACGGGCTGAAGCCCGTCCACCGCCGCATCCTCTACGCCATGCACGATATGGGATTGCGCGCCAACTCGCCCCACAAAAAATCCGCCCGCATCGTCGGTGAGGTGCTCGGCAAGTATCACCCCCACGGCGACATGGCCGTTTACGAAGCAATGGCGCGCATGGCGCAGGATTTCTCCATGCGTTACCCGCTGGTGGATGGTCAGGGCAACTTCGGCAGCATGGATGGCGATTCTCCGGCGGCGATGCGCTACACCGAAGCCCGCATGGCTGAGATCGCGAACTACCTGCTGGCCGACATCGCCAAAGGGACGGTGGAGTTCGCCCCGAATTTCGACGATTCCCTTCAGGAGCCGGAGGTACTCCCCGCGGCGATGCCCAACCTGCTGGTGAACGGGATCACCGGCATCGCCGTCGGCATGTCCACCAGCATCCCGCCGCACAACCTGGGGGAGGTGGTGGATGCCCTGGTTTACATGCTCCAGAACTGGAAGAAACTGGATGACATCAGCATTCCCGATTTGATGAAGTTCATCCAGGGGCCGGATTTCCCCACCGGCGGGCTGATTTTGGATGACACCGAATCCGAAAACAACCTGACCTCCGCCTATGGGCGCGGACGGGGACGGATGCAGGTGCGGGCGCGGGCGCACATTGAGGAGATGAGCCGCGGACGGCACCGCATCGTGGTCACCGAACTGCCGTACATGACCAACAAATCCGCCCTCATCAGCCGCATCGCCGACCTGGCGCGGGACGGCAAACTGGAGGGCCTCGCCGACCTGCGGGATGAATCCGACCGCCAGGGGATGCGCATCGTCATCGAACTGACCAAAACCGCCGACCCCGACGCCGTGCTGGGCGAACTCTACAAGCGCACGCCCATGCAAAGCACGTTCAGTATCATCATGCTCGCCCTGGTGGATGGCGAACCCCGCCTGCTGACGCTCAAACAGGCGCTGCGCGTCTTCCTCGACCACCGTCAGGAGATCGTGCGGCGGCGCAGCGAATACGATCTGGAAAAAGCCCGCCAGCGCGGGCATATCCTGATGGGGCTGCTGATCGCCCTCGCCAACCTGGACGAAGTCATCGCCATCATCCGCCGCTCCCGCACCGCCGACACCGCCAAAAAGAACCTGCGCAAGCGGTTCAAACTCAGCGAGGTGCAGGCGCAGGCCATTCTGGAGATGCCCCTGCGCCGTCTGGCCTCCCTGGAGCGCAAGAAAATTGACGAGGAGTACAAACAGGTCAAAGCCAAAATCCGCGAACTCACCGCCCTGCTGCGCTCCCCGCAGAAGATGCGCCAGGTTATCGCCGACGAACTGCTGGAAATCAAGGAAAAATACGGCGACCGGCGGCGCACGCAGATCATCCGGCTGAAGGGCGGCAAAGCCTCCGCCCCCGTCCGCATGACCGACCTGACCCCCGCGGAGAACGTCTGGGTGATGATCAGCCCCAAGGGGCAGATCGCCCGCGCCCCGGCGGATAAAACCATCCGGCGGAGCGGCGCGGAAGCCCCCAGGTGGCTGCTGAAATCCAATACCCGCGACACCCTGTATCTGATCGCCGCCAACGGAGAGGCCGCCGCGGTGCCGGTTCACGCCCTCCCCGAAGCGCAGAAGCCCTCCGAAGGCCTGCCCTTCCAGCAGATTTCCCCCCTCAAGGGCAAGCACGAACTCGCCGCCGCCCTCACCCTGCCCCCCAAGAGCGACCTGACCGAGGGCTGGTATGTGATCACCGCCACCCGCGGCGGGATGCTGAAGAAAACCGAGGTCACCGAATTCCCCGGCCCCTCGGCGGCGGTTTTCACACTGGTCAAGGTCAATTCCGGCGACCGTTTGGGCTGGGTGCGCCTGAGCGACGGCAAATCCGATGTCCTGCTGGCGACCGCCAACGGGATGGCGATCCGCTTCTCGGAGGAGACTATCCGCCCAATGGGGCTGGTGGCCGCCGGGGTGATGGGCATCAAACTCAAGGTCGGCGACGAGGTCATCGGCATGGAACTGCTCGCCCCGGAGGAGCGCGGCACGGTCTTTTTGGCGGCCTCCAACGGGCAGGCCAAGCGCGTGCGCCCGGCGGAGTTCCCCCGTCAGGGACGTTACGGGCAGGGCGTGACCGCCTGGAAACTGCCGCCCGCGGTGCGGCTGGTGGGGCTGGCTGTCGGCAAGGACAGTTTGCGGGTGACGTTCCACCTGGCGAAATATGCCGCCAAGATGGCGCGGCTGGATGACGCGCCCCTGCGCAAACGTTCCACTGCCCGCGGCGTCTCGGTGGTAGCACTGCGCGGCGACCGCATTGTTGCTTTTACCGTCCCCTGGGATGTGCCCCGCCCGGTGAAAAAGAAGCGGGCAGCATCCAGGGCAGAGAAACCCCCAAAAGCGGAACGCCCCTGAAAAGGGGGCAACTTTCCCTCTGGAACCAAAAAACGTAACAGGGAAGCAGAATGTCCAATTCTTCTCAGAAAAAAGCCAGGTTCTTCTCACTTCTGGAGAACAGTCAAAAGCCGGTGCTCGCTGACGGTGCGATGGGCACGCTGATCCATGCCCGCGGGGTGAGTTTTGAGCATTGCTTTGATGAACTCAATCTGAGTGATCCGGACCTGATTTACCAAATTCACTGTGATTACATCAAAGCCGGGTCACAGATTATCTATGCAAATACGTTCGGTGCAAACCGTTACAAACTGGCAGAACACGGGCTGGAGGATAAAGTTGCCGAGATCAACCGGGCAGGCGTAGCCCTGGCACGGCAGGCGGCTGACAGGTGCGGGCAGGAGGTGCTGGTTGCCGGGGATGTCGGGCCGCTGGGGGTGCGGCTGGCGCCCTACGGACGGGTGCAGGCTGCGGAGGCCAGGGACGCTTTCCGGGAGCAGGTTGCCGCACTTTGCGAGGCCGGTGCGGATTTACTGGTGTTCGAAACCTTTGGAGATTTGTACGAGATTCGGGAGGGTGTGGCTGCGGCGCGGGCGATTGGGGAGGTGCCGATTGTTGCTTCGGTGACGTTCACCCGCGATGACCGCACAATTTTAGGAAATACGCCTGCGCAGGTTGCGCGTGCCCTTCAACGGGCTGGAGCAGATGTCATCGGGGCAAATTGTTCGGGCGGGCCGGCGCAATTATTCCGCATTATCCGGCAGATGCAGCAAGCGGTGCCGGAGGCACGCTTCATTGTCAAGCCGAATGCAGGCTGGCCGGAGCAGGTTGGCGGACGGGTGATGTATCCTGCCGGGGCCGCGTATTTTGGCAAGTATGCCCGCCGATTCGCAGAAATCGGCATCCGCGTGGTGGGGGGGTGTTGCGGCACAACACCGCACCATATTGCCCAGATGCGGGCAGCGCTGGATGCTGCACCGCCTGTGCTGGATGCAATTCCCCGCCAGGTTCGGAACCACAGCCGCAAAGCCGCTCAGGCCGTTCCGGAGCGGCCTACACAGTTAGCGCAAAAACTGGCTGCGGGGAAATTTGTGGTTGCGGTGGAAATATCTCCCCCGCGCGGGCTGACTCCGCACAAAATCATTGCCGGGGCATCTATGCTCAAAGAGGCAGGAACAGATGTCATCAACGTAGCCGACAGCCCGATGGCGCGTATGCGTATGTCTCCCTGGGCAGTATGCGAACTCATCCAGCGTGATGTGGGAATCGAAACCACGCTGCACTTCCCCACGCGGGGACGCAACCTGCTGCGAGTGCAAGGCGATTTGCTGGCAGCACACGCGCTGGGAATCCGCAATGTTTTTGTGATGATGGGTGATCCAACTGCGATTGGGGATTACCCTGAGGCAATGGACGATTACGATCTGGTTCCTTCGGGTTTGATACGGCTGATTTCACAGCGGTTCAACCAGGGGGTAGACCATGCCGGAGCCGATATTGGACAGCCAACCACTTTCTTTGTAGGGTGTGCGCTGAACCTGATGCCGTCAAACCCTCAGCGGGAAATCAAGGTGCTGCGCCGAAAAATCGCTAACGGTGCAGATTTCGCGCTCACCCAGCCGGTTTACCAGCCGGAGCGGGCGATTGAGTTTCTGCAACTGTACGAGGCACAATACGGAAAACTGGAAATTCCGATTCTGGCAGGGGTTCTCCCGCTTTACGGGGCAAAGCACATGGCGTTTTTGCACAATGAGGTGCCGGGCATTGTAATCCCGGAGGGAATTCGCCGACGCATCCGGAATGCAGGCGAAAATGCCCCGCAGGAGGGGGTACGTATTGCTATTGAGTTAATCGGGCAAATGCGGGGCTGGGCACAGGGGGTTTACATCATGCCCGCTTTCGGCCGTTACGATCTGGCAGCGGAGATTGTAGAATCCGTGCCGGATGTTGCAGGTTGACGGTTGCAGGCTGAAACATCCGGTACGCAACCCGCACACGGCTAGAGGCTGTTATGCACTCTCTGTGATGCAGGCAGCAGAAACCCTGTTGTCTCCCCATCTCTCCTGTATCCCCTCACCCTTCGGGCAGGCTCCGCTCTCTCCAGGGAAGGGGGGAGGGGCTGGGGGTAGGAGCGACAGAAAGGTTCATAACAGAGTCTAATCTTTGCTCCCTGACGCGATCAGGTATCCGCCGCTCCCTTCAAACAGGATACCGATGATAATCACAAACACGCCAACCCGTACCGGGGTCCACTCAACCATCAGCAGTTTGATGGTGAAATCCATCATCATGTTTGCCAGCGATACCCAAATTGAAGATGGAACCGGCACCCCGGAGGGGCCTAACATTCCTCCGGTTCCCAGGGTGGCAAACATCATGATGATCAAACCGCTGAACAGGAATAGCAGGCCGGTCAGTACAAAAATCCATCCGAGAGTTTGTTTTGCGCTCATTTTCAGTGTTTCCATTGAAATTTGGCGGCCCGGCGGGTTACCAAATTTCCAAATAGGTTCCTGTCCCTTTTTCGGGGTGTGCAAACATTGCAGAAAAGATGTTTTCCGCACTCCGTTTACGGGAAAGGATGGTTTGTTTTCTGTGCCGTAGAGCGATGCTCATCCCCCGGCGGGGGAAAGGCCAGAAAGGGTCATAACAGGAGAACTTTCGCTGAAACGCGTGGAAGGCGGTCTTTTGTGCATGTTGCGCGCACACAAAATACCACGAACCCACGCGCAGAGCGAAAATTCTGAACAAGGACTTCGCCGATTACCATGGCCGGTTCTCCTTTGCAGGTGGTGATGATTCCCTCCCAATCGCGCTCCAGCGGATACTGTGATGACCGTCGCGCGCCTGGGGGACTCAGATTATAGCACGGGCACTCGCCCTGGGCGATGAGGCCCTGACCGGGGCAGGTCAATGCCGAGCGCGGGCTGAGCCTGCCGAAGCCCGCACGCCAGGGTCTGTTTTACGTTTCCGCCCGACGCGGTGGAGATGAAAGACTGCCGGTCTTGGGTGTGCGGAGGGTGTTTTTTCCCTCACCCCCGGCCCCTCTCCCTAAGGGAGAGGGGGGAGGCCATTATCGGGCTGAGCCTGCCGAAGCCTGCATGTCAGGGTCTGTTTTGTGTTTCGCCCGACGCGGCGGAGATGAAAGACTGCCAGTCTTGGGTGTGCGAGGGGTGTTTTTCCCTCACCCCCGGCCCCTCTCCCTTAGGGAGAGGGGGGAGGCCACCGCATGTCAGGGTCTGTTTTGTGTTTCCGCCCGACGCGGTGGAGATGAAAGACTGCCGGT
>CAZPSL010000245.1:0-4757 GCA_964589145.1 uncultured Anaerolineales bacterium
CCCGGCAGTCGGGTTTTGCCGAACTGAAGATGGCGCGCCTGACCGATGTGAAACTGATCGAGACCGCCCGCCGCGAGGCGATTGCCCTCTACGAGCGCGACCCCGATCTCTCGCTGCCGGAGCATCAACTGCTGGCGGATGACCTGCACCGCTTCTGGCACCCCGGCGAAGTTGACATCAGTTGATTTTTTGTTTACCACGAAGCCGCGAAGACGCGAAGAAAGAAAGAACTTTGTGTCTTAGTGTCTTTGTGGTGAGAAAATACTGCGAGCGGCGAACATGCTGGTTCTGAGTGTTTACCACGAAGACACGAAGGCACGAAGAAAGAAAAAAACTTTGTGACTTGGTGCCTTTGTGGTGAGAAAACACTGCGGGCGGTGTCCCGTGCTGGTTCTGGGTGTTTACCACGAAGCCGCGAAGACACGAAGAAAGAAAAAACTTTGTGACTTGGTGCCTTTGTGGTGATGAAACGCTACGAGCGGCGAACCATGCTGGCTCTGGGTGTTTACCACGAAGACACGAAGACGCGAAGAAAAAACTTTGTGACTTGGTGTCTTTGTGGTGAGAAAATACTGCGAGCGGCGAACATGCTGGTTCTGAGTGTTTACCACGAAGACACGAAGACGCGAAGAAAGAACTTTGTGTCTTGGTGTCTTTGTGGTGAGAAAACACTGCGGGCGGCGAACCATGCTGGGTTCTGTGTATTTACCACGAAGACACGAAGGCACGAAGAAAAAACTTGGTGACTTGGTGCCTTTGTGGTGAGAAAAAAATATGGTCAAAGCACTTTTCCCCGGCACTTTCGACCCGATCCACTACGGGCATATCAACATCGCCACGCGGGCGGCGCGCATGTTCGACGAGGTGGTGGTCGCGGTGTACGACCGTCCGCTCAAATCGCTGCTGTTTTCGCCGGAGCAGCGCATCGCGCTGGTGCAGCGTGCCTTTGAAGATGAGCCGCACATCCGGGTGATGGGTTACAATTCGCTGACTGTGGATTTCTGCCACGAAATCGGTGCGGCGGTGATCGTGCGCGGCCTGCGGGTGTTCTCCGATTTTGAGTACGAGTTCCGCATGGCGCTGGCGAACCAGCGTCTGGCCCCCGATTTGGAGATGATGGCCTTCATGGCGCACGAGGAGCACACGTTCCTCTCCAGCAGCACGGTGAAGGAGATCGCTGCCCTGGATGGCGACATCAGCAGCATGGTGCCGGATTTTGTCAGTGACGCTTTGCGGGAACGCTACCGCGAACTGGAAGCGGAAGAAAAGCCCTGAAGTTTTCTCGCCGCCCTGATGACTGGCAGTCCTGCCAGGACTGCCAGTCGTGGCAGGGTACCACCGCTTCATCGAACTTGACTTTTTGGCATCAAACGTGTAACCTTATCTCATGATTTTTTGTTGGAAGTTACAGGTTGAAGTTTGGGCAACCTGCAACCGATAACCTGCACCCGCAGGGAGGCCCGCATGGATATTTTGCATCTGGTAGACCGTCTGGAAGAACTCTTCAACGAAAGCCGCGCTTTTCCGTTCACGCGTAGCGTGATTGTGGATGAAGACCGCATGTTGGATCTGATTGACCAGATGCGGGTTGCCATTCCTGAAGAGGTTAAAAAAGCGCAGCAGGTGCTCGCTCAGCGGGATCGCATTCTGGCGCAGGCGCAGGAGGAATCTAGCCGCACCTTGACATTGGCTCGCGAGAAGAGTGAAGCCCTGGTGGAGAAGGATGCCTTGGTCGAAGCCGCCAAGGTGCGCGCCCGCGAGATAAAAATGCAGGCGGAATTTGAGGCGGAACAAACCCGCCGTGATGCAGATGAATACGTAATTCAAACTCTTTCCGGCCTGGTGGCACAGTTGGAAAAATCGTTGAAAGAGGCCAAGAACGGGATTGTGGCATTGCAGCAAATATCGCCCCCATCGGAATCGGAGCCGTCCAGCGAAAGTACCTCAAAAGGCGGCGAAATGGAGAGAGCCGCTTCTGCTGAAGCGTGAAAAAAGCCCCCACAGAAGGAAGATGTTTCGGTTGCTGACATGGTGCGCTCTTCAGCGGGTTGATCCGGCGGCCAGCGAGTTTTTCAGCCAGGCATTCTGAGAGTAGCGGGAGCGGCGGTAAAAACTGGCTGGGAGTTGGGGAGTTTGCCACTGTGCGGACGGGTTGTATGCGGCCTCCCTACATTAATCGTTTTCGTCGGCCGTATCGGGCAACGAACCGTAGCGTTTTTTGTTGGCGGTGTGCAGTTTCTCCAGGGAGTGGCGCAGAAAAACTTCGTCGGGGCGCGCATCCCAGGTGTAGACTACGTAAGTGCGAGCCAATTTGTCGTGCCATCCCTGGCGCTGGCGACTGGCTAAAATCCAGAAAAAGCCCAAAAACAGGGGGAGTGTGGAGAGTATGTAACCAAAGTAGCGTATCGTAGCGCGCACAAAGCCAATCCGTCCGCCGTCTAGGGGCACGACTTGTAACCCCATGATGGCTTTGCCGATGGTGCGGTTGGTGAGCGACAGAAAGACGGCGTTGTAAAGCCAGGCGCTGACGATGAGCAACATGCCGCGGGCGATGAATTGCCCATTTTCGTCAAAGATGACCCCTCCTCCGAAGTGAAACCCCAGCGATGCAGCAACTTCGCGGACATTGAGCATATCCAGCGTTGCCGATATCAGCCAGAAGATGAACGTGAAAAGGGCAAGGGGGATGAGCAGGTCAATCACATAGGCGAACAAGCGGCTGACAAAGCCAGCGTAATGCCCCTTGCAGGAGGGGGTGTACGGCTTTTCTTTCTCATCCATCAGATTGTTCTTCCCGATGATCACGCGCCCGCCAGTTGGCCTGTGTTTGTACTTTGTCGCTGGGGGGCGGCAGCATTTCCCGCGGCGGGCGGTGAAGCAGGTAGCGGATTGATCCCTCAAGCATGTAGTCGGCACTCAGGCACATTTGGCGTACCTGTTCAAGCATCTGTTGCGCCAGGCTCATGCCCTGTTGCTGCACTAACTCTTCCAGCGCCGGGTTTTGTGCCATGTAAGCGATTGTCTCATCCATTGTGGATGTGACCGCTGTTTGGGTGACTTGCAGGCTTTGTTCGGTTTCCTCGCGCCCGCGGGCGGTCCATTGCTCAATTTTGGATTGACCGCGTTCCGCGAGAGCATCCACCGGCTTTTTGGCGGGATTGGGAATTTTGGTGAGCGGTTTTATCAGGGGGTCTGCGGCCCGTGCGGCGAGTTTCCCGGCTCGCATCGAGAGGTTCCACCAGCGCTCCAAGGTTTCCTCGCCCTCGAAAATCAGCCCCACCAACGCGTACCCGACCTGCGGCGCGGCTTCCGACGGGGTAGGGGGCGGTGTTTGCGCCAAACCGGGGGGAGGCAGTTGCTCCGGGAGGGGGTTGAGGGGTTGAGGCGGGGAGATGCCTGGTTGTGAATCGTCGGCTGCGGGTTGCGGACTGGAATCGGCCGGCTGGGTGTCTTCTGCCGGGGAGGGGGGATTCGCCGCCTCTGCCTGGGAAGGGGCTTCCTGCTTTTGAGATGGTTCCCCTTCCTCTGTATGCTCCCATTGTGGCAGGCGGTCTGCAAGCGTTTCCGCGCCCAAAACCGCGCCCCCGATGATGATTCGGGTCAGCGAGCGTATTGGGCGAAATCTGCGGGGTTGTTTTTGCCCGGTCATATTTCAATTTTACCACTAGTAGGATATAATTTCAGTGGTCAGTGGTCAGTGGTCAGTGGGTGCAGGCAAAAGATGTAGAAATTGGGCAGTTCTATGGGGACTGCTTCCTTTCCCCCCTCCCCTGCCCTCCCAAAAATTTCCGCTTTGGTTCCCCTCTCCCTTCGGGAGATGGGTTAGGGGTGAGGGCGGGGGGAGGGTTGGGTGGGGGGAACACCACCCATCTACAATATTTACTTGCACCCGTGGTCAGGAGTGCATTGTGTCCAATTTTGTTCAATCTCCGCATACGGAAGTTATTCTGGAAAACTTGCAATTTCAGGGTGCAAGCAACGATTGCGGCCCGTATAGTGCGGCAACGGTGATTTGCGCCTTGAGCAACGAATTTGTAGATGGAGGCGCACTTGCCCGGCAGATGAATAAACCCCGCCGGCGGGGGGTGCTGCCCATTATTCGCCGCGTGCCCAACTGGGCAACATTCCCGTGGGGGGTGGCGGATGTGCTGCGGGAATACGGTTTCGCGGCACGCTGGCGGGTGCGGACTCCGCCGGAGTATCTGCGCCCCGCTCTGGCGAACGGGCATGTTCTGATTCCAATTATCGGGGAATGGCGGCCTAAAACCTGGGCGCATTTTATGCCATTGGTTGCCTGGGATGAGACCCGGGGCTGGGGCTTCGCGAATCCCCAAAATCCCGAAAAGACTATCTCCTGGGTGCCGGATGATCTCTTTCGGCGGCGGTGGCGCAACTATGGCCGGTTGCTGGTGGAAGTCGAAGGGGCCTGAGGCCCACAAATCCCGTCCGCCGCACACGCTTAACTTTCCAGTTTCTCACTTCAAATTCAAACTTGCAGCAGGAGCCGATATGGATTTCAATCTTACGGAAGAACAACGCATGTGGAAGAACGCCGTCCACGATTTTGTCGCCAGGGAAGTCAAACCGCAAGCCGCAGAATATAGCGAAGCCGAGGAACTCAACTGGCCCGCCATCCGCAAGATGGGGCCGATGGGCATTTTGGGCACGCACATCCCGGAGGAATACGGCGGCAGCGGCGTGGATGCGATCAGCGCGGCGATTGCGATTGAAGAACTGGCCTGGGGGGATGCCGGTAC
>CAZPSL010000246.1:0-9561 GCA_964589145.1 uncultured Anaerolineales bacterium
GTGTTTCACAATTCGACCCGCGCGGGCCGTTTCCCACATTCCGCACCCTGGGGTAACGAAAAAGGAGACGATTTGTAAGTCTCAGGACATCGTGCCGGAAATCGGGTCTAATAGTGCCATCTCATTTGATCTGAAAGAGCAGGGGCTGCACCCCTTACCCAGCAGAGCAACCATGGGGCGGGTGCTGCGAGCGCCCCCGCCGCCTTCCCAAAGGTCTGCAACCCACTGCCGAGCGGCGTCCCCTGTACGCCGGACGGGTACATTTCATCCGCAAGGTGCAGGAAAACCGGACCGTCTCCGTTCTCAATGTGGACTGGAATGTTCCCCGGGCAGACCCCGGTCAGGGTGTGTGGGTCACGCTGGTACTTCGCCCTCGCAGTGCCCGGTTGTTGGTCTTTGACACCGCTCCGGATGCAGTCTCCCGGAACTGTCTGGCGGCACACAACTTCCCGCTTTCAGAACCGGTGTTCCCCGGCCCTGATGTGCGCAATCAGCGGGCGAACCTGCTGCGAACCGGAGCCGCTCGTCTCGTCCTCCTGTGGAACGATGTCTTGAGACTTTCTTCGGCTGTTAAGGTGCTCTTTCCCGGAACGATGTCTTGATACGTCACAATTATGCTATACTTGTTCTCGTGCAAACAGACAACACCTTAACCCCCGCCGCCCTCCGCGAACGCTCACGCGCCTCGCTGGAGTTACTGTACCACATCAGCCGCGAAATTGCCTCAACGCTGGATTTGCCGACCGTGCTCCAGCAGGTTTTACTGCTTTCCATGCGCAGCCTGGGGGCACAAAGCGGCAGCATTTTTGCGCTGGATGACAGCGGAAGTCTGCTCTCTTCCGCTATCGTTCACGAAACCCGCGTTGTAGAACAATCGTCTGAATCGCTGGAGGTCCTTCTGGAGAAAGGGCTCGCCGGCTGGGTAATGCGACAGCGGCAGGCAGTGCTGATACCCGATAGCAGCCGGGATGAACGCTGGGTACGCCGTGCCGAAAACGGGGATGAATCAAATCAGGCCAAATCCGTTGTCAGCGTGCCGCTTACCGCCCGCGAGCAAGTGATTGGCGTAATCACCCTGGCGCATGTTCAGCCTAACTATTTCAACCTGGATCATCTGGAATTGATTCAGGCCATTGCAAATCAGGCCTCCGTCGCGGTGTTGAATGCCTGCCTGTACGCGGAAAGCCAGCGGCAGGCGCGGGTGATGACCGCACTCGCCGAGAGTGCAACCGCCATCACAGCATCCCTGAACCTGGCTGAGGTATTGCAGCAGATCCTGGATCAGAGCAGTCAGGCACTGCGGGTGGAAGCCGTTTCGCTGGCGCTGATCGACTCGCAGCACGAGTTTATCGAATACAAGGCATCTACTTCGGGCAGAAAACACAATGTAACCAGCACCCGGCTGAAACTGGGGCAGGGCATCGCTGGCTGGGTGGCGCAGGAAGGCCAGGGGGTGGTGGTGCAAAACACGGCGGAAGATCCCCGCTTTTACGCCAAAATTGACCAGAGTACCGGCTTTCGCACCCGTGCCATCGCCTGCGCGCCCATCCGCTTGCAGGGCGAAATTATTGGCGTGCTGGAGGCAATTAACCCGCTCAAGGGACACTTCGACTCAGATGCGCTGCTGGTTCTGACCGGCATCGGCAGCCTGGCCGGGTCTGCCATCCGCCACGCACAGCAGTACAGTGCGCTGGACTCGGCGCACCAACGCTACCGCGACCTGTTTGAGGATAATATCAACAGCATGTTGATTACCGATTGGCAAGGGCTGATTTTGGAAGCCAACCGCGCCGCGGCCCAACTCACCGGTTATTCCCGCAAGACGCTGCCGCACTTGATGGTTGACCAAATCCATGAGATGGACCGCAGCCGCCTGGGGCACAGGTTTGACGCGCTCAAATCCGGGGAGACGATCACCTACGAGAGTGCAATCCGCACTCAGGGCGGCGTCGAGATTCCCGTGGAAGTGCGCGTTCACGCCATTTCGGTTGATGAAATCTCCTGCATTCAGTGGGTCTTCCGCGATATTACCGAGCGGCGCGAACTGGATCAGTTGCGGGATGATTTGCTCTCTTCCATCTACCACGATTTGCGCTCCCCGCTTTCAAACGTAATTTCCAGCCTGGATGTGCTGGAAAATATGCTTACGCTGGATGAGGGCAACCCTGCCATCCAATCGCTGTTCAAAATTGCCGTACGTTCCACCGAACGCATCCAGCGGCTGACCAACTCCCTGCTGGATATCAACCGTCTGGAAGCCGGGCAGCCAATTGTCAATTTGCAGGCCATCCAGCCCAGGCAGTTGATCCAAGACACGCTGGACGCGGTTTCTCCGATTGCCCGCAACAAGAATCAGCAGATCTTCGCCGATGCGGACGACAACCTGCCCACTGTAATGATTGATGGCGATATGATCCGGCGGGTGCTGATTAACCTGACAGAAAACGCGGTCAAGTTCACGCCGCCGCGAGGCATCATTCGGGTTGGTGCCGCACTGGATGGAGGCTATGTCCGCATGTGGGTGGAAGATTCCGGCCCCGGAATTCCGAAGGAGAAACGCGAGAGCATTTTCGATAAATACACCCGGCTGCACGGCAAAGATGGGCCGGGCGGGTTTGGGCTGGGGCTGGCCTACTGCCGCCTGGCAGTTGAAGGACACAGCGGGCGCATCTGGATTGAAGATGCACCGACCACCGGTGTGCGGTTCGTGTTTACCCTGCCGATTGGAGAAGATGAAGGCAAACCAGGCCAATCGGCCCAAAAATAGAAGAGGCGGAGCAAGGGAAACAAAATCGCAGCAGCCAGAAACGCGCAAGGCTTGCTGCGGAGTGTTGTTTCGAATAGGGGCCGAGCGGTCAGATTGCTGCTCGCTGCATGAAGCCCAAATTGGAGAACTCCAATGCAACCTGTTACAGAAAATATCTTTTACGAAACGGATTATCCCGGTGTAACACTGGGTGCAGTGATTCTGCCCGGCGGCACGCTGATTGTTGATGCGCCGCTGCGCGCGGAAGATGCCCGTGCCTGGAAATCTGCACTGCTAACCAAAAGCCGTGGCGCACACCGCATGTTGATCAGCCTGGATGCACACACCGACCGAATTATCGGCACCCGTTACATGGAATGTACTCTCCTGACACACCGAGAGGTACTCAATACCATCAAAAGTTACACGGCCGTTTTCAAGGGACAGCCCACCGGGAGCAGTTCCGAATGGGAACACTACCCCGAAGTAAGCGGCACGCGCTGGTTTCCGCCCAATATCACTTTCAGCCAGCAAATGAAACTCCACTGGGGAGGAAGCGGCATCATCATTGAACATCATCCCGGCCCGGACCCTGGTGCATCCTGGATAATTATCCCCGATGAAAAAGTGCTCTTTCTCGGTGATACCATCCTGGTTGAACAGCCTCCCTTCCTGGCAACAAGCAGCCTGCCGCAATGGATTGCGGCCATCAGCGAATTACGCGTGCCGCGCTATCGCGAGTACACTTTTGTCAGCGGGCGCGGCGGGCCGGTGGGCATTGAGTATGTACGCGAGCAGCATGAACATTTCCGCTGGCTGCACCGCCGTCTGGAATCGCTGGCTGCGCGCGGCGCCCCACCGGAAGACACGGAAGCCCTGATTGACCCCTACCTGGGAAAGATTAATTTTGACCCCGCCCTGCGCAACAGTTATGCCCAGCGACTGCGGTACGGGCTGGACCGCTACTACCGCCGCCACTACCTGCCAGAAGGCCAGGAAACCAGTAAATGAACAAAGCCGAAAAAGTCCATCAACGGCTGCTGGAAGTATACGGCCAACCCGTCTGGCGCAACCCGCTGCCCCCGCTGGACGAGTTGGTTTCGACCATTCTCTCGCAGAACACCAACGATAATAACCGCGACCGGGCGTTTGCCGCCCTGCGGGAACGCTTTTCCACCTGGGATGCAGTGCGCGATGCGCCCGAAGATGAAGTTATCGCAGCCATCCGCCCGGCTGGGCTGGCAAACCAGAAGGGGCCGCGCATCCAGGCCGTGCTGCGCGGCATCACCGAGGAGCGCGGCGAACTGGATTTGCATTTTCTGGAGGCATACAGCGTCGAGGAGGCGATGGCCTGGCTGACCCGGTTCAAAGGCGTGGGGCCGAAAACCGCCAGCATCGTGCTGCTGTTCTCGCTGGGTAAACCCGCCTTCCCGGTGGACACCCACATCCACCGCGTGACCGGACGGCTGGGGCTGCGCCCTGCCAAGATGAACGCCGAGCAAGCGCACGTCTACCTCGCCAAACAATTCCCGCCGGAAACATACTACGCAGCCCATCTCAATATCATCCGCCTGGGGCGGGAGATCTGCAAGGCTCGCAAACCACAATGCGGCATTTGTCCGCTTCGGGATTTGTGCGGTTTTTACTATCAGGCGGAACAAGAGAACAGGGTATAATGCGGTATTACGAAAGTGTGATTTCGCATGGAGGCATTGATGAAAATTAAAGTTGTTCACAACCCTGCGCAAAGCGAACTGGATAAACTGGGAGTCAGCAATTGGCCTATCTGGGAAAAGGAGGTTTCCGAATTTCCCTGGACGTACAGCACAACCGAGGTCTGCTATATTCTTGACGGGGAAGTGACTGTCACTCCAGAGGGCGGGGAACCGGTTACGGTCCGCCCTGGCGATCTGGTCACGTTTCCCAGCGGGCTATCCTGTACCTGGAAAATCACCAAAAATATCCGCAAGCATTACAATTTCGAATAGTACTCCCCTTTACCCGGGGCCCAAAGCGAGGAGTTGAATCATGGCTTACAAATTCCCCAGTGAAGAATGGCTTCAGGCATTGAAAGACAAAATCAACAGCGATGAAGAATACGCTAAAACCGCGAATAAATGGGAAGGCGAAATTGTCTTTTACGTCGAAAATGGAGGAACCCCCCCCGAACCGCAGATTTTCTACCTCGATTTGTGGCACGGGAAATGCCGCGATGCATTCGTGATTGAAAGTGAAGCCCAACTTGCAAAACTCAAACCGGCTTTTGTGCTGCGCTCCACCTACCAGAATTTCGTGCGTATTCTCAAAGGTCAACTTGACCCGATGCAGGCCATGATCACCCGCAAACTGAAAGTGAAAGGCAATATGGGTTATATGATGCGCAATGTCCCTACCGTGCTGGAGTTTGTGCGTTGCGCCAAAGAGATCGATACGGAATACCTCTAAAATGAGCACTTCTCCCCACCTTGAAACCTTGAAGGAGTTGAACGAGACTCTCGAACAACTCTCCAAACAAACCCTGCCGGTACAGACGCGCATTGTCATTCAGAAAGCGCGCCAGGAACTGACAAAACTTTCCCGGTCTTTGAATAAGGAACCTGAAAAAGACAGACTGGCCGGGCTGTACAGCGTCTCTCAAAGCCTGGGGATGACGCTCAACCTGGACGAAGTACTTCCCCAGGTAATGGATGCCATCATCGAATTAACGGGTGCAGAACGCGGTTTTCTAACCCTGGTTGACCCTGCCACAGGCGAGATGAAATTGCGCGCAGCGCGCAATATCGCCCGCGAAAACCTGCAAAGTGAAGATATGGAGGTCAGCCGCACAGTGATCCAGTCTGTGCTGGATACCGGGATCGGAGTTGTAACAACCAATGCACAAACCGACCCGCGCTTTGCCGGGCAGGAATCGGTGGTGTTCCACGCACTGAAATCGATCATGTGCGCCCCGCTGCGAGCCAACAACAAAATCATCGGCGTCATTTATGTCGAAAATCGGGCACAGGCAGGCATCTTCACAAACTCCGACCTTGATTTGCTCAACGCGTTCGCCTCCCAGGCCGCGGTTGCTATCCAGAACGCCCGTCTCTACACCCACACCGACAAGGCATTGGCCGAGCGAGTAACCGAACTGGAAATCCTCAGCCGCATTGACCGAGAACTGAACGCCCGTCTTGACCTGAACCGTGCCCTGGAAATTTCCCGCCGTTGGGCTATCAGAGGCACCGGCGCAAACGAATGCTGGATCTCCCTGCGGGGCGAGGAGGGCAGCACCCTGTCGGGCCCCACCGGAGACTCCGGGGAAACAGGCCAGCCACCGGATTTTGACATTTCCAACATACTGGACGGGCATACCGCACCACAAGGAATTGCCATCGGCGGAACGTACTACCTGATTGCACCCCTCATCCACGGAGAAGAGACGATGGGGGCAATCATTGTCTCGCGCAAAACCGAATTCCCCCCAAATGCTCAGGAGTTTCTAACCCGTCTCTCCGGTCGGGCTGCTGCCGCAATTGCCAATGCCCACCTGTATCAGGCTGTTCAGCAGGCAAACGAATCAAAATCCCAATTTGTTGCCATCGTTACACACGAACTGCGCATCCCGCTCACTTCTATCAAAGGCTACACCGACCTGATTCGTCAGGGTATTGTTGGCGAGATTAACGACCAGCAGCGCAACTTCCTGGATGTAATCCGCAACAATGTAGAACGTATGTCCGCTCTGATTTCTGACCTTTCAGACATCTCTCGCATCGAGCGCGGCAAACTCAAACTGGAACCCGTCTCTCTGGATGTGCATCAATACATCCAGGAAACAATGGACAGCCTCCGGCACAAAATGGAAGAGAAAAAACAGACCCTCATTGCAGAGGTTCCGGATGAACTGCCCCCTGTGTACGCCGACCCTAACCGGCTGGTTCAGGTACTCACCAATCTGGTCAGCAACGCCTGGAAGTACACTCCTGAAGGCGGCAAAATCACAATTCGGGCAGCCCGTTCCGGGAAAATGGTGCGAATCGAAGTGGCCGATACCGGCTTCGGCATTAGCCCGGAAGATCAGGCCAAACTGTTCACACAGTTTTTCCGCTCCGAAGCGCCAGAAATCCGCGAACAAAACGGCTGGGGGCTGGGGCTAAACGTCACGAAAAAACTGGTTGAAATCATGGGAGGAGAAATTGGCTTTTACAGCGTATTGAACGAGGGAAGCACCTTTTGGTTTACTTTACCCATTGCAACGTAACTCCACAGGAGGGCCGGCACTGCTACGGCGACTCTCCTGCCCCCCCGATAGTGAAAAACGTCACACCCAATTCGTGACCTTTGGCAGAGACGGTTTCTACCGTGAATGGTAAGATTCGGGATGAATAGGGGATATACATCCTCAATTCATCGTTGTTTCCTCCTTTGGCGATAGTTGCCGCCGGTTTCCCTCACCATGCCGGCGGCAACTTGCGTTTCAGAGACGGTTATGCACTTTCTGCGATGCAGATAACAGATAATTGCCCCTAAAAAATTAGCCCATGCACCACATACTTCTCACCAACGACGACGGCGTAGATGCCCCCGGCCTGCTCGCACTGGCGCAGGCATTGCGCCCGCTCGGCAAAATCACCATCCTGGCGCCCGACCGTAATTGGTCGGCCTCCGGGCACGTCAAAACCATGCACCGCCCGATGCGCATCCAGGAAACCGCACTGGCGGACGGCACCCCCGCTTACGCCAGCGACGGCGCACCCTCCGACTGCGTGGCACTGGCGCTGCTCGGCTTCATCGAGGAGAAGATCGATCTGGTGGTTTCCGGCATCAACCCCAATGCCAATATCGGGCACGATGTGACCTACTCCGGGACGGTGACCGCGGCGATGGAGGCGGTCATCGGGGGGATACCGGGGGTCGCGGTTTCACTGGATTCCCCGGAAGGACACCGCGGGCCTCTGGCGTACGGCCCGGCAGCCCGCGCGACCCGGAAGGTGGTCGCTGCCCTGTGGGAACGCGGCTTCCCCTCGGAGACGGTGATCAACCTCAACGTCCCCTACCTCCCCGACGACCAGATCAAGGGCATCCGCGTCACCCGTCAGGGATTGCGCGTCTACCGCGACGCCCTCGACCGCCGGATTGACCCGCGCGGGAAGCCCTACTACTGGATCGGCGGCAAGCCGCCTGTCGGCATCCCGGAGGACGGCACCGATTTCGGGGCGGTCAAGGCGGGGTACGTCTCCCTCACGCCCCTGCAACTGGATTTGACCCATTACGCGGCGATGGAGATGCTGCGCACGGTGGATTGGGAACGATGAAACGCCGCGATTTGCTGTTTTCCACGCTGGGGCTGCTGATTGCCTGGCAACTGCTGGCCTGGCTGCTGGACAAACCCATCCTGCCCGGCCCGGCAGCGGTGCTGCAAACCTTTGTTGCCGAACTGGGGAACGGGCTGCTGGCGCATCTGGCGGCGAGTTTGTGGCGGGTAGTTGCCAGCACGGCGCTGGCGATCGCGCTCGCCGTGCCCGCAGGGCTGGTGATGGGGCAATCGAAACGGGTAGATGCGATTTTCTCCCCCATTGTGTACCTTCTGTACCCCATCCCGAAGGTGGTGCTGGTGCCGGTGCTGATGCTGATTTTCGGAGTCGGCGATTTGGCGAAGATCGCGATCATCTTCATCATCCTGTTCTTCCAGATTTTGGTGCTGGTGCGCGATCAGGCCGCCGGCATCCCGCCGCAGTTGCTCCAGAGCGTGCGCAGCCTGGGCGCGGGGCGGCGGGCGTTGTTCCGCTTTGTGTACCTGCCCGCCAGTTTGCCTGCCATCCTGACCGCGCTGCGACAGTCGGTGGGCACAGCGGTGGCGGTGCTCTACATTGCCGAACTGTTCGCCACGCAAAAGGGGTTGGGATACTACATCTACCTCAATGGGAGTACGCTGTTCAACTACCCTGCCATGTACGCGGGCATTCTGGCGATGAGCCTGCTCGGTTTGGGACTCTATTTTGGCGTAGACTGGCTGGAAAAGCGGCTGTGCCCCTGGGCCTGAGCAGAGTCGGCGCATCCTCCTACAGCACAAATTCGCCGTTACGATACACCAACTCCCCATCCACCATGATGACCGAATCCTCGCGCATGTCGCAGATCATATCCCAGTGGATGATCGAGCGGTTGACGCTGCCCGTCTCCGGGTAGCCCGCGCCCAGCGCCATGTGGAACGAGCCGCCGATTTTCTCGTCAAACAGGATGTGTCCGGTGAAGCGGTCAATATTGAAATTGGTGCCCACCGCCCATTCGCCGACGTATTTCGCCCCTTTGTCCACGTTCAACATCTCGTGGAGAAAATCCTCGTTGGTTTTCGCTGTTGCTTTGATGACCTTGCCTTTTTTGAAGGTCAGTTCCACGCCCTCGACCACACGCCCGTGGATGATGGCGGGGTAAGTGAAACGCACCCACCCGTTGACGGAATCCTCTACCGGACCGGTGTAGATTTCCCCGTCGGGCATGTTATGGCGTCCGTAACTGTTGCGGAACCGCCGTCCCTTGATGGACAGAACCAAATCCACGTTGGGGCCGCGCACTTCCACCCGGTCGTGCCCCTCGATGCGCTCGATGTACTCCGCCTGCCTGGTCTGGAACTCCCGCCACTTCGCCACGGGGTCCTCGGTTTCAGCATCGGCAAAGCAGGCGCGGTACACAAAATCCTGATATTCCTCCAGCGGCATCCCCGCGGCGTCGGCGTAAGCCTGAGTCGGGAAGAGCGTGGTCACCCATTTGAAGTTGTGTTCCGCCCCGCGCCACATCTGCGCTCGCAGAATGGGTGCCATCGCCTGCTGACG
>CAZPSL010000247.1:0-5982 GCA_964589145.1 uncultured Anaerolineales bacterium
GGGGGGGGGGGGGGGGGGGGGGGGGGGGGGGGGGGGGGGGGGGTGGGGGTGGGGGGGGGGGGGGGGGGGGAGGGGGGATGGGGGTTGGGGGGCGGGGGATGGGGGATTGGGGATTGGGGGCTGGGGACTAACGACTCTCCACTCTCCACTCCCTTCCGGCTTTCCTGATTATCTCCGTGATGGCTGTCAGTTCCTATCAGACCGCCGCCTCACTTCGTCAGCACCGCCAGGAGATTCCCCGCGGCGAAAAGGGCAACCAGCCCCCAGATGACCGCGCCGTTCCCCGACGGGAGCGCGAGCAGCATCCCCACCGAGGCGAGGATCATCAACGAGAAGGCAGCCAGATGCGCCTGAAATTTGTGTTCGTGGAGAATTTTCATGGGAGGAAAGGGGTCGGGGACTGGGGATTGGGGACTGGGGGACGCAAACCTGCCAACATGCAAACATGCAAACCTGCTTGCCCACTGTCACCGCGCTTTCCAGCGCAGCCACGGCAGCAGCCAGAGCGTCCGCGTTGCCAGAATCCAGGCCAGCGTTACACCGGCGACAATCTGATAATCCTGCGGGCGCGCCAGCGGAGCAACTTTGAGCAGTTTCTGCGCCAGCGGGATGAACAACACCATGATGTACAGTGCGACCATCACCACCAGCATCACCACAAAACGCAGGTCGCCATCCACTTTGCTGCCACCGCCCCAAAAGCGGTTCGGCGGACGGACAAACAGCACCGTGATCATCCCCGCCAGCGAGAGCACATAGGTCACACCCAGTTGTGCGTAAACCGCGTTGCCCGTGCGCTCCCGAAAAACGTAAAAGATGAACAAACTCGCCAGCGCGCTGGTCAGCCCCACGGGCAGGATAAACTTCAACAAATCCGGCAGCATCCGGTCGGGGGAGACCGGGCTGCGGGACGCCCAGAAAGTCAGCCCGACGGAAGGGATCACAATCGCAAAGAACACGATCAACCCGCCCTGCGCAGGGTCATAGTAGAAAACCTGGCTGCGGGTAATCACCATTGCTACCAGCAGGAAGAAAATGTAAACCACCTGCACCAGGTTGAGTTTGAGCACATCCAGCAGCCCGTTGACAATCATCCGCCCGCGGCGCAGCACCTGGGGCAGGGCTTGCAGCGATTCCTTGATGAGTACAATATCGGCGAAACTGATCGCTGCCTGCACCCCGCCGCGCACCGCAACACTCAGGTTGGCATCCCGCATGGCAGGCACATCGCTCATCTCCGCACCGGTCATGGCGACGAACTCGCCGCTCTCCCGCATCAGGCGCACCACTTCACCTTTCTGCTGCGAAGTCACCGGTGCGATGATCGTCGCCGCCCGCACCGCCCGGCGCAACTTGTCCCCGCGCAAAGCCCGGATCTGCCCGCCGGTGAGCGTTTTCTCCGCATCCAGCCCCAGTTGACGGGCGGCGGCTTCCACCTCGCGGGTGTCATCCTGCGAGAGGATTTTCACCGCCACGCCGGAGTCGGCGAAAACCCTGACCGCATCCCGCGCTTCGGGGCGCACCTGCTCGCTGACCACCAGCGTACACAGCGGGGTCAGGTTTTGGGGCATTGTCGGCGCGTGATCTTCGTCAAAAAGCGGCTGCTCTTCGGGAGTGTAGGCGAAGACGAAACGCTTGGGTTCGATAACGGGAACGTCGGGGGCGGATTTTTCGGAAGCCGGTTTTTCGCCGCGGCGGACAACGCGGGTAACACGCCCGCGGATGCGGGAGAAGATGCCCGCGGAGTGCGGTTTTTCCTCCTTGACGGGATTCCCTGAAGCCGGGGAGGGCGCGGCGGACCCGGCTTTGGGGCGGGTTCCGTTTTCGGGGGCAGATTCCGCCTCCGGTTCCGGTTCGCGCTTCCCCCGCCGAAACAGGGAGCGCACCCGTCCCCAGGTATTCTGCACCACGGAATCCCTCACCGCCCCCGCCCGCTTTTTGACGGTTTCCTCATCCTCCGGCACGGGGTCGGGCAAAACGAACAAATCCGGCAGGCCGAGCACATAAGTCCCCTGCAAATCGGGATCGTTGAAGTTCACCGCCGTCCAGCCGTGTGTGAGTAGCAGGCGCGCCTGCGCGGTGATGGTGCGCGGCTGGCCCGCGAAATTTTTGCGCATCTCCTCCAGCACGGCCGTGGAAGCGGGGATGCTGTGAACGTAATCGCCGACAATCTGGCGGATGCGGTGCTCATCGAGCGCGTCCGCGGCAGCCTGGGGCAGCATCTCCAGTTGCACGTCGATGCCGGTGAGCGTGCCGCTTTTGCCAAAGCAGATGGTGGTGATTTGCGCCAGCGACTCCACCGAGCGGGAATCGCGTACCAGCGCACCGATTTTCAGGATGTCGAACGCCCCCATGTTGTAGGCCACGATGATCATGAAGAACAACCCGCTGGGCGCCATGCTGAACATGATGGATGCCGTGTCCCGATAAAGTTTTTCCACTTCGGGGGGAATCACGTCCAGTTGCAAAACGCTGTGGATGAGCAGCACAAAGAAAATCGCCGTGATGCCCAGCAAAATCCGCAGGATGCGGTCAATGATTTTTTGCAGCGGGGTCAGGTCAGCGGCAGACTGGGGAACGGCGTTGATTTGAATTTTCCGCAGTTCCGCCGGGGGCAGGCTGAGCACTTCGTAAGCCGCCCACCCCTGGACGCAGAACCAGCCGGGCTGGATTTTATCGCCGGGATACCGGTTGGGTTTTGAATCCGTCACCGCAAAAGCGGAGCGGTCTACCCGCAGGTTGTCTGCCGCCCGCAGGATGATGCCCTCGGTCAGAATCTGCTCCCCCAGCCCGATGATGACCACATCCCCGGTCACGATTTCTTCCACCGGCGCGCTCTTCATCTTGCCGGAGCGCAGCACGCTGACCTTCGGGCGGGACTGTTTGGCAATTTTCTCCACGTTGGAGACCGCGAAGACCTGCTGGACGGTGTTAACCACGATGTTCGCCAGCATCACGCCCAGGGTGGTCAGCGCGCCGAGAGTATCCCCCAGCCAGAGCGTGACCGCTGCCAACGCAAGCAAACTGACGTTGAAGATGGAAACCGCGTTGCGCCGCAGGATGGTTTTGATGACCGCTTTGCGGGCTTGTTTGGCTTCGTCTTCGGGGGGAATGACGCGGCGGGCAGCGGCTTCCTCGTCCGTGAGGCCCGCGAGTTCGCCCAAATCCGGCGGGCGCACCGGGCGGAGAGCGGGCGGCAACTGGCGCTTCCACCAGGTGAGCACGGCCCAGATTGCCCCGGCGAGCGATGCCAGCGTCGCGGGAACAACGAAAAGCCAGGTCAGCCAGGAGGGGAGTTTACGGGAGCGGGTCATGCGGTCAGATGGACGTGAGGCGCACGCTTGCACGCTGCTCCCCTGCGCCCTGTACGCTGTACGCCACACGCACCGGCAGGTCATTCAATCGAAGAGGTCCTCACTCTCATCGAAGTCCAGTTCCAGGCCATCCTCGGGGATGTCCATGATGTCGAAGAAGGACAATTCCTCGGTGAAGAGCAGGTTGTCAATGGCGTTTTCCAGGTGGTCAATTTCTTCCGGGTCCTCGGATTCTTCCATCTGACGGGTCAACGCCTGCTGAACGCCGCTGCCGCCAATCTGCGAGAGCGACCAGGAAGCAGCCATGCGCACGTTGATGTCGTCGTCTTCGAGCATCTCGATCAACGCTTCGCGCGCCTCGGGGAGTTCAATCTCCCCGGCGGCGCGGGCAGCCTCCAGCCGGATGTCGGGCGAGTCGTGGTCGAGCATTTCCAGCACCGGCTCGCGCCAGCGTTTGTCGTAGGAGCGTCCCATGGCAAACAGCGCGCTGACCACCCAATCCGCATGGCTGGTGTCGAAGGCTTCCTCAATCAGGGCGGGGATTTCCTTCCGGCTGGAGAAGCCCAGCGCTTCCAGGGCGCGGCGGCGCACCTGCATCGAATCGCTGCCCTGAAGCACGTCCAGCAGTGCGTCCTCGATGCGGCGCAGGAGTTGCGGGTCAAGTTCCTCGATTTCGCCTTCGTAGACGTATTTGCCCAATGCGGAGGCCGCCGCGGCGCGCACGTCGGCGTGCTCATCCTCGGTCATCAGGCGCAGGAACTCCGGAATCAGGTCGGCGACGTCGTAGTCGAAAAGCGAGCGCACGCTCAAAAAGCGCACTTCCGGCTGCGGGTCGCGCAACCCCAGGCGGCAGACCGCCTCGAAAGAGAGCAGGTAATCATCGCCGAAGAGTTGCTCCAGATCTTCCAGCAGGGCCTTGCGCCGCCAGACGGGAATCCGGGACCAGATGCGCT
Organism: uncultured Anaerolineales bacterium; assembly: GCA_964589145.1. Lineage (GTDB taxonomy): Bacteria > Chloroflexota > Anaerolineae > Anaerolineales > UBA11858 > UBA11858. The sequence goes on from CAZPSL010000247.1 coordinate 4,268, forward strand.
CCAGGTCGCGGATTTCCTCCGCCTCCAGATCAGAAAAGCGGTACAGGTAGAGCGGGGCGAAGGTCGTTTCGGTGTCCAGCAGGGCATCCAGCACTATCTGGAAAGGGATTTTTTTCGGGGGGGTGAAATCGTCGGTATTGTGATTCATCGTTTATCATGCTGTAGGCGTGATTAATCACGCCCCTACGGAAACTGCACCGGGTTGACAAAATCCATCACGTTGATGTAAAGGAACAGGGCAATCAGCCCGACAAAAAACACAAAATTGACTGCGTTCTGCCATTTGATGGGAATCGGACGTCTCAGCACGATCTCCGGCAGGACGAACAGGATGCGCCCGCCGTCCAGCGCGGGGATCGGCAGCAGGTTGATGAAGCCCAGCGAAACCGAAATCATGGCGAAGAATCCGATGGCGTTCAGGTTGACGCTGCTCGACGGCACGCCGGACGGCTCCTCGCTCATGTACTGGTACATGTCAAACATGCCCTTGTAGCCCACCGGGCGGGCCATCTCCGGGGAAATTGAGCCTTGCACCAGCGCAGCGGGCAGGGTGACGAACATGGCAATCTGTTCATACACCATGCGCACCCCCATCGGGAGTGCCTGCACCAGGCTGACCGGCTCGTACAGCGGCCCCATCAGGATACCGATTGCGCCGTCCTGCGGGGGCGGGTCACGCGGCACCAGCGAAACCGCCACCGTCTCGCCGTCCCGCAGCAGAGTCATATCAATCGGTACGCCCAGGTTGGCATAGATGATGCGGCGCACATCTTCGCTGGTGACGATCTCCTGCCCGTTGACCGTTTCGATCACGTCACCGGGGAGCATCCCGACTTCCTGCGCGGGAGAATCTTCGGAGACTCCGGCGACAACCACGCCCACGGGGGTGCCGATCTGGGCGGCGATGAAGGTGTAAAGGAGCGCGCCGATCAGCAGGTTTGTGATTGGCCCCGCCAAATAGATGGCGATCCGCACCCAGGGGTTGGCAGCGGCGATTCCACTCTTGACATCGGGATCGCCTTCCCCGCGGATGCGCACGAACCCGCCGAAGGGCAGCCAGTTCAAACTGTAGAGCATCCCCATCTCGGATTCGGTCACCTGTCCCCGGATGAGAACGCCCTCCTCGGTTTCTTTCTGGCTGGCGACCAGCAACTCGGTTTCGATGTTCAGGTCGCGGATTTTCTTGAGCCGAAGTGTCCCCTCCTCGGAGCGCTCTGCGAGTGCCTCCACCCAGGTGTCGGGTTCAATGTCCCGCAGGATGCGCCGCCCTGACGGGGTGATGACCTTCGTCTGCCCGATGCGAATCCAGCCCTGACGCCGCCACAGCCCTAACGCCCGCGGCGGAAACCCCAGCCCGAATTCATCTACCGGGATTTTGAAAAAACGCGAGGCGGCAAAATGTCCCAACTCGTGCAGGATAATTAAAACTGAGATGGCAAAAACAAACTCTAAAATCGAAATCACGGTGTCCATGAATGACCTTTGGCGCGGGAATGGGTGAACGGGTGTCAGGTATCGGGTATCAGGGATCGGGGATCCGTTTCCTGATTACCTGATCGCCTAATCACCTGATTACCTGATCACCTTTGATTATATCCCACATTCCGCACTTAAAATTTGTACTTTTGGGGATTTTTTGCGGGATTTCAGGCTTGTCATAATGGTTTTCAAGCCAATTTACAGCAAATGGGCTTCTATCTGGCATTAGCCTTGGT
>CAZPSL010000248.1:0-3312 GCA_964589145.1 uncultured Anaerolineales bacterium
GGCGTTCATCCTCGCCGCACAGACCTCCGGCGGCGCGCTCGGCTCGGTGATTGCGCCCACCAAAGTTGTCGTCGGCGCCTCCACGGGCGGGATGGCAGGCCGTGAGGGCGAGGTGATGCGCAAGATGCTGGGCTACACCGCTGCCCTGATTGCCCTGATGAGCCTGCTGACCTGGGTTTTTGCTGTCTAGACCCTGTTATGAACTTTTCTATCGCCCCCACCCCCGGCCCCTCCCCCCTACCCTCACCCCTAACCCCTCTCCCACAGGGAGAGGGGAACCAAAGCGGAAATTTTGGGGAGGGGCGTGTTTGTCAGGTGTGTGAGCGGCGCACTCCGTGCGCCGCTCACACACCGAAAAGTCCAGTCCCCCCTTCCCTGGGGAGTGCGAAGCCTGCCCGAAGGGTGAGGGGGGATGCAGGGGGGATGGGGCTTCAGAATACCACGGCTTGTTGGTAGATAACAATCTTTCCACAACATTTGCTTGCACCCATTCAGGTAAAATGATGTACATCGTGCGGCGTACGGGGTACAATGTAAAGTGTACAAGGTACGCCACACTCGTATCATCATGCCCACTTACCGTATCACCGACCTGGCAGAAAGCGAACGTCCGCGCGAACGGCTGGCACGTTTAGGGCCGCAGTCTCTTTCCAACGCGGAGTTGATTGCCATCCTGCTGCGGGTCGGTGTGCGGGGGGAAAACGCTGTCCAGGTGGGGCAGCGGCTGCTGCAAACTTTCAACGGGCTGGGGGGATTGCACCGTGCCGCCTTTGAGGAAGTCTGCGCCCAGCACGGCATTGGGGAGGCGAAAGCCGCCCAGATCAAGGCCGCTATCGAACTGGGCCGCCGCCTGACGCTTGAATCTCCCGAAGAACAGCCTGTCATCACCAGCCCGGCGGACGCGGCAAGGCTCGTCCAGTACGAGATGAGCGCGCTGGAGCAGGAGGAACTGCGCGTCCTGCTGCTGGATACCCGCAACCGGGTGCAAAAAATCAGCACGGTTTACCGCGGCTCGCTCAATTCGTCTCAGGTACGGGTGGGGGAGGTGTTCAAGGAAGCCATCCGCAGCAACGCGGCGGCGATTATCGTGGTGCATAACCACCCCAGCGGCGACCCCTCTCCCAGCCCGGAGGATGTTGCCATCACGCGGGCGATCCGCGAAGCGGGGAAACTGCTCGACGTGAAGGTGCTCGACCATCTGGTGATCGGGCGGGGGCGGTTTGTCTCGCTCAAGGAACGGGGGCTGGGGTTTTAGGGGAACAAACTTGAATTTCGGATAAAGTGTGTGGGGGAACTGGTTCGAAGCACGACTATCCACGAATGAGGCGAATAGCACGAATTATCTTTGTGCTATCCGATGTATTCGTGTTCTCCCGACAGCATCATCTGGCTCATCCGCAACGCAGATTTTCTACGCCGTTCTGCGGATGCGGAAACTTTGAAATTCCCCCGTGGCTGCCAGCCAATCGGCTTTGACGGCGCGGGTGGTGCCGGGGCGCGGGCCGCGGCGCAAGGCGGAGAGCAGGGCTTCGAGTTGGACGCGCGTTCCCTCGGCGGTCACTTCAACTGTGCCGTCCCAGCGGTTGCGCACCCAGCCGGTGAGGCCAAGTTTCACCGCCTGCTGCTGGGTAAAATAGCGAAATCCCACGCCCTGCACATGCCCTTTGATGATAGCGTGCAGACGGTCTTGTGTTGGGTGTGAAGCGGGGATGGTCATGGGGATTGGGGGATTGGAAATTGGGAGTTGGAAGTTGGGAAATCAGGTGTCCGTTTTCCGTCCGATGATAAGCAGCAGAGATGGAAACAACACAACCGCCATCAGGAGCAGCCAGGGGGCCAAGTCTTTCAGCACGGCGGGAAGCGGGTTCTCGCCGAAGGTTGCCTGCCGCCAGTCGCGCTCAATCTCGGTTAGAGATTTGCCAAACGCGGTTTCCGCACCCTGCTCACAGCCCAGCCCGTCGGCATAGGCCAGTGTAAGCGATTCCAGCCCTGAACTCCCATACTGCTCGTAGATAAACCAGGTAAAACTGGTGGATTGTGCATAGGCCAGCAAAAAGTTGGAGGCTTCCCGCGGAAAACTCCCGCACAGCGAAGCCATCGGCAGCAACGTTTCGTCAGCATACGCCTTGTTGAGCAGGATAACATAATCCGGGTTGGGAGATAGTTCCGATATGGAGGGAATGCCCTCGCGCAGCCATTGAGGCAGATTGTAATAGCCGTCGCCAAGCCAATCGTAAAGCAGCACATGGGCCACCTCATGGGGCACCTGCCGCTTGATTTCGTAATTTTGCGCAGGGCCGGGGGCAAGAGTCACCAGCACCGCACCAATTTCCGGGCTGGCATGACCAGCAATCCACGCGCCGGTTTCACCGGTCAGGCGCAGGGCGGTTTGCAAATCCGCAGGATCGGCGTAAGTGTAGATGCTGACCGCCTCCGGCGCAGGGACGGGGAGAAACCCCTGGGTTTTCTGCATCCCCTCCTGGGCCGCGGTCAGAATCTCCTGCCCGAAAGCGGTATCCCCTTCGTACCAGAAAACTTCAAAAGGCGCGGCTTCCAGGGTCTGCCAGTCGAAACGGTTATCGGCGTAAACAAAGGTTTCGGGGCCGGTCTCCAGGGTGGAGCCGTCTTCCAGCGTGATGCGGTACCAGAACTCGACTGTAGCGTAGGCAGAGATGGGATGCTCGACGAGATCGAGGGTGTAGGTAACACCGTTGGAAGGCTGAAGCGTGGCCTGCCCGACAATCGTGCCCGGATTTTTGAGAGGATGCACAAACACCCAAACCTCCTGCACCGGGAGGTCGGGGGGCAGTTGCGTCTCGAAGTGGATTTGCCCGCCCATCGTGTATTCCACCGTTGTCGGCCCGGGTTGGATACTTTCTTGCGCCTGTGCGGAGAAGGAAAACATCCACAAAGCAGCGAAAACAAGGAGCAGGCGAATGATTTGACGATACAGTGCCATAAGGGGAACCGGTTCGCGGGAAATATCTCTGCGGAAAGTGCTGCGCTACCGCAACCCGCAGACAGCAAGACTTTCGCGCTGATCAATGTTTGTGTGTTTTGGGCGTGTTTCGTACATCCAAAACACCACAGTCCCAGAGGCTGTTATGCACTTTCTGTGATGCGGGCAGCAGAAAACCTGCTGTCTCCCCATCCCCCCTGTGTCCCCTCTCACCCTTCGGGCAGGCTTCGCACTCCCCAGGGAAGGGGGGATTGGACTTTTCGGTGTGTGTGCGGCGCGCACACACCTGACGAACACGCCCCTCCCCACAATTTCCGCTTTGGTTCCCCTCTCCCTGTGGGAGAGGGGTTAGG
>CAZPSL010000249.1:0-15804 GCA_964589145.1 uncultured Anaerolineales bacterium
CAGGACTGCCAGTCTTCATTTGGCGAACAGGGCAGGCACCGAACACCCCGCCCTGCCGGGAGCAGGCCAGAGATATGCGGCTGCCTGATTTCTACATCTTTTGCCTGCACCCGTTAGATCTTTGCCAACAATTCTGCTTTCTTCCGGTTGAACTCAGCGTCGGTTAGCACACCCTGGTTGTGGAGTCTGCCCAACTCGGCAAGCAGCGCAGGGACATCCATCGGGAGTGCGGTTTCCTCCTTGTTCAAACTGGCTTTGGCGTTGAGCATGGCAGTTTTCAGCCCGATGGGGTTAGCGATGCGCGTAAAACGGTTGACCCCGATTTCGCTGGCGGTCAGGATCTCAATATCCCCATAGTTGAACATCCGTCCGAGTGCGGATTGTTCCATTTTGACATCGTTGACTTTTTCCAGTGATGAGTCGGTCACGTTTTTGCTCCACACCCCAGACATATGAAGTACCCTCCGGCTGGTGACGACATGCTTGTTGCTGCGCCAGAGCAAAACATCCCGAATCAGGCTGATAACCGGAAGGAGCAGAAGAAAGAGCCCGAATGCAGAAAAACCGGAAATGGGCGTCGCGGCCCAGAGGGTTGTTACACCAGCCAGAATCAGCACAATCAGCAGCAGTTCAGGGAGAATCTCCCCCAGCAGAAACAACCAGTGCCGCCGGGTGATCAGAAGGAGTTTTTCATTTTCAGCCAACAGTTGTTGCAAATAGGAATCGGTCATGGATCCTCCACCGGGGCATAGAAGGGGCGCAAATTCCAAACTAACAGGACTTTCGCTCTGCGCGATGGTTTGTGGTGTTTTATGCGGGCCAAACCCGCACAAAACACCACATTTCAATGCATTTCAGCGACGGGTCTAACCGTTTGTGTCCTTTGTGTTTTGCTTTGCCTACCGCCGTCCGCCTTTGAGATTATCCTGCAATTCCTGGAGAGCATCCCAGTTGCCCTCTGCGGCCAGTTTGGCCTGTTCGGGCCAGGAACCGGGGTGCATCATCTGGAGTTTGGCATCATCCAGAATTTGCTGAAGTTTTTCTACAGGAGTATCTGCAAGTTGGGCATAGGTGGTGATGCCATTTTCGTTCAGCAAACCGGCGACCTTCGGGCCGATGCCCTCGATTTTCTTGAGATCGTCAGGCTGGGGAGGAGCGGCGGGGGCCGCCGCGGGTTCCGGTTCGCCTTCAGGTTCAGGAATCGCTTCCGGTTCCGCCCGGACTTCCGTTTCGGGTTCGGATTCAGCCGCGGCCTTCGGTGTTTCTTCTGACTTGGGATGGGCGGCGTGCTCCAGGTCTTCCGCATCCTTTGCGCTGAACTTCGTCTGGATGATGAGTGCAATGGCGATAATCACCACCACAACAACAAAAATCAGCAGCCAGTTCCAGTCCGTGCCGGTCTCCGACTGCATTAACAGGGAATAGAAAGATGATGTCATTATGTGCTCCTATGCTAAATGGGTTTGTTTTGATTATAGCGTATTTTGGGCGTTTGTTGATGGCATTTTTGAGATTGAATGCAGGCAAATGTTGTAGAAATCGGGCAGGGGGGGTACACCGCATCTTTACAACATTTGCGTACAACAAAAAGGAGTGGCAGTCCTGACAGGACTGCCACTCCTTTGCAGAGAAAAGCAAGTTTACGCCGCCGATGCTCCGCGACGGAACCAGGTATGCCATTCGCGGTTTTCCCAGACGACCAGGATGGGCGCGGCATTGAAAATGGACGAGTACGTCCCGCTCAACAGACCGACCATCATAATCACGATGAAGTGGCGCAGCGTGCTGCCGCCGAACAGCAGCAGGGCCAGCAAGGTCAGAAAGACGGTGAACTGGGTGTTGATCGAGCGCGCCATGGTTTGCACAATGGACTGATTGACCATATCGTCATAATCCACGCGGCGCATCCGCCTTGAGTTTTCGCGGATGCGGTCGAAAACCACGATGCTGTCGTGGACGGAGAAACTGATCACGGTCAGCAGGGCAGTCAGGAAGAGCGCGTTGACCTCCCAGCCCAGGAAGTGGCTCAGGATGGATTGAATGCCCAGCACCACCAGAACGTCATGCAGCATGGCGATGATTGCGCTCACACCGTACCGGTAGGCGTTGGGGATGCCGCGGAAAGCGTACCAGATGTAAAGCAAAATCGCGACCGCCGCCAGCGCAATCGCGCCGATTGCCCGCAAAGCGACTTCCTTCCCAATAGTCGGACCGACGCTCTCGAATTGCAGCATTTCAACCTGGGTGCCGGTGGCATCCTCCAAAGCGGCGAGAATCTCGGCGTTGGTGGCGTCATCGAGATGCGGGGTGCGGATGATCATCTCACCGTCACCGGACGTGCGGGGTTCAGCATCATCAAAACCGAACCCGGCATAAACATCGCGGACCGCTTGCAGGGTGGGCGTCTCCCCGGAGACGAAGCGAATCTCCACAACGCTGCCGCCTACAAAATCTACGGCCAGCGGCAGCCCCCAGAAAATCAGCGCGAGAAAGCCGGGGATGATAATGGCAAGTGAAATGCCAAAATACAGATAGCGTTTTCCGATAATATCCATGATCAGGCTCCTTTGATGCCAAACCATTGGCGGTGATCTGAGATGTGAATTTTATCCAGGAAGAGATGCAGGAGCGAGCGGGTGACCACAATCGCGGTGAACATGCTGACTCCGACCCCCAGAGCGAGGGTGACCGCGAACCCCTTGACCATGCTGGCCCCGTAGGTGCTCCCGAACCAGAACAGGATACCGGAAGTGATCAACGTAGAGATGTTTGAATCCCGGATGGAGGGCCAGGCGCGGTCCCACCCCAAATCAATGGCGTGGTCCAGGTCCCGCCCGGCGCGCAGTTCTTCTTTCATGCGCTCAAAAATCAGGATATTGGCGTCCACCGCGACCCCGATGCTGAGCACAAACCCCGCGATGCCCGGCAGGGACATGGTGACCGGGATCAGTTTGAAGAGCGCGATTGTGATGCTGACGTAAATCACCAGCGCGATGTCGGCGATGAGGCCGGGCAGACGGTAGTAGATTGCCATGAAGATGGCGACCAGCCCGAAACCGATCAACCCGGCAATCAGGCTTTGCTTGAGCGAGTCCTGACCCAGGGAGGGCCCAATCGTGCGGCTGTTGACCACCTTCAGCGGGATGGGCAGCGCGCCGTAGCGCAGTTGCACCACCAGCGCGCCGGCCTCCTCGGCAGTGAAATCGCCGCTGATGGAACCTTGCCCGTTGGTAATCGGCACGCGCACAACCGGGATGGAGATGATCTCCTTATCCAGCACAATCGCCAGGTAGTTGCCGACGTTTTCTTTTGTGTAATCGCGGAATTTTTTCGTGCCTTCGCTGTCCAGACTGAAGACAATCTCGTATTCGCCGCGTTCCTGGCTGACGCCCACCTGCTCGAGGGATTGCCCGGTCATCACGGTGTGGTACACCGTCGTTCCGGGGGGGACATCCTTCGGCGGGACGGGGTAATCGGTGACGATGGTCGTCCCGACCAGGGTGCGGGGGTCAACACCGGGGAGGGTGCCCATATCCACAAATTCCAGTTGCCCGGTTTCGCCCAGGGCAGCGATGGCCGCGGCCGGGTCGGTTTCGCCGGGCAGTTCCACCGAGATGCGCCGGTCGCCAACCTGCTGGACAACGGCCTCGCCGACGCCCAGCATCCCGTTAGCGCGGTTCTCGATAATCGTGCGGGCCGTCCCCATTGAGGCCGGGCTGATCTCCACATCTTCGGGGAGGTCGGCCTCCAAAAGCACCTGCACCCCGCCGACCAAATCCAGCCCCAGATGGGTGTAAATAGATTGTGATCCGATCTGGATAGCCTGCGGGGAGAAGGCGATCACCATCGCAACCAGCGCGATGGGAATGATGAAAATGAGATTGCGAGTTTTCTTTGACATAGACACTTCCTGTTTGTTCGCACAATAAAAAGGTCTCTACCGGATTAGAGACCTTCGCGAGCGGCTTACACAACAGCGCGATTGTGAACGCTGCCTTGCGAGGAGCAACGAGCGGGATTATAGTCCTTTCATGGCGATTGCGCAATAGAGAGACGGAGATGGCGCGTACGAGCGGATGGTCAATCCGCTCTACTTTACGATTGCCGTCAACACCACGAATGACTGCGGCAGGGAACAGGCCGCTGTTGTGCTATACTTGCCCCGCACGGGGACGGGTATCACCCAGGAGCCCGCGTGACACTGGAACACGTGACACTGAACCACTGACAAAATGCGCCACATCGCCCGCTCAACACTCATCATCGCCGTTTTCTTCGGCCTGGAAAAAGGTCTGGGCTTCATCCGCAACGTGCTGATTTCGCGCACCTTTTCCGACACGCCCGAACTGCTGGATGCCTTCAACGCCGCCAACAACATCCCCGATTTGCTTTTCGCCCTGATTTCCGGCGGAGCGCTGGCCTTGGCGTTCATCCCCGTCCTTTCGGAATACATCGAAACGAAGGGACGGCAGGATGCCTGGGATTTGTTCTCGCGCATCACCAACCTGGTGTTTCTGGTCACGCTGGGGCTTTCAGTTTTCATCGCTCTCGCCGCCGACTGGCTGGTTTCCGCCAGTTTGGGAATTGCCCCCGGTTTCGTGGCGCAGCAGCAATCGCTGGTCGCCGACCTGATGCGCCTGAACCTGATCGCCACCATGCTCTTTTCGCTGGCGGGGCTGGCGATTGCCGGATTGCAGGCCAACCAGCACTTCTTTCTGCCTGCGCTGGCCCCCGCGATGTATGACATCGGCGCGCTGGTGGGGATTCTCGTCCTGGTGCCGGATCAGCCGTTCCAAATCGGGCCGGTGACGCTGCCCGCCTTCGGGCTGGGGATTCACGGCCTGGTGTACGGCACCATCCTGGGGGCTGCGCTGTTTCTCGGGGTGCAAATTCCGGGGCTGATTCACTTCGGGTTCCGCTGGGCCCCGAAGATCAACCTCAAAAATCCGGGAGTGCAGCAGGTTCTGGGGCTGCTGGGGCCGCGTGTCCTGACGGTTTTCTTCATTCAACTGGTGTTCATCGCCCAGGATAATATCGCATCGCGGCTGGCAGCGGGTTCGATTACCGCACTGGTGTACGGCTGGCTGTTTGCCCAGGTGCCCGAATCGCTGATCGGCACCGCCATCGGCACCGCGTTGCTGCCCACCATGTCGGAACAGGCCGCCCGCGGGGATTGGGATACCTTCCAGCGCACGGTGAACGTCACCCTGCGCGTGATTTTGGCGATGACCATCCCTCTGGCCGCGATTTTGATCGCCGGAATCCACCGGCTGATCCCCATCCTGGGGTTTGACCCAACCGTATCCGAGATGGTAATATGGACTTCGCGGGCCTATCTGCTGGGGCTGATTGGCTACTCCATTCAGGAGTTGACCGCCCGTGCCTTTTACGCCCGTCAGGATGCCCGCACCCCGCTGCTGACCATCATGGCAACAGCGGCAATTTTTGTGCCGCTGGCAATTGTGCTGGCCCTGGTGCTTCATCTGGATGCCGCCGGTATTGCACTGGCAAACACGCTGGCCTTCACCCTGCAAGCCCTGGGGATGATCTGGCTGCTCAACCGCCAGTTTCCCGGCCTGGCACGGGCGGGCAGCACGCTCTGGCGGGTGGTGCTGGTGGCCGCAGGCGGCGCGGCGGTGGTGTATTTTGCACTTAACGCCCTGCCGCTGGCTTCGATGTCTTTGCTGCCCGCGCTGGCCGTCTCGCTTGGCGTGCTGGGATTTGCAACCGTGCTGGCAATCCCCTTCATCTGGCCGGAGATACGGCTGCTGCTCAGGATGTGAGTCGGCGAATCAGCGAGTCAGCGAGTCAGCGAATCAGCGAATCAGCGAATCGGCGAAGCGGTACCGCCAACCGGCAACATTCTATCTTCAACTCTCTGGAGTATGTATGAGCCTTGTTCACAACATTGCGGGGCAATTTACCCCTCGCCAGCAGGTCGCTGAAGTGCGCGAGCACGGCAACGGCAATATCAACGATACCTATCTGGTCACGGTAGACCCCGACGGGCGCGACCAGTTCATCTTGCAGCGCATCAACACGCACGTTTTCACCCGCCCGAAGTTAATCATCGAAAACCTGCGGGTTTACACCGCCCACGTGGAGCGCAAACTCCCCGCCAACGATAACGGACATCGCCGCTGGGATGTGCCCTACATCCGCCCGACTCATCAGGGCAAGGACTTCCACATCGACGCCCAGGGCGGATTTTGGCGGGCGATCAGTTTCGTCAACCATTCCTGTTCTTACGATACGGTACAAAGCGCAAACCATGCCCGCGAGGCCGGGTACGCGTTGGGGAAATTCCACACCTTGATCAGTGATCTTGACCCATCCCAGATGCACGACACGCTGGTCGGGTACCATATCACGCCCGGCTATCTGGAACGGTATGATTCCCTGGTGGAACGCGGCTCCCAAGGCGCGGATTCCCCCGAGGTGCGCTACTGTCACCGGATGATTGCCGGGCACCGCGGCCTGGCATTTGTGCTGGAATCCGCCAAAGAGAGTGGGAAACTGCCCCTGAGAATCATCCACGGGGACCCGAAAATCAACAATTTCCTGATCTCCGAGGAGACCGGGCAGGCGGTCAGCGTGATTGATTTGGATACCGTAAAACCGGGGCTGGTTCACTACGACATCGGCGACTGCCTGCGCTCCAGTTGCAACCCCCTGGGGGAGGAAACCACCGATTTTGACAACGTCCACTTCGAAACCGATCTGGCGCGCTCCATTCTGGAAGGCTATCTCTCGGTTGCCAACCAGTTCCTCACCGAAAACGATTACGATTACATCTACGATGCGGTGCGTCTGCTGGCATTTGAATTAGGCGTGCGCTTTTTCCAGGACTACCTGGCAGGGAACGTGTACTTTAAGGTGCAGCATCCCGAACACAATCTGCACCGCGCGGTAGTGCAATTCAGGTTAACCGAGAGCATTGAACGTCAGGCGGAAAGCATCCGCAAAATCATAGGGGACTTTCGTCCGGTTTTGGTTTGATGGGGGTGCTACAAGCAAAAGATGTAGAAATAGGGCAGCCGCATGTCTCTGCCCTTCCTCCGGCGGGGCGGGGTGTTCGGTGCCTGTCCTGTTCACAAAATGAAGACTGGCAGTCCTGGCAGGACTGCCAGTCTTGTGTGCGGGGCGAGGGAAACACATAGGAATTTCTACAACATTTGCCTGCACCCTTTGATGGGGGGCTGTGACAAATTGCCGCTTCTGGGGTATGATACACCCTCGACATCCCCGGAAACAGGTAAAAAGCGCGCCTGCTTTCTGGGGGTAAGGTAAACCCTTGCGCTTTACTGGAAAGGAAACCCAACATGAAAAACAAAAAAACTGCTCTCCTGCTCGCCCTGACGCTGCTGGTCACAGCCATCCTGCTGGCAGCCTGCTCCTCCCCGGAGCCAACGCAAGCCCCGCCGCCCGCAGCGCCAACGGAAGCCCCCGTTGACATCCTGCCCACCGCGGCCTCCGGCGAAGCCATGCTGACCGCAAAACAGAATCTGTACGTTCGCAGCGGCCCCGGTCAACAATATCCGGTCTACCTCGCCATGAGCGGCGGCGAGAATGCCAAACTGGTCGGTATCAGCGAAGACGGCACGTTCTACGCTGTTGAAATTCCGCTGGTAGCCCCCAACACCGGCTGGGTGAACGCTGAACTTGCCGACGTCACCGGTGCCGAAGGCCTGCCGGTATTGCCTGCTCCGCCGGTGCCCCCCGCGGCAGATTTTGTCGGCCCGCAGCCCGGCGACCCCGCCGTAACCGCACTGGATACCGTCTACGTCCGCAGCGGCCCCGGCAATGAATACCCGGCCTACGGTATCGCCATGTCAGGTGCCAAAGGCCTGCTCATCGGTGAAAGCGAAGACGGCCTGTGGTGGGTCGTACGCGCCAACCCCGAAACCGTCGGCAAAGGGCACGCCTGGGTGCAAAAAGAATTCGTAAGCGTTGAAAACGTCCCCGACAACCTGGCAACCATCAAAACCCCGCCCCTGCCCCAGGCCGGGGAACTACCCCCGCCGGACACCACCGGCCCCTATGCCGTCGCCGCCGATTACATCAACATCCGCAGCGGCCCCGGCACAAACTACGCTGTTCTGGGTGTCGCCGCGCCCGGCGCGTCATCCACAGTGACCGGCAAAAGCGCAGACGGGCTTTGGTGGCAGGTGCAAATCAGCACCACCTACGCCCCGGACGGTCTGGGCTGGGTCAACGGGGCCTACGTGTACACCTACAATACCGAAAACGTCCCGGTTGTAGAAGCCCCCGCACCCCCGCCATCCGGCACGCCCCCCGAAGGAGCATACACCTGCATCCTGGTTGCCCAAACCCCCGCAGACTTCACCACCTTCCATCCTGGCGAAACCTTCCAGATGACCTGGGAAGTCCAAAATGTCGGCTCCACCACCTGGAACACCACCGATACCGTGATTTCCAAAATCGGGGCTGAGGCAGATCAGCCGCTCAGCGAAGTTACGGAAATGCCGCTGAACAACGACGTGGCCTATGGCGAAACCTATGAGGTCTCCGTATCCATGACCGCTCCCAGCATGGCCGGGCAGTTCGGCGAATACTGGATTATCACGCAGGGCGACACCACCGTGTGCTACTTCTACAACGTAATTCAGGTTCAAGAATAACCTGTACAAAAACGCACCGCCAAATCCCCTCGCTGGTACTAACGAGGGGATTTTTGTTTTGGCACTTGTTGTATAATCAGGGCAGGGTAATTATGCAAGCAAATGCAAGAAAGCAGGCAAACACCAATGACACAAAAACTACAAATCCCCGAAGAAATTGATCTCACCGCCTTCATCTCCAAAGAGGCGCATGATCTCAAATCCCCCTTTAACCGCGCCCTGGGCTTCCTCAAACTGGTACTCAAAGGCATGGACGGCCCAATCTCAGAGCAGGCCCGTGAGGACCTCACCGTAGTGTACCTCAACGCACAGTATGCCTTCACCATGATTGGCGCCCTGGTGGATTTATCCCGGCTGACGCGCGGCGAGCGCAAACCCGCATTGGCCCCCCTGCCGACGGATTACCTCATTCAGCAGGCTGTTACCGAATGGAATCGCAAATACCACAAGGAAAATTCGGTCGAGATTACTTTCACAGCCCCGGAAATTCAAGTAAACGCAGATGAAATCCTCTTCCGCCAGGGATTGCTGTACTGGATGCTCTATGTCAACGAATTTGCCCAGGGAGAATCAAAACTGGAAATTGTGGTGGAACACCGTTCCCCGGAGGTAATCTTTACCCTGACATCGCGCGGCGAAAAACAAACCCCGCCCCCAGAGTGCGACCTGACCCTGTATGGATTCGCCGCCCGGAAAATCCTTGAACTGCACCACGGCAACCTTCTGCGCCTCGAAGAAACCGACAACGGTGCCATCGCCCAGTTCTCCCTCTCCGCCGCGTCTCCACCCTCCTGACACCCGCACCCCCTGACACAGGAGCACTTGACACAGACATGCTCTTCACCCACACCACCTTCATTGGCATTGACCCCACTGCGGGGAACCGTCCCATCGCCTACGCCGCCCTGAACCGCGATTTGAAACTGCTCGCCCTGGGCGAAGGCAACCTGGATACCGTCACCGCCTTTGTCGGCGGGCAGCAGGCCGCGTTTGTTGCCGTCAACGGGCCGCCGCGCCCCAACCAGGGCTTGATGAAGCAGCCCCAAATCCGGGAATCGCTGCGCCCTGTGCCGCGCCCCGGCCGATGGGAAGGGTTCCGGGTAGCAGAATACCTGCTCTTTCAGCAAGGAATCCGCACCCCGCGTACCCCGGCCAACCTTGAAAACTGTCCCGCCTGGATGCGCCGCAGTTTCGAGATTTACCACCGCCTTGCCGAACTCGGCTACCAGCCTTACCCGCTGGAAGATGCCCCCCGTCAATGGCTGGAAGTTTACCCCCACGCCACATTCACCCGCTTGCTGGGGTGTCAGCCCTTCCCCAAAGCAACCTTCGAGGGACGCGTCCAGCGGCAACTGGCGCTCTACGAACAGGGGCTGCAAATTCCCGACCCGATGCGCGTCTTCGAGGAGATCACCCGCTACCGCCTGCTGAATGGCATTCTCCCCACAGACGACCTGCACACCCAGTGCGAACTGGACGCGCTCGCGGCAGCCTTCACCGCCTGGAAAGCCGCGGCCTCCCCGGATACCATCACGCTGCTCGGCAGCCCCTCCGAAGGGCAAATTGTACTGCCGCCTCCGCTATGAATACAAAAATTATCGTCAACCCCAACGCCGACCGCGGCAACGCCTGGAGAACCGCAGCAGACCTGCGTCCCATTGTGGATGAATACGGTGGGGCAGACTGGTCCGGCACAGTGTACCCCACCCACGCCAGCGAACTGGCACAGCAGGCCGCCGAACGCGGCTACAACCTGGTTATCGTCGCCGGAGGAGACGGCACCGCCCACGAGGTGGTCAACGGCCTGATGCAAGTCTCCAAAGAGATTCGCCCCCGATTGGGCGTCATCCCCCTCGGCTCCGGTAATGATTTCGCTCACGCTATTGGCATGGAACTCGATCCGGCCCGCGCACTTCGGCAAATTCTCGAAGGGCAGCCGCATTCCATTGACATCGTCCGCATTACCGATGATCTTGGCCGCACAGAATTCATGGACAACACCCTCGGCATCGGTTTTGACGCGGTAGTAACCATTCGCTCGCGTAACCTGGCGGCGCTGCGTGGCTTTTCCATGTATTTTGCAGCCGTGATGCAAACCATCCTTCTCAATCACGAGACACTGCGCATGGAAATTGAAACCGATACCGAACAGTGGATAGAGGACACCATGATGCTGGTGCTTTGCAACGGCCCGCGCGAAGGCGGCGGGTTTCGGGTCGCCCCGCAGGCCGCTCCCGATGACGGTTTGCTGAACTACACCGCCGTCCGCGCGGTCTCCCGCCCGACAATGCTGCGCCTGGTCCCCGAAGTGATGAACGGCACCCACGGGCGGTTCGAGCAAATCCGCATGGGCACTTTCCGCCGCCTGAAACTGCGCACCGATACCCCGCTCCGCATCCATATCGACGGTGAAATTTTTGCCGGTTTCGGCAGCGACGTACACCAACTGGAAGTTGAAATCATCCCCGCCGCCATCACCGTCCAGGCCTGAGCGGCAGGTGGGTGTTGGGCATCGGGGATTGGGGGCTGGGGATTGGGGATTGGGGGGTTGGGAATTGGGGATTGGGAATTGGGAACAACCCGTCTCCACCCTCCTCCCTCCACCCTCCACGCCCCACCCTCCTCGCCCCTCGCCCCACCCTCATCGAAATGCCCTCCCTCGCCCAAAGCCTTCACTCCTGCGACCTCGGTCACCTGCGCATTCTCGCCGAGCATTGGGGCATCGAACTCACCGCCCCCGACGCCCGCACCGCGTTCCCCCGCCTCACCGAGGCCATGCTGGAGCCGGAGCGCGTCGCTGAAATCCACGCCGCCCTGCCTGACGAAGCCCGCCGTGCCCTTGCTGCTCTCATCGCACACGAAGGCCGCCTGCCCTGGGGGCAGTTTACCCGCGCCTGGGGCGACGTGCGCGCCATCGGGCCGGGACGCCGCGACCGCGAACGCCCGGACCGCCATCCCGTCTCCGCTGCCGAGACGCTCTGGTACCGCGGCTTCATCGCGCGGGCTTTTTTTGAGACATCCTCCGGCCTTCAGGAATTCGCCTACCTCCCGGACGATTTGCTGCCCCTGATTCCACCCGTTCCCGAAGCGGAAGTTCAGACCGGAAATTCAGGGGAATCGCCGCTTTTGGGGCGTCCTGCCGCCCCGAAGGAGCGCGCCCACCCCCGCCCCGCTGACGACCGCCTCCTCGACCACGTCTGCACCCTGCTGGCGGCCCGTCGGCTGGGGATTGACCCCGAAGGCCAGTTCCCCGATGCACCGTCCGCGCTGCTCCCCTTCGCCGCCGAACTGCTGAACACCGCCCATCTGCTCACCCCCGACGGGCTTCCTAATCCCGACGCCGCCCGCGCCCACCTCGAATCGCCGCGCGGCGCAGCCCTGCGCCAACTCTTCCGTGCCTGGCAGGAGAGCAACACCCACAACGACCTGCACCTTGTTCCCCATTTGCAGCCCGAAGGCGAGTGGCGCAACGACCCGCTCGGCACCCGCCGCTTCCTGCTCGGCCTGCTCGCCGCCCTCCCCGGCGATACCTGGTGGAGTTTACCCGCCTTTCTCGCCGACCTGCGCCGCGACTTCCCCGATTTTCAGCGCCCTCTCGGCGATTACGATTCCTGGTTCATCCGCGATACCCGCAGCGGGGAATTTTTGCGCGGCTTTGAACACTGGGACGCGGTGGACGGCGCGCTGATCCGCTACCTGATTACCGGCCCATTGCACTGGCTGGGTGTGTTGGATTTGGCAACCCCCGAGGCGGATTCGCCCCCCGAAGCGGCGGCCGCCTTCCGCTTCTCCCGCTGGGCTGGGGGATTTTTGGGGTCGGCGGCCCTCCCTGAATTTCCGGCGGAGGAGGCTCCCTTTCACGTCCGGTCGGATGCGCGGGTGGGCGTCCCGCTTCTGGTGCCGCGCGCCGTCCGCTACCAGGTCGCCCGTTTCTGCCACTGGGACCCGGCCACCCGTCACGAATACCGTTACCGCCTGACTCCGGCATCTCTGGAGCGCGCCCGCGGCCAGGGGCTGGAAATCCGTCACCTGCAAACCCTGCTGGCGCGGCATGCCCGCAGGGTGCCGCCCAATATCGTCAAGGCTCTTGACCGCTGGGCGCAGCGCGGTACAGAGGCGCGCTTGCAGCCTGCGCTGGTGCTGCGACTCGGTTCTCCGGAGTTGCTGCAAGCCCTGCGGAAATCGCGCGCCGCCCGCTTTTTGGGCGATCCCCTCGGCCCGACGACGATCATCGTGCATCCCGGCGCGGGCGAGAAGGTGCTGGCCGCGCTCGCCGAAATGGGCTGCCTGGGCGAGATTCTCGGTGAGCCTTGACGATTTCGCCGGGGGTGAGTACCATCTACGCCTGTGCAAAACAACACCCGCAAGACTGGCAGTCCTGACAGGACTGCCAGTCTTCAACTCCGCAATGCGCGTTACAGGAGCAGAACAACCATGAGCGAACTTCAGCATGTTACCGATGAAACTTTCCAGGCCGAGGTACTCGAAGCCGATTTGCCCGTTTTGGTAGATTTCACTGCAATCTGGTGCGGCCCCTGCAAGATGGTTGACCCCATTGTGGCAGAACTGGCTGATGAGTGGGCGGGGCAGGTTAAGGTTCTCAAAATCGATGTTGACCACAATCCAAACATCCCCATGCAATACATGGTGATGGGGGTGCCGAGTTTGCTGCTATTCCGTGATGGCGAGGTCAAGGAACGCATGACCGGTTACAAACCCAAAAAGCATATCATCGCCAAGTTCAGCAAGCATTTTTGAGCATGGTCCCGGTTAACCGCAACAAGGAGTGGCAGTCCTGACAGGACTGCCACTCCTTTTCGTTTGGGGTCTGCACCAACATTGCGGAACCCACCGCACCCGTTTTTCGCTTTGCTCTCTCCCCTGTTCCTGTTTTGTTCTCCGTTACACCCAATTCAGGGTGACGAAAATCTGCGGGCGGCGTTTGGTCTCATTGTAAAGGAACGAGCGCACCCGCTGGCGCACCTCGTCGTGGATGTTGCCGTTGCTGTTTTCCACCACATCCACCACCAGGCTGGCAACATCGCCGAGCAGTTCATCGGCATTGTGCTTGTAGATGAAGCCGCGCGTGATGATATCCGGCTCGTCCATCAAGCGGCCGTTGTCATCCAGAGCGAGGCTGATGACCACAATGCCGTCCCGCGCCAGGGCTTCGCGCTCGCGCACCACACTGGGGCCGACATCGCCCACGCGGGCACCGTCCACAAAGACGTACCCGCCGGGGATGCGCTCGCCCGGTTCCAGATCGCCCTCCGCCGAGAGTTCGAGTACCTGCCCGTTCTCGATCACCATGATGTTCTCCTCCGGGACGCCGATCTCCTGTGCCAGGACGGCGTGCTGCCGCAGGTGACGCAGTTCCCCGTGGATGGGGATCAGGTACTGCGGCTTGACCAGGTTGATCATCAACTTGATCTCCTCCTGGCTGGCGTGCCCGGAGACGTGTACCTGCTCCAGCGGCTCATAAATCACGTTTGCACCGCGCTGGAACAGCCGGTTGATGGTGCGGTGGACGGTTTCCTCGTTGCCGGGGATGGGGTGGGATGAGAGCACCACCGTGTCGCCCTTCTTGATGTCGAAGTGGCGGTTCGTGCCCCTGGAAAGCCGCCCCATGATGGAGGACGGTTCTCCCTGGGAGCCGGTACACATCAGCACGACCTCGCGGTCCTTCATCTTGAGTGCCTGATCCAGAGGGACTTCCAGCCCGTCCGGGATGTTCAGATACCCCAATTGGCGGGCCATCCTGGAATTTTCGCGCATACTCATCCCCACAAAGGCGAGTTTGCGCCCCGTCCGCTGGGCGGCGCTGGCGACCTGCTGCATCCGCGAAATCAGTGAGGCGAAAGAGGCGACGATCACCCGCCCCGGGGCATCCTCAAAAACCTTGCGGAGGGCGGGATCAATCACCTTTTCCGATGGGGTCCATCCGGGCTTGTCGGCGTTGGTGGAATCCGCCAAAAGGGCGAGCACGCCGCGCCCGGAAAACTCCGCCAGTTTGGCGAAATCGGTGGGCCAGCCGTCCACCGGGGTGGAGTCGAACTTGTAATCCCCGGTGTGAACCACCAGCCCGACGGGGGAGGTGATCCCCAGGCCGACTGCATCCGGGATGGAGTGGCAGACGTGGAAAAACTCCACCGTGAAGGGTCCGATGTTGATGGTATCGCCCGCCTCGATGGTGTTGAGGCTGGCCTTGCTGAGCATCCCGCGCTTGGAGAGTTTGACCTCCAGCAGGCCGCGGGTCAGGCGGGTGGCGTAAATCGGGGCGTTGATGTATTCCAGGACGTGGGCGATGGCGCCGGTATGGTCCTCGTGCCCGTGGGTGATGACAATGCCGCGCACTTTGTCGGCGTTATCTTTGAGATATTCAAAATCGGGGATGATGTAGTCAATCCCCAGCATGTCGTTTTCGGGAAACATGATGCCGGTATCCACAACGAGGATGTTCTCGCCGTATTCGTACACCATCATGTTCTTTCCGACCTCCCCCAGGCCTCCCAGGGGAATGATGCGAAGTTTGTTTTTCATAGTTTTACCTTTCGTTTTCCACCCCAGGCGCGCGGCAAGAGACAATAGCGCAACACGCGCGCACGGTCAGCCGCCGGTGCGCCTGCGGGCAGGGATTTGGTTTTGTGTTTACAACTCTCCGTACCGGAGAGAAAAGTTCAAACGTTACAAAAAATGCCCGGCGGTATGCACCAGCCGGACATCAGGTTTCATCAGGATAATTGCAAAAGCAAAAATTTCACACTTAGTGATGCGCCCCAATGGTCGAACTGTACTGCGAACATCGGCCTGCATTGTAGCACGGCGGCAGGTATTTGTCAAAGCGGGGTGGAGTTGGGGGTACAGGCAAAAGATGTAGAAATTGAGTAATTAGCATTGCCTTGGCGGAGTGTGCCTCCACCCCCGGCCCCTTCCCGCCCTCACCCCTAACCCCTCTCCCACAGGGAGAGGGGAACCAAAGCGGAAATTTTGGGGAGGGGTGTATGGTCAGGTGTGTGTGCGGCGCACGGAGTGCGCCGCACACACACCGAAGAGTCCAGTCCCCCCTTCCCTGGGGAAGGGGGGATGCAGGGGGGATGGGAGAGCAAAGCACGGGGGCTTAATTTTTCAACAACAGTCGCTCACCCATCACGAAGGGTTGTCA
>CAZPSL010000250.1:0-4200 GCA_964589145.1 uncultured Anaerolineales bacterium
TTCACCTGGACGATATTCTCCGGCTGCGCAAGCAGCATCCCTGCGGCGGGGACCAGTGGAAAGTCATCCATCTGGGCGCCGACATCGGGCTGGAATGTACCACCTGTCAGCGGCGGATGCTCCTGCCGCGCCGCAAACTGGCGCGCTCTCTAAAAGCCGTGGTGCAATCGGCAGCGGATGGAGCAGCGGATGAGGTAACGGATGAACGGATGGAGCAGCGGATGCGTAACAGATAAACGGATGGAGCAACGGATACCATAACGGATTAGCGGATGCGGCAGCGGATGGAGCAGCGGATGAGGTAACGGATAAACGGATGGAGCAACGGATACCATAACGGATTAGCGGATGCGGCAGCGGATGGAGCAACGGATGAGGTAACGGATGAACGGATGGATGCTCTCGCGGAACCTTCCATGTCTCACAAGCGTCAAAGAAGACACTGTTGTACCTTTAGGTAGGCCTGTAGGTAGGCCTGCACACCCGCAACCATGCTTGCCACCATCTGCCGACCACACATTCCCCCCAATACCATGAAAACAAAAACCCTTTCCTTTCTCGCCATTCTCGCCCTGCTCATCCTGGGCGGATGCAACCTCCCCTCCAGCGGCGGAGACGCGGCGGGACAACTGGATGTCACCCAGGCCTACCAGACCGTTGAGGCCCGGCTGACCGAGTCGGTTGCCCAGACACCCCTGCCTCCGACGGCGACCAGTCTCCCTGCGGACCTTGCGCTGGCAACCGCGACTTCCGCTGTCACCGCCACCCCGGAGCAGCCCGCCGAGACCGCCGCACCAGCGGAGCCGACCGCCACTTTCCTGCCCACTTACACCCCCACTCCGGCAACCCGCTGCGATTCGGCTGCCGCGGCCTACCCCAGCATTGATATCACCATCCCTGATGACACCGAAATCCCCGCCGGAAACACCTTTACCAAAGTGTGGCGGCTGGTCAATACCGGCACCTGCAACTGGACGGCGGACTACGCCGCGGTTTTCGTCTCCGGCGACCAGATGGGCGCGCCGGAATTCGTTTACATTGACCAGCCGGTCGCTCCCGGTCAGAGCGTGGACATTGCCGTTAACATGACCGCTCCGCTCGAGCCCGGCACTTACCGCGGCAACTGGAAACTGCAAAACGCCAGCGGTGAGCAGTTTGGCATCGGGCCGGATGGAACAGGGGCATTCTGGGTGCAAATAGTGGCTGTCGTTTCCGAACCGGCTACACCAACCGCAACGGCCGCACCCGCACCGCTGCTCAGCGGGCCGGTGACGCTGCATGTCAACGACAACGTTGACCTGGATACCCTGCAACTCAACACCGCCGGTGCGGACCTGGCATACCAGCAAATTACGCTCGACGAGAATACCAGTCACTTACTGACTCCGCTGGACGGCGCATCCCTGGGGCTGTTCGGCAGCGCACAGCCGACCTACGAGCAATGCCAGGGGTCAGGGCAAAGCACGCTGCCGCTCAATATGGGCGATTACGCTGCCGGGACGTACTTCTGCTACATCACCAACGGCGGTTTGCTCGGCTGGACACGGCTGGAATGGCTGGATGCCGACAACAGCGTGCTCAACCTGACAATTTTGACCTGGGCGGGGGAGTAGGGAGTCGGGAGTTGGGAGTTGTTAGTGGTCAGTGTCATGCGGTAATCAGAAATCGGCGATTGTAAATGTCCACCCTCTACGTGGTTGCAACCCCAATCGGCAATCTGGAAGACCTCAGCCCGCGCGCCGAGCGCGTCCTGCGGGAGGTATCGCTGATTGCGGCGGAGGACACCCGCCACACGGGGAAACTGCTCAAACACTTCGGCATTGAAACCCCGCTCACCAGTTACTTCGACCACAACAAGGGGAAAAAACTGGCACCCATCCTGGCGAAACTGGCGTCGGGAGATGTCGCGCTGGTCTCCGATGCGGGGATGCCGGGCATCAACGATCCCGGTTACCTGCTGGTGCAGGCTGCCCTGGATGCGGGGCATAATGTCAGCCCGGTACCGGGGCCAAGCGCACCAATCGCCGCGCTGGCGGTCTCCGGGCTGCCCACCGACCGTTTCCTTTACCTCGGCTACCTGCCGCGCAAACGCGGGGAGCGGCGGAGCGCGCTCTCCGAGGTCGCCGCGCTGCCGTACACGCTGGTTTTCCTCGAATCGCCGCACCGCCTGCTGGCATCGCTGGCGGATTTGCAGGCCGAACTGGGCGACCGGCGGATTGCCGTTGCCCGCGAGATGACCAAAATGTATGAGGAGATTTTTCGGGGGCGGATTTCGGAAGCCGCGGCCCATTTTGACGGAGGCCGCCTTCAGGGGGAGATCACCCTTGTGGTTGACGGTGCCCCTCAGGAAGCCCTCCGCTGGGACGTTGAACGGGTGCGGGATTCCCTGAAGGCCGGTCTCGCCCGCGGGGAATCCGTTTCCAGCCTCTCCCGCGAGATCGCCGCTCAATCCGGCTGGAAGCGCCGCGAGGTCTACCGTCTGGCGAACGAACTCAACAAGGGAGCAACAGAAGCGGTATAATAGGGGCACCATGGCCGCAAGACCCCGCTTGACCAAAATCTTGTTTTTGCTGCTGGCCGCGCTGCTGCTCGGTGTGCTCGCCGCGTGCGCTCCCGTGCCGTCCGAAACCCCTGCGCCGACATCCTCCCCCAGCACAACTGAACGCGCCGCAGAAGAGACGCAAGAGCCGGAAAGCGGGGAAGATACCGATTTGCTGCTGCCTACCAACACGCCAAAACCAACCGCCACGCCTGGGATGCTCTCTGCTGCCATTGAGGAAATCGCCCGGCAAACCGGCCTAAACCGCACCACAATTTTGGGCATCACCGTGGAAAACTGGCTCCATCTGGCGAGTTCGGTGCTGGTGGCTTTTTTTATCGGGCTGCTGCTTTCTCATCTGGTCAATTACGGGCTGGGGAAACTCACCGTCAAAACCCAATACGGCAACGCGTTCATCGGCAAAATCCGGCTGCCGATTCGGGTTGTGAGCATTGCCATCGGGGTGCAAATCGGGCTGCAACGTTTACCTTTCCTGGATGTGTTTGTCAAGCAGTGGGTCAGCCGTTTTTTCATGGCGGTTTACCTGGTCATGGGCACGGTGGCAGCCTGGTACTTTCTGGACGTGGTGGTAGAGTGGTATCGCAGCGAAATCGAGCCGCGGGGATCATCCGCTCACCAAAAAGATACCCTGTTGATTTTGTTGCAGCGAGCGGCGCGGGGTTTGCTGGTGACCATCAGCCTGATTATGCTGCTCTCGCTTTACAATATCAATGTAAACGCGCTGATCGCCGCGCTGGGCGTCGGCGGGCTGGCGCTTTCCCTGGCAGCACAGGATTCGCTTGCCAATATCATCAGCGGCGTAATGATTATGATTGACCAGCCTTTTCGGGTCGGAGACCGCATCGAAATCCAGAATCTGGACACCTGGGGAGACGTGGTAGACATCGGGCTGCGCTCCACCCGTATCCGCACGCTCGATAACCGCATGGTGATTGTCCCCAATATCAGCATCAGCAGTTCACAAATTGTCAACTACACATATCCCGACCCGCAGTACCGCATCCAGATCGAACTCACCATCGGTTACAGGGAAGACATCGAAAAAGTGCGGCAGATTATCATCGAAACCATGCGCCAGGTGGACGGTGTGCTGGATGATAAGCCGGTGGATGTGCTGTATCACAGGATGGGGAAATCGGGGATGATTTTCCGCGTCCGCTGGTGGATTGCATCGTACCGCGATACTTACCGCGTGTTCGACCGCGTCAACACAACCCTGCAAAAAGCCCTGGATGATGCCCGCGTTTCCATGCCCTTTGACACTTACAACATCCGCATTGTGGAAATGCCGGGGCAAAACGAAAGCGATACATGACTATAGGGTGTGATTTGTTTTACCACCAAGGCACAAAGGCTCGAAAGTTTTGTGTTTGGCGTGAGTAATGCCCCCAAAAGGTGACGCTCAAGCGGTCATGTCATTTTCGTTTACCACCAAGGCTCGAAGGCTCGAAAGTTTGAGTAACCTGGTGATAACTGCTCAGCCCGATATCGCTTTATCAACTTGCCAAAATCGTACAAACCAGGGAAAATAGTGCTATGACCGAATTTGTGATGCCAAGCCGCGAAGAGATCCACGAGGCTTACCTGCAAGGCGAAGAAGCGGTCGTTGCATTGATTGAGCGGACGATCGGTCAACTCGC